>JAFLDL010000001.1 GCA_017302435.1 Candidatus Accumulibacter necessarius
CGCCTACCGATTCAACCGCCGATTCGATCTCAGGACCTTGAACGCGCGGCTCCTGCTCGCCGCCGTAGCCTGCTCGCCGCTGCCCCAGCGCTCGATTCGGGCGGCTGACGTTCATTGCTAATCAGGTTAAAGAATAGCGCTAATCAGCTATACTCTTGCCGCTGCGATTTGATTTTCTATTTTTCGGTTGGAGAGCCGGCCGCTGTGCATCATGACGGCATCCGGCCTGCTCGCGAACGAGCCCGCGCCTGCCGCGGTGGCGAGCAACCCTGGCTGGATCACGTGTTTGCAGCCGTAGCATTGACAAGCGGTTCATGGAAAGGCGGGAGGCGATGGCATGACCCCTGAGGCAGCGTTGCAGCATTGGCTAGATCAGCGTCTCGACGCGGCAAGTGCGCAATGGTTGCGCGAATCCGTGGCGACGCTGAAGGGCGGGGGCACGGATCGCGACCTGTTCCGCTGCATCAGCCTGGCTTCCCGCAAGCTCGGAAAGGCGCCTCTGGCGCTCGATGCGACGGCGCTGGCCGTCGCCGAGAAGGCGCGGCCGGGCTGGGATCCGGCGCCATGGACCGTCGACCAGGCCGCACGCATCCGCCTGCTGCTCGCGGCGGCGACCGACAGCGATACCTTTGTGCGCCGCCTTGACCAACTTTGCGCCACAGCGGATCTGGACGAACTGGTGGCGTTCTACTGCGGCTTGCCGATCTACCCGGATCCTCCCCGCCATCGCCTGCGTGCGGCCGAAGGCCTGCGCACGAACATGAAGGTGGTATTCGAGGCGGTCGCACACCGCAATCCCTATCCTGCCGAGCAGCTGCCGGAAGATGCCTGGAACCAGATGGTGCTGAAGGCGCTTTTCGTCGGCAGTACGCTTGCCCCGATCGTCGGTCTGGACAGCCGGGCCAATGCCACCCTCGCGCGCATGCTCGGCGACTACGCGCATGAACGCTGGTCTGCCGGCCGGCAGGTGAGCCCGGAACTGTGGCGGTGCGTGGGTCCATTCGCGTCGGGTCCGTTGCTCGCGGACCTTGGACGGGTGCTGGAGACGGGCACGCCGCCCGAGCGCGCCGCTGCCGTGCTCGCCTTGCGCAGCGCCTCCGATCCCGAAGCCCGCCACCTCCTCGATCGCCATGCCGCATTGCGTGACGCCGTGGCGGCGCGCGGCATCGACTGGAAATCCGCACTCGAGTTCAACTGACCCAAGGGAGAAGAGCGATGCGTTTCATCGACCCGCATATCCACATGGCGGCACGCACCACGGACGACTACGAACGGATGGTTGCCGCCGGCATTGTCGCTGTCATCGAACCCGCCTTCTGGCTTGGGCAGCCGCGTACCAGCGTCGGTAGCTACATCGACTATCTGTCGAGCATCGTCGGCTGGGAGCGCTTCCGCGCCTCGCAGTTCGGCATCCGTCACTACTGCACCATCGGGCTGAACAGCAAGGAGGCCAATAACGAGGCGCTCGCCGAACAGGTGATGGATATCCTGCCGCGCTACCTGGCCAAGGAGGGCGTGGTTGCCGTCGGCGAAATCGGCTACGACGACCAGACGGTGAGCGAGGACAAGTACTACCGTGCCCAGCTCGCACTTGCCTGCGAGTTCGACATGCTCGTAATGGTGCACACGCCGCACCGGGACAAGAAGTCCGGCACGATCCGCAGCATGGACGTGGCGATCGAGATGGGCATGGCTCCCGGGCGGGTGATCATCGACCACAACAACGAGGAGACCGTGCGCGACGTGCTCGACCGCGGCTTCTGGGCTGGCTTCACGATCTATCCCAATACCAAGATGGGCAACGAACGGATGGTCGAGATCGTTCGTCAGTATGGATCCGAGCGCATCTTCGTTGACTCAAGTGCCGACTGGGGTGTCTCTGATCCGTTGGCGGTGCCGAAGACCGCGCGGCTCATGCTCGAGCGAGGCATCCCACAGCAGGACGTGGAGGCGACGTGCTACGGCAACGCGCTCGCCGCCTACGGGCAGAGCGGCCAGATGCTTGAGTCGCACTGGCTGGCGCCCGCGCCCATAGACCAGCGCACCCTGTTTGAGGGCAACTCGGTATTGCGTGGGCAGTCACCGCGCGTTGGCGCCTTGCCCGAGATCCCCGAACGTGTCGAAACGATGGTTTTCAAATAGGGGGTCGGCGCTGTCGGCGAGTGGGGCCTCCCCTGGTGGGTGCCGCTATCACCCGACTGGCCGCCTGCTGCCCGGACCGTTCGCTGACCAGCCTGCTCCTGCTACCTTGGCGCATGCGGCAATGACGGTTCTTCAGCCGTTTCTGGAAGGCGACAACGCCATCAGGTGACGCCTGCTCACACCGGTGTAGAGCTGGCGCGGGCGGGCGATCTTGAATTCCGCATCGTCCAGCATTTCTTCCCAGTGTGCCATCCAGCCAGGCGTGCGGGCGAGGGCGAGGGTGCAGGCGAACATCGAGGGTGGAATGCCGAGTGCCTTCTGCAGGATGCCGGAATAGAAGTCGACGTTTGGGTAGAGTTTGTGCTCGACGAAATAGGGATCCTCGAGCGCAACTTTTTCAAGTGCCCTTGCCACCTTGAAGAGGCGATGATCCTCCAGCCCGAGTTCGGGCAGGATCTCGTCGCACACTTCGCGCAGCAGCTTTGCCCGCGGATCGAAGCTGCTGTACACCGAGGGGCCGAAGCCCGTCAGCCGGAAGCTGTCGCGTTCGTCTCTGGCGCGGGCGACGAACTGAGCGACGCACGAGACGTCGCCGATTGCCGCCAGCTGCGCCAGGCAGGCCTCGCTGGCCCCGCCATGCGCCGGGCCGGAGAGGCTGGCGATGGCTGCGGAAACGCAGGCGAACGGATTGGCACCCGATGAACCAGCCATGCGCACGGTCGACGTCGAGGCATCCTGCCCGTATTCGGCGTGCACGATGAGCAGCCTGTCGAGCGCGCGCACGAGGACCGGGTTCGGTCGGAAGGCTTCGCGGGGGGTGGCGAACATCATGTAGAGAAAGTTGGCGGCGTAGCCGAGATCGTGGCGCGGGCTCATGAAGGGCTCGCCGATCGAGTATTTGTAGGCCATGGCGACAATCGTCGGCATCCTGGCCACAATGCGATGGAAGCTGAGGTTACGTTCCTCGGCATCGGAGAAATCCGCTGCTTCATGATGGAAGGCCGACAAGGCGCCGACCACGCCAACCATGACCGACATCGGTCGGGCATCTCGCCGGAAGCCCTGGTAAAACTTGACCATCTGCTCGTGTACCGGGGCATTCTTTCGGATCGCAGCGTCAAACGCCTGTTTCTGCCGGGTATCTGGCAGCTCGCCATTCTTCAGCAGACAGGCGACCTCGAGAAAGTCGCAATGCCTGGCAAGCTGCTCGACCGGATAGCCGCGATAAAGAAGCTCACCCTGCTGGCCATCAATGAAGGTGATTTTCGACTTGCAACTCGCGGTCGACTCGAAGCCCGAGTCGTAGGCGAAGCGCCCGGTCCTCGTGCCCAGCGTACGAATATCGAGACAATCCCGGCCGTGCGTTGGCACGATGACCGGGAAATGCACGGGAGTCTCCCCGGGTACGGTCAAGGTGGCCTTGCGTTCGGTTGCCATGATTTCGCTCCTCTCCAGATGTTTTGACAGCAGTACGGCTCTTTTCAAGCTTGAAGCTGCGCAGCCTCTCTCCGCCTTCGGCCTGCGCGCCTTCCCGCATGGCTGGCAGGGCGATCGCCGCCCCCTTTTGGGGCTTGGCGCCAACTTGGCGCACCGGCCTTGTGCCCATTGCTGCTCCGGGATCCGTTCTCCTGCCCGGCTCCCGGCTGCTCTCGGCGACGGCTGCTGCAAGTGGCAGCACTTTCCTCCCGGTGTTCAGCCGCAATCGATCACGGCACGCTTCGCCTGAATCCAAGCAAAACACATACCAAGCGGAAACCAGCCTTGCACGAATCTTGCTTGAGGTGGTTGAAACCCTTTCGATCAGGCGCCAGGCGGCACTGCACGGTCCGGCCTGAGAGAGTAGCCCGACCCGCATTTGCGGGCCTTGTTGATTGATCAGCGGAGTACGAGATGAAACTACCGATGGTGCTTCCCTGGCTTGCCCACAGGGCCGGCGTGAGTGACAGCCGCGCCGAAGCGCTGTGGCAGCAAGCGACTTGTCAGGCGGAATTGATGACCGGCGAGCGAGGCAGCTCCTGTTATTGGGGCGCTGCGCTACAGATCCTGCTCGATCTGCTCGAACAGGAGCGCTTGACCACCTACCCTTTGTTTGCCTGGCCCTGGCTGCTGATGCGAGGCAGCGTGCGGCACTGGTCCTGGTTGGCCAGGCACTGGCTGGCGCCGACAGCCTTCGTGCCCCTCCTGCGCGCCTATCGAGCGGCGCCAGCCGGCGGACGGCGATGAAGACCGAGGTCGTCGCGCGCCAGGCCTTGACCGAGTCCTTGAAGACCCGCCTGCAGGATGGACAGCGGGTGATCCGCGAGCAGTATCTCGCCGAGCGTGATGCCGCGCGACTGCTGCACCAACGCTGCCGCTTGATTGACGAAGTCCTCTGCAAACTCTGGCACGAACTGGCCATGCCGCCTGCGCTCGCACTGATTGCAGTCGGCGGTTACGGTCGAGGCGAGCTGTACCCGGCGTCGGACGTCGATCTGCTGATCCTGCTGCCGGAGCAGGCCGACAGCTTGCTGGCCGCGCAACTCGAGCAACTGGTCTGCCTCTTCTGGGACATTGGCCTCGAAATCGGCCACAGCGTGCGCACCATCGAGCAGTGTCTGGAGGAGGCTGCCGGCGACATCACGGTTCAGACAGCGATGATCGAATCCCGCCTGCTGACCGGCAGTGCCAGGCTCTTCGCAGGCTTCTCGTCGATTGTCAAGGGCAGTCTGGACGCACGCGTTTTTTTCCAGACCAAGCGGGTGGAGCAGGAAGACCGTCATCAGCGCTTCAGCGACACGCCCTACAGCCTGGAAGCGAACTGCAAGGACGGGCCCGGGGGACTGCGCGATCTGCAGCTGATCCTGTGGATTGCTCAGGCAGCGGGCTACGGCAAGTGCTGGAAGGATCTCGAGCAGCGCGGCTTCATCACCGACGAGGAGGGGCGAGTCCTCGAAACCTGCGAGGCCTTCCTGCGTCTGCTGCGTACGCAGCTACACCTGCAAGCCGGGCGCCGGGAAGATCGCCTGCTCTTCGAGTACCAGACGGCACTCGCCGAGCAACTCGGTTTCGCTGCCACGGCCACGCGCCGGTCCAGCGAGCAACTGATGCAGCAATACTACCGGACAGCCAAGACCGTCACCCAGATCAACGCCATCCTGCTTCAGAACATTGGCGCGGCGCTTTTTCCGCCTCCCGATGAGCCGCCGCAGCCAATCAATGAGCGCTTCCAGAATGTCCACGAGTTTCTCGACGTGATCGATGAGGAGGTGTTCAACGCAAGACCTGCGGCCATTCTCGAGGCCTTTCTGCTTCTCCAGGAACATGCCGAACTGAAGGGGATGACTGCGCGCGCTCAACGCGCTCTGTGGCGCGCGCGCCAGCTGATCGACGACGAATTCCGCCGCGAGCCGGAGAACCGCACGCGCTTCCTGGCTATTTTCAAGCAGGAGCATCGGCTGCTGCAGGTCTTCCGGCGGATGAACCAGTCCGGCGTTCTGGGTCGCTATCTGCCTGGCTTCGGACGCATTGTCGGCCAAATGCAGCACGATCTGTTCCACGTCTATACCGTCGATCAGCACATTCTGCAGGTGGTGCGCAACCTGCGCCGCTTTGCGATGGCGGAGTTCGCGCACGAGTACCCGTTCTGCAGTCGCCTGATCAGCGACTTCGGCGATCCCTGGATCCTTTACATTGCGGCCCTGTTTCACGATATCGCCAAGGGGCGTGGCGGTGATCATTCCGAGCTCGGAGCGATCGATGCACAGGCGTTTTGTGCGGATCACGGGGTGGGCGCTGAAGACACGGAACTGATCGTCTGGCTGGTTCGCCAGCATCTCCTGATGTCCCGCGTGGCGCAGAAGCAGGACCTTTCCGACCCTGCCGTGGTGGGCGATTTCGCCCGCATTGTCGGCGACGAACGCCATCTGATCGCACTCTATCTGCTGACCGTGGCCGATATCCGCGGCACCAGCCCGAAGGTCTGGAATACCTGGAAGGGGCAGCTGCTCGAACAACTGTTCAGGGCGACCCGTCGCTGCCTGCTGTCGAGTGACGCGACGCTGATGACCGGCGGCGCCATCGCGCAGAGACAGCGGGAAGCGCAACGTCTGATGCGCTATTTCGCGTTGCCAGAAGCCGCGCACGAAGCTCTGTGGGAGCAGCTCGATACGGTGTATTTCCTGCGTCAATCGGCCGAGGAAATCGCCTGGCACGCGCGCGCGCTGCACGATCGCATCGACACCGACCAGCCGGTGGTCAGGGCGCGCCTCAATCCGCTTGGCGAGGGCCTGGAAGTGATGGTGTACACGCTCGATCAGGCGGACCTCTTTCTGCGCATGGTCGGATTTTTCAGCCGTGCCGGCTACAGCATCGTCGACGCCAGGATCCACACCACGCATCACGGCTACGCCCTCGACACCTTCATGCTGCTTGACGTCAGTGGTCGTGACGGCGACCGTGAAATGATCAGCTACGTCGAGCACGAACTTGGCGATCGACTGGCGCACCAGGCACCTCCGGATGTGCCCGCAAACGGGCGCATTTCACGGCAGGTCAGGCACTTCCCGATTCAACCGCTGGTCAGCATCCAGCCGCTGGTCAGTCTCGAAGCCGACGAGACCGGGAAGTTGTTTGTGCTGACCGTTGTCGCCGCGGATCGCCCGGGCTTGCTCTTCATTGTTGCGCGAGAACTGGCCGGACATGGCGCCAGCCTGCATACGGCCAAGATTGCCACGCTGGGTGAGCGGGTCGAAGACACCTTCCTGATCAGCGGCGGGCATCTCGAGGAAAGCACCAGCCGTGTCAGGCTGGAAACCGAATTGCTGAAGCAATTGCAACTCTGAGTTGTCACGGCGATGCACCATTGCAGGGCGTTCATTGCCGAAATTCCGCCTAAATGATGCCTGTGATCTGGATCGATTCTTGCTAGCATCCTGTGTGATCCTTTGCTCCGGAGTTGACCGTGTCCATTCATGTTGCCCTCAATCACCGTACACACTACCGTTACGACCGTCTGATTGCGCTTTCGCCACAGGTGGTTCGCCTGCGGCCGGCACCGCACTCGCGTACGCCCATCCTCAGCTACTCGCTGAAGGTCACCCCGGCGCAGCATTTCATCAACTGGCAGCAGGATCCGCAGGCGAACTACCTGGCGCGCCTGGTTTTTCCCGAGAAGACGCGCGAGTTTTGTGTCGAAGTCGACCTGGTGGTCAGCATGTCGGTGATCAACCCCTTCGACTTCTTTCCCGAGCCCTATGCCGCGACATTCCCTTTCCAGTACCAGGACTGGCAACAGGAAGAGCTCGAACCCTACCTGCACCGCCTGCCGCTGACGCCCCTCCTGCGAGGTTTCCTGGATACGGTGCCCTCGGCACCGCGGGCCAGCGTCGACTTTCTGGTCGACCTCAATCAGCAGGTACAACGTGCGGTCGGCTATGTCATCCGGCTTGAGCCTGGCGTCCAGACACCTGAGGAGACCCTCGAACTGGCGCGTGGCTCGTGCCGTGATTCGGCCTGGCTGCTGGTGCAGGTGCTGCGTCATCTGGGGCTGGCAGCACGCTTCGTCTCCGGCTATCTGATCCAGTTGGTACCCGACGTGAAGTCGCTCGACGGGCCTTCCGGCACCGATCATGACTTCACCGATTTGCACGCCTGGTGCGAGGTGTACCTGCCGGGAGCTGGCTGGATTGGCCTCGACCCGACCTCGGGCCTGTTCGCCGGCGAGGGGCACATCCCGCTGGCGTGCTCGCCGCAACCGTCGTCGGCAGCACCGATCACGGGCTTCACCGAGGCCTGCGAATGCGAATTCGAGCACCACATGAAGATCGAACGCGTTTGGGAGGCGCCGCGGGTGACCCGGCCGTACAGCGAGGAGCAGTGGTCGGCAATCGAGGCGCTGGGCCATCAGATCGATGCCGAGCTGGCTGGCGGCGACGTCCGTCTGACGATGGGCGGTGAACCGACCTTTGTCTCGATCGACGACCATGACGGTGCGGAATGGAACATCGATGCCCTCGGGCCGACCAAGCGGACGCGGGCAGCGGAAGTCTTTCACCGTCTGCGTGAGAAGTATGCGCCGCAGGGGTTGCAGCACTTCGGTCAGGGCAAGTGGTATCCGGGCGAGCAACTGCCGCGCTGGTCACTGAACTGCTACTGGCGGCGCGACGGCCAGCCGGTGTGGAACAATCCCGCGCTGTATGCCGACGAGACCCGCGACTACGGCGCCGATGACGTTCTCGCCGGGCGCTTCCTGCACCAGCTCGCCGAGCGGCTGGCGGTCAACCCGAAGCATGTTTTTCCGGCCTGCGAGGATGTTTTCTACTACCTCTGGCGTGAGCACCGTCTGCCAGCCAACGTGGACCCCTTTCGTTCCCGCCTCGATGACCCGCTTGAACGCGAGCGCTTGGCGAAGGTTTTTCGTCAGGGACTCGACAAGGTGGTCGGCTATGTCCTGCCACTGAAGCGCGATCCCCAGACTGGCTGGCGGAGCGGCCAGTGGTTCCTGCGCAGTGGTCGCTGCTACCTGGTGCCGGGCGATTCACCGATCGGTTATCGCTTGCCGCTAGACTCACAGCCCTGGGTGGCCAAAGAGGACTATCCCTACATCCACGCACCCGATCCGACGCAGGCTTTCCCGCCGCTGCGTCCGCATGCCGAGATCAGGGCTCAGGTAGTCATCAGCCACAGCGAGAGCCTGGCTGCCGAGCAGGCCGCCGTCACCGGCGAGCATTTCGCCGAGCGGGCGCTCGAACGACTGTCGGACGCGTTGACGCACGTCGGCGAAGAAGGTGGCGCTCGACTCCTGCCGGTGACGACACCGGCGGCAGCCGTGACGCGTACGTCCGTTTCGGCGCAAGCCCGCAACGGCGTGTTGTATATCTTCATGCCGCCGACCGAAACGCTCGACGACTATCTCGAACTGGTGGCAGCCGTCGAAGCCACTGCCGAGGCGCTCGCCTCGCCGATCATCGTCGAAGGTTACGAGCCGCCGTCCGATCCACGACTGACCAACTTCCGTGTCACCCCCGACCCCGGGGTGATCGAAGTCAACATTCAGCCGTCTGCCACCTGGGATGAACTGGTGGAAAGGACGACGCATCTCTATGAGGCGGCGCACCTGTCGCGCTTGTGCACCGAGAAGTTCATGCTCGACGGCCGCCATACGGGCACCGGCGGCGGCAACCATTTCGTTTTCGGTGGGGCCACCGCCCTCGACTCGCCATTCCTCCGCCGCCCTGACCTGTTGCGCAGCCTGATCAGTTACTGGCACAACCACCCGTCGCTGTCGTATCTTTTTTCGGGCCTGTTCATTGGCCCGACCAGTCAGTCGCCGCGCGTCGATGAGGCACGCAATGATTCGGTGTATGAACTCGAGATCGCTTTCAGCCAGTTCCCGCCGCCGTCAGGCGATGGCAGTGAGTGCGTCGCGCCCTGGGTCATCGACCGCGTGCTGCGCAACCTGCTGATTGACTCGACCGGCAACACGCATCGCGCGGAGTTCTGTATCGACAAGCTCTACTCACCCGACGGCCCGACCGGCCGCCTCGGACTGCTCGAGATGCGCGCTTTCGAAATGCCGCCGCATGCACGCATGTCGTTGGCCCAGCAACTGCTGCTGCGGGCATTGATCGCGCGCTTCTGGCGCTCGCCGTACGCGCCGGAGCGGCTGGTCCGCTGGGGGACCGAGCTACACGACCGCTTCATGCTGCCCCACTTCGTCCAGCAGGACTTCGACGACGTCATTGCCGAGATGCGTGCTGCCGGCTATCCGCTCGAGAGCGTGTGGTTTGCGCCGCATTTCGAGTTCCGTTTTCCGGTGCACGGCAGCATTTCGGCACAGGGCATCGACCTGGAACTGCGACACGCGCTCGAACCGTGGCATGTGATGGGCGAGGAGGGGGCGATCGGCGGCACGGCACGCTACGTCGACTCGTCGCTCGAGCGCGTGCAGATCAAGGTGAGCGGCATGGCCAGCGATCGTTACCTCGTTAGTTGCAACGGCCGCGCTTTGCCGCTGCGCGCGACCGGCAAGGTTGGCGAGTTTGTCTCCGGCGTCCGCTACCGGGCGTGGAACCCGCCCTCGGCGCTGCATCCGACGATTGGCGTGCATGCGCCACTGGTCTTCGATCTGGTCGACACGTGGATGAGGCGCTCGCTCGGTGGTTGCCAATATCACGTCGAACATCCCGGCGGGCGCAACCCCGACCGCTACCCGGTCAATGCCAACGAGGCCGAAGGCCGCCGCCTTGCGCGCTTCATTCCCTTCGGCCATACGCCTGGTGTGATCGACGTGCAACCCACGCCAGCCAATGCTGGCTTCCCGTTTACGCTAGACTTGCGGCGATCCTGAAAACACTCGGCGCGGGAAGAACTCCCGCGCCTGTTTCGTTCATGCCGCGTTCCCTGCTTTCGAGTTACCTGAAGAAAACCGACCGCTTCGACGAAATGCTCGCCGAGGATGGCAGCGTTCGCGCGTCGTGGCACCCCTTCGTTGCCCACCTTGACGCGGCAACGCCCGAGCAGATGCGGCACCGGCTCGATTATGTGCGCCGGCGAATCCTCGAGAACGGTGTCACCTACAATGTCTACGCCGATCCCAAGGGAGCAGATAGGCCCTGGGAGCTCGATCCGCTGCCGCTGATCCTGTCACCTGTCGAGTGGCAGGAACTGGCCAGCGCCGTAACGCAGCGGGCCCGTTTGCTCAATGCCGTGCTGAAGGACCTCTATGGCCCGCAGGATCTGCTCAAGGACGGCAGCCTGCCGCCGGCACTGGTGTTTGGTCACAACAATTTTCTCTGGCCGTGCCAGGCTGTCCAGCAGCCTGGCGAAACCTGGCTGCACCTCTACGCGGCCGATCTTGCGCGTTCGCCTGATGGGCGCTGGTGGGTGATTGCCGACCGCACGCAGGCGCCCTCCGGTGCGGGTTATGCCCTCGAGAACCGAACCATCATTGGCCGGGTTTTTCCCGAGCAGTTTCGCGATCTGCATGTCCAGCACCTCGCCTCGTTTTTCCGCGAGCTGCAGGACAGCCTGGCCTACTGGGCGGCGCCGACCAGCGAAGCACCGCTGATCGTTCTGTTGACGCCGGGTCCCTACAACGAAACCTATTTCGAGCACGCTTATCTGGCGCGCTATCTGGGTTTTCCACTGGTCGAGGGACACGATCTGACGGTGCGCGGCGAGTGCGTTTACCTGCGGACGCTGAGCGGCTTGCGCCGCGTGCACGCCATCCTGCGGCGACTCGACGACGATTACTGCGATCCGCTTGAACTGCGCGGCGATTCGGCGCTCGGCGTTCCCGGCCTGCTGCAGGCGGTACGCGCGGGCAATGTCCTGGTTGCCAATGCGCTCGGCAGTGGCCTGCTCGAGTCGGCGGCGCTGCCCGGCTTCCTGCCCGGTATCTGCGAGAAGCTGCTCGGCGAGCCGCTGAAGATGCCTTCGGTGGCGACATGGTGGTGTGGCGAGCAGGCGGCGCTGGAGTTCACCATCGACCACCTCGACGAACTGGTGATCAAGGGTTCCTACCCCTCGCAGCGTTTCGATCCGATTTTCGGCAATGAGCTGACCGGCAGCAAACGCGAAGCGATGATTGCCCGCCTGCGCGCCAGGCCGCAGGCCTATGTCGCGCAGGAGCTGGTGAATTTCTCGCAGGCGCCGGCGTGGAGCACGACCCATGCCCGGCGTCTATTGCCGCGCGGCGTGGGCCTGCGCGTCTTTGTCGCCGCCACCCCGGGTGGCCATGTGGTCATGCCGGGGGGACTGACGCGCGTCTCTGCCGTCTCCAATGCGCGAGTCATCTCCATGCAGCGCGGCGGTTCGAGCAAGGACACCTGGGTGTTGACGGATCAGGCGGTCAATACCTTCAGCCTGCTCAAGCATTCGGTTGGCAAGGCCGACCTGGTGCGTGGTGGCCGCAACCTGTCCTCGCGGGTGGTCGAAAGCCTGTACTGGTTTGGCCGCTACGCCGAACGCTGTGACAAGACTTCCCGCCTCTTGCGCGTCGCGCTTTCACGCCTGGTCGATGCCGGCGTCGACACACTGCCGGCCCTCATCTCGGCCGTCGACCTCTGCCGTGTCCTGCAACTGCTGCCAAGCGCGGAGGCCGAAGCCAACAGTGCCACCAAGGCCAAAGCTGTGGCTGCCGACTGGTCGCGCGAAAAGCAGATGCTCAGCGCCATTTGCAGCAAGGAGTGGGGTGACGGTCTGGCCGGCGACATCCGCCGCCTGCTGTGGGTGGCAACCCAGGTACGCGAGCGCTTCTCGCTCGACAACTGGCATGCGATCAACCGTCTGCAACACCAACTGCAACGTTACAGCGAAGGCATGACCGAGGTCGCTCAGCCCGAGCTCGGCGAGGCGCTCGCCTTTCTCGATCAGGTCCTGCTGACTTCCTCGTCGCTGGCCGGCTTCGCGATGGACAACATGACCCGCGACGACGGCTGGCGTTTTCTGATGATCGGCCGGCGCATCGAACGCCTCGTCTTCCTTGCCAACGCGGTTTCCGGCTTTCTCCGCCTGGAGTCGGCACGCGCTGCCGGCAGCCTCGAGTGGTTGCTGGAGCTGACCGACAGCATCATCACCTACCGCTCGCGCTACATGATCCAGCCACAGGTCCTGCCGGCGCTGGACCTGATCGTTTTTGACGAAGGCAACCCGCATTCGGTCGCCTTTCAACTGCAGATCCTGGTCCGTTACCTGGACAATCTGACGCGCCTGCTCGGCGGTCCCCGTGACGAAGCCCTGCGTTCGGCTGGGGCACGCCTGCAGAGCTTTGACCTCGGGCGTTTCGAGGGCCAGAGTTTTACCGACTGCCGCGGTTGCGATCCCTGCGTTGATCTGGCGGTCATGCTGGGGGAGATTTCCCTCGCTGCGGCGGCGCTTTCGGATCGTCTGGCGATGCGTTTTTTCAGCCATGTCGGCGATGTCAGCCGCTACACTCTCGCCTCGTGATCGCCGTGAACCTGCTCCCAGCCCGCTATCATATTGTTCACGAGACGATTTACAGTTACGAGAGCCCGGTGTCTCTGTCGCGTCAGCTGTTGCATCTGACGCCGAGAGACTGCGCATGGCAGCGCTGCCTGGCGCACCAGATCACCGTCGACCCGACGGTGACCGCGGTGCGCGAGCGCCTGGACTGCTTCGGTAATCCGGTCATGGAGCTCGCCATCGAGTTTCCCCACGACAGCCTTTCCGTTCGCGCCGAGAGCACGATTGACGTCTTGCCGCATTTGCCGGCTGACGCACTGCTTGCCCTGGGCGCTTGTACGCCGGCGATCACTGCTGGCCAGGCCAGGCAGCCGCAGTCGACGACACCTGGCTACCTGAGAGCGTCGCCGGCGTGGGAGTCGGTACGCGAGGCGCTGGCTTACGGCTCGCGGCCGGTGTTGCTCGACGCCGGTTGCTTCCAGTTCGAGTCGCCCTATGTGCGTGTGAAGCACGAGTTTGCCGCCTACGCGCAACCGTGCTTTACGCCCGGGCGGCCGGTGCTTGAGGCCGTGCAGGCGCTGATGAGCCGCATCTACAACGAGTTCGAGTTCGATCCCGAGGCGACCACCGTCGCTACACCGGTGCTCAAGGTGCTGGCCGAAAAGCGTGGTGTCTGCCAGGACTTCGCCCACCTGATGCTATCCTGCCTGCGCTCAAAGGGTCTCGCTGCGCGCTATGTCAGCGGCTATCTGCTCACCCATCCGCCACCAGGCCAACCCCGAATGGTGGGTGCTGATGCCTCACACGCCTGGGTTTCGGTGTATTGCCCGGAACTGGAAGGCGGCCGCTGGGTGGACTTCGACCCGACCAACAACCTGCTGCCAGACACCCAGCACATCACGCTGGCCTGGGGGCGCGATTTCGCCGACGTCTCACCACTGCGCGGCGTCATTCTTGGGGGCGACGCGCACGAGCTTGATGTGGCCGTCACCGTCACGCCGATCGTCAAAGCCTGCGATGTGGCTTTGTCAGAGCCTTAGGGCTCGCGGCACGGACTGGTGGGCGTGTATCCCGGTCGCCGACGAGACGCCGCCTGGACTCGCTGTCGACGAAGTGCCTGCAGCACCGGCTGTCATTCTTGAGGCGGAGATGCATCGACTTGACCGTCTATTTTGTTGTCGATTCCGGCGGTGGGTGGGTTGGCCGTGCCCGCTTCTGTTAGGATTCCCGTTGGCTCCGACGAACCGCCAATGACCGCCTTGCTTTCCGACGTCTTTTCTGCAGATGGGCCGCTGGCGGCCGGTGTTCCCGGCTATCGCCTGCGCAGCCAGCAGCTTGAGCTCGCCGAGCGCATCGCTGCTGCGATGGCCGACAATCGCGTGCTGGTCGCCGAGGCCGGCACCGGCACCGGCAAGACCTATGCTTATCTGGTGCCGGCGCTGCTTGCGGGTGGAAAGGTCATCGTGTCGACCGGTACCCGCAACCTGCAGGACCAGCTCTTCACGCGCGATATCCCCACCATCCGTCAGGCGCTCAAGTCGCCGGTCAAGGTGGCGCTGCTCAAGGGGCGAGCCAACTACCTTTGCCACTATCACCTCGCGCGTTCGCTGGCTGACGGCCGTTTCCTTTCCCGTGACGACGCATCTCATGCGCAACGGATCGCCCGGTTCGCCCGCAAGACACGCAGCGGTGACAAGGCGGAGTGCGCTGATGTCCCTGAGAACGCGACGGTGTGGGCGATGGTCACCTCGACGCGTGACAACTGCCTTGGTCAGGACTGTCCGAACCACAAGGAGTGCTTCGTGCTGGCCGCTCGTCGCGAGGCACTGGCAGCCGATCTGGTGGTGGTCAACCATCACCTCTTTTTCGCTGACGTGATGCTCCGCGACGAGGGCACGGCAGAGCTTTTGCCGGCCTGTAACACCGTGATTTTTGATGAAGCCCATCAGTTGCCCGAAGTCGCCAGCCTGTTTTTTGGCGACAGCGTGTCCACCGCGCAGCTGCTTGAACTGGCACGCGATGCGCAACTCGAAGGGGTGGCCTCGGCGCGGGACTGCCTTGATCTGCCCAGGTTGTGTCGCGTGCTCGAAAAGGCCGTTCGCGACTTGCGTCTGGCCTTGCCGGTGGATCCTGCACGCTACGCGCTGGTCCAGCTCGAAGCGCTGCCCGGCTTTGCGAGTGCGCTGGCCGCGGTGATCGCCGACCTCGAAGCCCTGGCATCGTTGCTCGAGACGCAGGCACAGCGCGCCGAAGGGCTCGAGAACTGCTGGCGGCGTGCGAGCGACTTGTTGACCCGCCTGCAGTCCTGGCAGAGCGGGGCCAATGCCGACTTCGTCCGCTGGGGCGAGACCTATACGCACGCGCTGCAGCTCAATGCCACGCCGCTGGCGATCGCAGAGATCATGCAGAAGCAGATGAGCGGACACCCGCGGGCCTGGATATTCACTTCGGCAACCCTCGCCGTGCAGAACGATTTTGCGCACTACTGCGGCGAGATGGGACTGGGAGACGCCTGCTCGGCGCGTTGGGAGAGTCCCTTCGACTACCCGCGGCAGGCCCTGCTGTACGCGCCGCGGAATCTGCCCGATCCGAACAGTGCCGGCTATACCGAGGCGGTGGTCAAGGCGGCATTGCCGGTGCTCAAGGCGAGCGGTGGCAGGGCGTTCTTTCTGTGTACTTCCCTGCGTGCGATGCGTCGAACGCACGAGCTGCTCGCCGAGTGGCTGCAACGTGACGGGCTCGACTTGCCCCTGTTATTGCAGGGAGAACGCAGCAAGAACGAGTTGCTCGAACGTTTTCGCCGACTGGGCAACGCCATTCTGATCGGCAGTCAGAGTTTCTGGGAGGGCGTCGATGTGCGTGGCGAAGCGCTGTCGCTGGTGGTGATCGACAAGTTGCCGTTTGCGCCACCGGATGACCCGGTGCTCTCGGCGCGCATCGAGAAGCTGAAGAGCGCCGGTCGCAATGCCTTCATGGAGTACCAGTTGCCACGTGCGGTGATCAACGTCAAGCAGGGCGCAGGCCGCCTGATCCGTGACGAAACCGACCGCGGCGTCCTGATGATCTGCGACCCGCGGCTGATCAGCAAGCCCTACGGCAAACATATCTGGCGCAGCCTGCCACCGATGAAGAGAACGCGCGACCTTGCTGACGCGCTGGCTTTTTTTGCCAGCGGACCGGTTGCCTAGATCGCATGGACACAGATCTTCCTGCGTCCTTATCCGGCTTGCTGGCGGCCGACCGCCGCGTTGCAGCCGACCTGATCAATCGTGATTGCGTCTGTATCTCCGTTGACCACGAATCGTTGAAACGGGCGCTCGAAGAGGGCGAGGGCACGGTGTCACACGCCGAGGTGCTGGCGACCCGACCCCATCTGTTTGCGAATAGCGTGGTCTTTGTCAGCGAGGCGAATCTCGCGCGCATGGCGCGGATTATCGCTGTGCTCGAAAAGGTCGTGAGCTTGCCCGCCTATCGCGAACGGGTTCTCGCCTATGCGCCGCCGGTAGCTCGCTACTCGCCCGGAGCCGCCGGCGTCTTTCTGGGTTACGACTTCCATCTCGGCCCTGACGGCCCGCAGTTGATCGAGATCAACTCGAATGCGGGCGGGGCGCTGTTGAACGCGCGCCTGTTGCGCGCGCAGCGGGCCTGCTGCGCGCCGGTCGCCAGCATGATGCCGGCGCAGACTCCGGTCGACGCGGCATTGGTCGCCATGTTTCGCGAGGAATGGCATCTGGCCCGATCCGCTGCGGCCCTGCGGCCGCTGGCGCACATCGTGATTGTCGATCAGCGGCCGGGCGAGCAATACCTGGCGCCAGAATTCGAACTCTTTCGCCAGTTGTTCGAGGCGAACGGTATTGGCGCCATGGTGGCCGACCCGGCCGAGCTCTCCTTCGACGGGGAGCGTCTGCACTGCCGCGGGCAGGTGATCGACCTGGTCTACAATCGACTCACCGACTTTGCCCTTGAAGAGCCGCAGCACGCTGCGCTGCGGGCCGCCTACCTGGCCGATGCCGTGGTCCTCACGCCGCATCCGCAGACGCATGCGCTGTTTGCCGACAAGCGCAATCTGGCAGCCCTTGGCGATGACTGCTGGCTGCGAGAAATCGGCTTGAATGAGGACGAGCGCCTGCTCCTGTCAAGCAGCATTCCACGCACCGAGCAAGTGCTTCCGGCGCAGGCCGAGGCCTTCTGGGCCAGTCGCAGGCAGTGGTTTTTCAAGCCGGTGGCTGGTTTTGGCAGCAGGGCAACCTATCGTGGCGACAAGGTGACCCGGCGCGTTTTCGAGGAGGTGTCGCGTGGTGGCTACGTGGCGCAGGCAGTGGTTCAGCCATCGCTGCGGCGCCTGCTGGTCGACGGCGTCGAGCAGGACTTCAAGGTCGATCTGCGCAACTACGTTTATCGTGGCGCCGTGCAACTGGTGTCGGCGCGTCTGTACCGTGGTCAGACGACCAATTTCCGGACTCCCGGCGGCGGCTTTGCTGCGGTTTTTCCGGTGCCGTGCCAAGGTTTGGCAGGAAGCTGCAGATGAAGCTGTTCGGCATTGCCGGTTACTCCGGTTCGGGCAAGACAACGCTGATGGAAAGATTGCTGCCGCGCATCACGTCGCTCGGTCTGCGCGTCTCGGTACTCAAGCACGCGCACCACAACTTTGATGTCGACCAGCCGGGGAAGGACTCTTTTCGCCATCGCCAGGCCGGTGCCAGCGAGGTGCTCCTGGCCAGCAGCGCACGCTGGGTGTTGATGAACGAGCGGCGAGGCGCTCGTGAGCCGACGCTGGCCGAGTACGCCGCACATTTCTCGCCCTGCGATCTGGTTCTGGTCGAGGGCTTCAAGCACGAGGCGATTCCACAACTGGAAGTGTATCGGCCAGCCAATGGCAAGCCACCGCTGTGGCCCGGGCTTTCGCACATCGTCGCGGTTGCCTCCGATCAGGCGCGGCCGGCGAACCTGCCGGCCGATAGGGTGTGGCTGGATCTGAATGATACGGATGCGATTGTCCGCTTTATCCTCGATTACTGTTCAACCTGGGAGAAAGATGCATGCTGACCTTTGACGAGGCGCTGTCTCGCCTGCTGGATGGCGCGCAAACAGTTTCGGAAGTACGCTCGCTGCCGACCCTGGCTGCCGCCGGGCGCGTGCTGGCACGCGCGCAGGCGGCGGCGGTCGATGCCCCGCCACTCGACAACTCGGCCATGGACGGCTATGCGCTCGCGGTTGCGGATGTGCCGCAGTTGGCGAGCTGCCTGCCGGTTTCGCAGCGGATTGTGGCGGGCAGTGTCGGCACCAGGCTGCAGCCGGGCACCACTGCACGCATCTTCACCGGCGCGCCGATCCCGGCCGGCGCTGACGCGGTCGTGATGCAGGAACTCTGCCAACACGCTGCCGATTCCGTGTTGATCAATCATCTGCCGCGAGTCGGTGAGCACATTCGCCGCGCCGGTAGTGACATTGCTGCGGGGAGCGAGATTCTTTCGGTTGGGCTGCGGCTGCGGCCCCAGGACACGGCGCAGGCAGGCTCGGTGGGAATTGCCGATCTGCCGGTTTTTCGGCGTTTACGTGTCGCCGTATTGTTCACCGGTGACGAATTGCGGATGCCTGGCGAGGCGCTGCCGCCGGGGGCGATCTACAACGCGAACCGCTTTCTGCTCTGCCCCTTGCTCGAGCGGCTCGGTTGCGTGGTGCGTGACCTCGGCCAGGTCGCCGATGATCTGGCTGCGACGCGTCGGGCGCTGCGTGAAGCGGCTCACGACAACGACCTGGTGCTCTCTTCGGGTGGCGTTTCCGTCGGCGAGGAAGACCACGTCAAGGCGGCTGTCGAACTCGAGGGTCGCCTGGAGATGTGGAAGATCGCCATCAAGCCCGGCAAACCGCTGGCTTTTGGCCACCTCACCTCGCCCGGGCGCGAAGTGCCGCTGATCGGTTTGCCGGGGAACCCGGTCTCATGTCTTGTCACTTTCCTGATGCTGGTGCGACCCTTGTTGTTGAAGATGCAGGGTGTGCGCGAGGTCAGTCCCCCCGCTTATCTGCTGCGCGCCGATTTTGACTGGTTGCGGCCTGACGCTCGGCGCGAGTTCCTGCGTGCCAGAAGCAATGGCGACGGCGGTGTGGACCTCTTTCCCAACCAGGCATCGGGCGTCCTGAGCTCGGCGGTGTGGGCTGACGGGCTGGTCGATAACCCGCCGCAGCAAGTGATCCATCGTGGGGACAGGGTGCGTTTCCTGCCGTTTTCGGCTTTGTTGAACTAACGCGGGCGAGCCGATGGTGCTGAAGATTCTCTACTTTGCCAGTCTGCGAGAGACGCTCGGGCAGGGCAGCGAGCAACTGGATCTGCCGCCCGGGGTGACGGATGTCGCCAGCCTGCGGTGTTTTCTGGCAGCGCGTGGTGACCAGTGGCAGGCTCTGGCCACGGTCAGGAACCTGCGCTGCGCGGTCAATCAGGAAATGGTTCGCTTTGATTCGCCGATCAGGGCTGGTGACGAAGTGGCGTTCTTTCCACCAGTGACTGGAGGCTGAGAAGGTGGTCCGCGTTCAGGCGGCTGATTTTGATCCGGGCGCCGAATTGGCCGCGCTGCGTCTGGGCAAGCCACAGATCGGCGCACTGGCGTCATTTGTTGGTCTGGTGCGCGACTTGAACGACGGCGCCGGGGTGTCGGAACTGACGCTTGAGCACTACCCCGGGATGACCGAGAAGGCGCTCGAGGAAATTATCGCCGAGGCGAGGCGTCGCTGGACCCTCATCGATGTGCTGTTGATCCACCGCGTCGGCCGTCTGCTGCCGACCGACCAGATCGTTCTGGTCGCTGTTGCCAGCGCGCACCGTGGCGAAGCCTTTGCCGCCTGCGAGTTCATCATGGACTACCTGAAAACCCGTGCCCCTTTCTGGAAGCGCGAAGTCACCGCAGCGGGCGCGCGCTGGGTGGAGGCGCGTCTGGCCGACGAGCAGGCAGCCGAGCGTTGGCGCGATTGACGCCGCCCGGATCGATCAAAACTCCTGTTTGCCGCCTGTCCCGGCTGCGGCCCTGATCACCGCTGTGGCGCCGGGCATCAGCCGGAGTGGCAAGAGGATCGACTATCTTCTCATTGCCTGGCAGCACGCGGCACGAGATGCCGGGATGAGGTGTGCCATCGGTTGTCACGTTTCGTCGTGAGACCGGAAACGATCCGGTCCGATCGTTGAATTTCCGCCGGTCGTCCCCATGATAGGCAACATCGAAGCAACTCTTGCCGAGGATAAGCCATGCGTTTGGACAAACTGACCACCAAGTTCCAGCAGGCTCTGGCCGATGCCCAGAGCCTGGCCGTCGGGCACGACAACCAGATCATCGAACCGCCGCACTTGCTGCTGGCCTTGTTGCAGCAGGAAGACGGGTCGACCGCATCGCTTCTGGCCCGCGCCGGCGTCAATGTGCAGGCGCTCAAGACGGCGCTTGTCCAGGCGGTCGGCCGTCTGCCGAAGGTGCAAGGACACGGGGGCGAGGTGCAGGTCGGCCGCGATCTGACCAACCTGCTGAACGTCGCCGACAAGGAAGCCCAGAAACGGGGTGACCAGTTCATCGCCTCGGAGATGTTCCTGCTTGCCCTCTGCGATGACAAGGGCGAGTGCGGTCGCCTGGCCAAACAGCATGGGCTCGTCAAGCAATCGCTCGAGCAGGCGGTAGCTTCGGTGCGCGGTGGTCAGGCGGTTGATAGTCAGGAGGCCGAGGGGCAGCGCCAGTCCCTGAGCAAGTACTGCATCGACCTCACCGAGCGCGCGCGCCTCGGCAAGCTCGATCCGGTGATCGGTCGCGACGACGAGATCCGGCGCGCGATCCAGATCCTGCAGCGGCGCACCAAGAACAACCCGGTGCTGATCGGCGAACCCGGCGTCGGCAAGACGGCGATCGTCGAAGGGCTGGCGCAGCGCATCGTCAATGGCGAAGTTCCGGAGACGCTCAAGGGCAAGAAGGTGCTGAGCCTCGACATGGCGGCGCTGCTCGCCGGCGCCAAGTATCGCGGCGAATTCGAGGAGCGTCTGAAGGCGGTGCTGAAGGAGATTGCCCAGGAAGAAGGACGGATCATCGTCTTCATCGACGAGTTGCATACCATGGTCGGGGCCGGCAAGGCCGAGGGCGCGATCGACGCCGGCAACATGCTCAAGCCGGCGCTCGCGCGCGGTGATCTGCACTGTGTCGGTGCAACGACGCTCGACGAGTACCGCAAGTACATCGAGAAGGATGCCGCGCTCGAGCGTCGCTTCCAGAAAGTACTGATCGACGAGCCGACGGTCGAATCGACCATCGCCATTCTCCGTGGGCTGCGCGAAAAATACGAGCTGCATCACGGTGTCGATATCACCGACCCGGCGATCGTTGCCGCCGCCGAGCTGTCGCATCGCTACATTACCGACCGCTTCCTGCCGGACAAGGCCATCGACCTGATCGACGAAGCCGCGGCAAGGATCAAGATGGAGATCGACTCCAAGCCGGAGGTGATGGACAAGCTCGACCGCCGCATGATCCAGCTCAAAATCGAGCGCGAGGCGGTGCGCAAGGAACGCGATGAAGCGTCGAAGAAGCGCATGCACCTGATCGAGGAGGAACTGGTCAAGCTGGAGCGCGAGTACAACGACCTCGAGGAAATCTGGAAGGCCGAAAAATCTCAGGTGCAGGGCAGTGCACAGATCAAGGAAGAGATCGACAAGCTGAAGCTTGAGCTGGCACATCTGCAGCGGGAAAACAAATGGGACAAGGTGGCCGAAATCCAGTACGGCAAGCTGCCGCAGCTCGAGGCGCAGCTGACGGTGGCCGAGAAGTCGGGCGATGGCCGCCAGCACAACAAGCTGTTGCGCACCGAAGTCGGCACCGAGGAGATCGCCGAGGTCGTTTCGCGCGCCACCGGCATCCCGGTGTCGAAGATGATGCAGGGCGAACGCGAGAAGCTGCTGCTGATGGAAGAGCGGATGCATCAGCGCGTCGTCGGGCAGGATGAGGCGGTACGCCTTGTGGCCAATGCCATTCGCCGTTCGCGCGCGGGCCTTGCCGATCCCAACCGGCCTTACGGTTCGTTCCTCTTCCTGGGCCCGACAGGCGTTGGCAAGACCGAGCTGTGCAAGGCGCTGGCCGGCTTTCTCTTCGATTCCGACGAGCACCTGATCCGCGTCGACATGAGCGAGTTCATGGAGAAGCACTCGGTGTCACGTCTGATAGGCGCGCCTCCGGGTTATGTCGGCTACGAGGAGGGTGGCTACCTGACCGAGGCGGTCAGGCGCAAGCCGTATTCGGTGATCCTGCTCGACGAGGTCGAGAAGGCCCACCCGGATGTCTTCAACGTGTTGCTGCAGGTCCTCGACGATGGCCGCATGACGGATGGCCACGGTCGGACGGTGGATTTCAAGAACACGGTGGTGGTCATGACCTCCAACCTGGGCAGCCAGATGATTCAGCAGATGGCTGGCGACGATTACCAATTGATCAAGCTGGCCGTGATGGGCGAGGTGAAGACCTACTTCCGGCCGGAGTTCATCAACCGGATCGACGAGGTGGTCGTTTTCCATGCGCTCGACGAGCAGCACATCCGGTCGATCGCCAGGATTCAGCTCGGTTACCTCGAGAAGCGCCTGGCGCAGCTTGAGCTGAAGCTGGAAGTGGCCGACAGCGCGATCTCGGAGGTTGCGACGGCCGGTTTTGATCCGGTTTACGGCGCGCGCCCGCTGAAGCGTGCGATTCAGTCACAACTTGAGGATCCTTTGGCCAAGGCCATTCTCGAGGGCCGCTTCGTTGCCGGTGATACCATCCGCGTGGCTTGCGAGGGCGGCATCATGCGTTTTGACAAGGCCTAGAGCAGCGCTTGCGATGAACATCGTCTATAACAGTCAGCACTACGCGATTCTCGCTTATCCGGTACGGCAGGGCTTCGAGCTGGTCGACAAGGCGGCCAGCCGCAGCCTCTTCGTTCAGGGATCGGTAGCCAGGGACCTGCGCAGGGCGATCGACGAGATTCCCGACAACGAGCGCGACGAGGAGGCGATCGATGCGCTGCTCGACGAATACTGCGCCGGCGCCGCACGCCCCATCATGCTGCACTGAGGCATTGGGGCGTCGTCTGCTGCGCGCAGGCAACATCCGTCGAGCAGCGCATGATCGGCACCGGTTTGGTGCCTCGGCGGATATTCTTACCGCTTGACACCTTCCTACGGAAACTCGATCAGGCCGCCCGCGGCACTGCGGTCACGCTCCTGCGGCCTGGCAGGCGAAGGTTCAACCCCGCCAAACCGGTCAACATCAGGACCAACGACCCTGGCAGCGGTATCGGCGTTCCTGGATTGCCGTTCACCGCAAACGCCAGGTTGCCGGTCAGGTCACTCGACCATGCATCCCCATCGACGGTTCGATAGAAGTTCTCGTCGGTTGGATTGCTCAGCAGCCAGTACCACCCGGCGCCGGGATCGCCGACATCGAACTGGTTGACCACCGATAGATACCAGTTCTTCGTACCGGCCAAGGTGAAAGGTGTCAGCGAGAGGTCGAAGCGATAAACCGGCGAACCGGTCTGGTCGATCAGCGCGGTCGACGAGCGTATCGGTTGTTGCGAGACCGTCTCGGTGGGAGCGGCCTCTGGCGCACCGGTCCCGTCGTCGGCGAAGATCCGCACGCTGAACGCGTCTGCCGCTAAAGTCGTCGGATCCTGCGAATACGAACCCCACCACGTCAAGTCGGTGACTACCGTTGTCGCCGATAGCCGGAAACCGTCGGCGCTTTGTTCGGCGGAAATGCTGGGGAAGGCATCGTTCTTGGTCACTGGTGACTGCTCGAACACCACCTCGGCCGACGCCGCGCCGACAAGTGACGCGGCAAGCGCCAGCGGAAGGAGCGTACGAGCGATAGCTGCCCGACAGCCGAGAGTACACGCGTTTAGCGATGCCCCGTTTGACGTCATGTCATTTCTTTTCATTGCATTCCTCCTCAACACCTTTCGCAAAAAAAAGCCACGCTGCCTAGCCAGCCCAAAGGAGATCCACATAGCCAGTGGTGAACCCCACCGAGTCGATCAGGTACTCGCTGCCGTGCATGCCGCCGTTGGCAGAATAGGGATCCGATCCGAACCCGTTTCCGGCCTCGTTACCATACGCCCCATACACGAAATCCTCACCATTCTGCGCGCCAGCGGAGAAAACGGCCTGACTGAAACCTTCCTCGACCGACACCGAGAGTTGCTTCGATCCGTCCAGTGCGTCGGCGTAGAAGAAGATTTCTTTGACGAGTACTCCCGCGGCATCGAGCAGTTGCAGCCGACCGGCTTCGTTGAAGCCCGTGCCGTCGTCGTCGCGGGTGAAGCGGCTGAGCTGGAAGCTGATCTGGTTTGCCTCCTCGTCGAGCACGAAGCGCAAGCCTTCGCTGCCGTCCAGCTCCTGCAGGACGGCGCTGGTCGCCAGCGTCTGGCCGCTGACCCCGAGATCGCCACCCGAGACATCGCCGCCAGCGAGTATGCCGCTACCGGAACTTGAGAAGAGGACGTTGCTGTACGACTCGTTCGCGTCGGCCAGGTTGGCCTTGTGCGCGATACTGACGCCTGCATGGCTCCAGCTTCTCTCCCATGCGCCAGCGTCGGAACGTGGTGGCCGCGCCGGTGCGTCGCCGATCTTGAATGAAGAGGTGTCGTCGTTGATGATCGTGGCGACGGCGCTCGCCGTATCCACGGTGGCGTTCACCGGGTCGTGGAGCATGACCGTAAAGCCCTCGTGCGGCTCGATCTGCCCGTCGCCGGAAACATCGATCGTCAAACGCTGCTCGCTGCTTCCGGGGGCAAACACCACCAGGCCGCCGGGGAGCACGCCTCCGATGAAGTCGCTCGCGTCGGCCGCACCGGTCAGGCTGTAGGAAACGGTCGTCTCGCCGGACAAGTCGCCACTGCGCGTCAGCAGGAAGGAGAACGCCGTCGTGCCGCTGTTGCTTTCGGCCAGTCTTGCCTGCTCCGCGGCAATCGACACCGCCGGCAAAGCCAACACGTCGTCGTTCTCGATCGTAGCCGACGCCGACGCGATCGCCAGCGTGGCGTTGGTCGGATTGGTGAGATGGACTGCGAACTGCTCGTCGACTTCGACCGTGGTGTCGCCCCTTACAGCGATGGTGATCACCTGGTCAACTTCGCCGGCGCCGAAGGTCAATGTTCCCGAGGGCAGGGCGCCGCCAAAGTCGGCAGCGTCGACAGGCTGCATTCCGGCGCCGGCGACGGAGTAGTCAACGTTGGTGACGCCGCTGGTGTCGCCAGTGCGGGTAACGGTGAAGCTGAAAGCGGTAGTGCCCGTATTGCCCTCCGCCTTGTTGGCACCCAACGTCGTTATGCCCAGCGTCGGCGGGGGTGGTGCATCGTCGTTCACGATGGTGCCCTCGGCGGTTGCCGTGGCGATTGTGGCATTGCTGGGGTCGCTCAGCGTCACCGTGAAGCCCTCGTCCGGTTCCACGGCGGTGTCGCCGCTGACGTCGACCGTTACAGTCTTGCTCGCCTCGTTGGCTGCGAAGCTGATCGTACCGCTCGGCAACGCGCCGCCGAAGTCGGTGGCACTGGCGGAATTGCTGCCACTGCCGGTCACCACATAGGCCACGGTGGAGGTGCCAGTGAGATCGCCGGTGCGGGTGACAACAAAGCTGAAGGGGGTCGTGTCACCGTTGCCTTCGGGCCGGTGCGCGTCAATTGCCACAATCGCTAGGGCGGGAGCCGGCGGCACATCGTCATTGAGGATGCTTCCCGCAGCCGCTGCTGCACCGACAACGCCGTTGATCGGATTGGCCAGCCACACCACAAAGCTTTCATCGAATTCGACGTCAGCATCAGGCGCGACGGTGATGCTGATGACTTTGTGCCTTTCATTGGGGAGAAATGCCAGAGTGCCCGCAGGATAGCTTCCGCCAGCGAAATCGTCCGCACTTGCGGCGCGACCATACCCTAGGACAGCGTAGGAAACCAACGCCTCTGTCGCCAGGTTATCCGAGCGGATGACGGAAAATGTGAGTTCAACCGATCCGGCGTCGCCCTCGGCGGCGCTGGCAACTACCGGCTCGATGTCAAAGCGAGCCGGAACATCGCCGTCGTCGTTCTCGATCGTCACTCGGGCGCTGGATGCAGCCAGGAGCACGCGACCGCGGTCCTCGGAGGAGACTGACAGACGCACGGCAAACCCCTCGCTGTATTCCGCGAGGATATCGCCGCTCAAGATAATCTCGATCGGCTTCGCCCCTTCGCCATCGGCAAACTCCAAGACGCCCGTCGGCCAGGTTCCACCGAAGTCATCGGCATCAGCCGGATGCGTGCCGAACGGAACAACCTCATAGACCACAGGCAGCGCACCCGTCGTGTCGCCGCTCCGGAAAACGTCGAAGCGGATGTGATTGCCCCCGGTATCGCCCTCCCATTGCACACCCTCTGGGCCAAGAATCGAAAGGCTGGGCAGCGGCGCCGGCACGTCCACTACTTGCGCTACCTGTGTCACCGGTACCGGGATCGCGGCACTCCGAAGATATGACATGTCGCCGGTCAGGGCCAGATCGAGAATCGCAGCCGCACGCGCGGTCGGATCGGCAATGCCTGCTTCATCGACCAAGGCAGTAGCGCGGGCAACGATCGCTGGTGGAAGCATGTCCAGCGTCACCGCTTGCCTCGGGAAGCTGTGGTCCGTGAAGGTTGCGCTGCTCTCTCCCGGGCCGTAGTCGAACAACGATGTCGCCATCGTCACCCGCCACGAATCCGCAAACCGACCATAGAGATCGCCGAAGGCCACCGGTTGACTCAGCACCGATCCATCAGGCAAGACGAGATCATCGGCCGGAGCACCATTGAAGTTACCCAGCAAGCCCTGCAGATTGCCGCTGAACGCTGCGCCGACAGTGAGAGTCAGGTCGAGCCGGTCGGGGAACGATTGAACGTGCATCCCCGCCCCGTCGGGGTCGATGACCGTGTAGGCGTCACCATCGAAAGTGACGGTGCCACCCCCGACTGCGATGAACCCCTGATTCAGAGGAATTTCTGTTTGGACCCCGTCGATTCGCAAGGTCGCAGCTTCGCCGGCAGTGAGCGTCACCCGGTGTCCATCCAGCAGCATCGCCACCGCGGTGATATTCGACGCGAGGTCGCCTACCGGTGCTGTGCGGACTTGTACCAACACATCGTGCCCGTTCGGGCTCTGCATCGCCACGAACTCGCCCACCGCCTGGAAGTCGTAGGCCAGGCCGTCAAGTGTGGTCAGATGGGGATCGCCCCGAAACACCGGTCTTGGCCAGGGCGGCAGCGAGATATCGTCATTGCCGATGGTGCCGACCGCCTGTCGGTTGCCGAATTTCAAGCCTGTACCGGGGTCGCCGAGCGTCACAAAGAATGTCTCGTTTCGCTCTTCGTCATTGTCCCGATTGATGTCTACGACGATCCACTGCTTTCCCTCCCCGTCTTCGAATTTCAACTTACCAATCCCCATGTTGGCGATATCGCTGCCGTCGGCGGGACTTTGCGGTCCGCCGGTCACACCATAGGAGAGTTCAAGCACACCATGGGTGTTACTGCGCGTCACCTCGAACCTGAAGGGAGTGGTCCCGCCGTTGCTCCCTTCTGCTCGGGAAACGCTACTGACGATGGACACCTTCTGGGCATCGTCATCCTCGATCGTCCCGACGGACTGCCGGTTGCTGAAGGTCCAGCCGGCAAGGTCTCCCAGCGTCACGAAGAAGGTCTCGTTCGGCTCGATGTTGCCGTCCGGGTTGACCTTCACCGTGATCACGGCGCTGCCTTGGCCATCAGCGAAGTTCAGCTTGTCGGTGTACGAAAGCCCCTGCACGTCCTGATCATCGGCCGGCAGCGTCGGGCCCGGCGTGACGCCGTAGCTCACCTCCACCGGCCCCTGGGTGTTGGTGCGCGTGACGGTGAACTGCATCTCGGTCCACTGCACCGGAGCAGTGGTATCAGTGCCCTCGCTCTTCGACACCTCGCTGACGATGGAGAGCTTCCTGCTGTCGTCGTCCCCGATCGTCCCCAGGGCCTTGTCGGTGCCGATCACCGGCGTGGCTGCCGCGCCAGCAGCCTTCCGACCGGGATTCGTCAGCTGGACATAGAAGCGTTCATCCAGTTCCGGGTCGGCGTCGCCCTTCACGGGAATGCTGATCGTCTTCGAAAGCACGCCGTCGGCCGCGAACGTCACCGTGCCGATGATCTTCCCGTCGAAGTCGTTCGAGTCCGCCCACACCCCTCCTTTCGGGCCCAACGCAACCGCATAGTCGACGCTGCACTCGATGTCCCCCGCATGGGCGTTGCCACCGCGTGACACCGTGAAGGTGAAGTAAGTCGTCCCTGCATTCCCTTCCTGCTGGCTGCTGCCGCCATCTGGCGCGATGGAGAACTCCAGGTCATCGTCGTTCTGGATCAATCCTCTTGCAGTTTCCTGATCGATCTCGAAGCCGTTCGTCGCTTGCGACAGTGTCACGACAAACCCCTCATCATCCTCGTCCCGATCGTCGGGAACCACCTCGATGGTGATCGTCTTCGACGGTTCCTTCTCGGCGAAATCGAGCGTGTCTGTGGTCAGACCCATCAAATCTGTGGTCACATCCGCAGCGGATACCCCAGCTCCGGTTACCGTGTACCTGACGGAGAAAGCCTCATCCGAGGTGCCCGCGCGCCACACCTCAAACGTAAAGGGGGTGGCCCTGGGCGGAGCACTGATATCAGTCCCTTCTGCCTTTTCGGCATCAACTGCCTTGATCGACACCTGTTTTGGCGAGTCGTCGTCCTTGATGGTGCCCTGGGCCTCAGGGTCCTTCACCACCAGCTGCAACGGTTTGTCCAGAAAGACTTTGAAGGTTTCGTTCGGCTCCTTCAGGCTGTCGTCGACGATGTCGATTTCAAGCGGAACCTCAGGCGACGCATTGCCACTCTTGAAGAAGGCCGTGCCGTGAAGGACATTGCCGAGGTCAGTACCGTCTGCCTGGCCTGCCTCGAACTCCACTCGCCAGTTCACGGCGGAGTCGTACTTCAAATCACCGGAACGGCTAATCGAGAACACGATCTTCCCGTCATCCTCCATGGCGGTCGCATCTGAGATCGTCAAACGCGGATAGGTATCATCATCCTGGATAACTCCAATCGCCTCTTTCTTGTCCCCGACAACTGTCGCATTCGTGATCGGCGATAGCGTGATCTTGAACCCTTCGTCATTTTCGTTCTTCTGGTCGTCACCTTGAACACGAATCCGGAGATCTTTTGATGTCTCATCCCGCTGGAAGATCAGCTCGCGCGACTTTGGGAATACCCCGCCTTCGAAGTCGTCTGGATCAGCACCATCTGCACCGTCTGGAGCGATCGTACAGTGGACGATTGACGGCTTTTCCAAATCGCCCGACCGAATGACTGTGTAAACGTACTCCGTGACCGAGCCGACATCACCTTCATAGTAACTCACGGAGGGTGGCACGATCCAGACTAGGGCATCCGACGCTTCGTAAGTAATGAGGGTATGAACTGGCTCCCCTGGAGAGCTCTGCGTCGCGACGAATTTCCCGGGCGACAAATCGGCACCCAACTTGATGGTGGTTTCGAATGTGCCATTCGTGTCACTGTCGATAAGTAACGAGCCCACTTGGTAATTGAGTTCACGGCTGCTAAACCGCGCTCCATCAAAACGAATCACGTCCTCTGACCAGAAGTCCTTGATCGTATCCCCATTAAGCTCGCTCTGTGTGCCGATAAATCTGTCTTGGTCAGGGCCGCCGGACAAGCTATCCGAGCCGCTCCCCCCGAAAATGTTATCGATGCCACCTAGCCCTATAATCGTGTCATCGCCGGAGCGGCCAAACAGGTTGTCGCCATACGCACTTCCAATGATCTCGTCTTTCGCTGCTCGGCCAAAAATGGTCACACTGGAGCCGTAATGGCTCGACGTGATGTGGCGAAAATCATAGGTCTTTGAGGCATCATGATTCAACAGAACAGCCGAATCCTCGAAAATGTATTGCGTATACAGCGGATCTGTTGCGACTTCCACAAACAGGTCCGAAGCATCGAGTGCGTGGGCACGCATGGAGTTCGCATCTCTGCCCCACCCTGATCGCGAATCTGTATAGTCCTCCCAGAAAAACACGAGATTATCTGTGGTGGAGGTGTTTTCTGGAAGACGCTTTGGATCGCTCTCATCGTTAATACCCCCCTGCAATCTCTTGAACACGTAGTCATTTTCGAATCCGATGTTGGCTATTTCCCGCAGCAGCACAGAATTTCCCTGTACGTTTCCGGGAGCGAAAGCGATATAGCGCGCTTGGTCAAAAATATCTGTTGGGCCAGCGCGATTTTTTTCCTGTGTAAATATTTCATTTACGGTCGACCCGCCGCGACTATGCCCGACGATCCATAAATCAGGTGAGGCAGTCGGATATTGAAGTTGCACATAAGTTCTAATAGCGCTTATTAGTAATGACTCCCCTTGGTAAAGCTCCCCATGGGTATGCGCGTCTGAGGCTACTTTTCCGCCTGGGTGCACAAGTATGATTTCCATGCCGTTATTGCTGATCACAGGGAGACACCGCTGGGGATCTTGAGCTAATGGGGTGTTGGGTATCGGGTCGCCGACAAAAAACCCTTGGGCATCGAATCTTCCAGCCGGTATAGTCGGGAGGTCTGTGTGGCCGAGTAGGCGGTAGCCACCAGGTATTGGTTGGCCGTATGCGCTGTGTATGAAGCCGTTGACCATGGTCAGTTCAGTTGCAGTCAAATTGGCCTTTGTAAGGAAAGGTGGTTCGTACACTGAAGCCATAGCGGAAGGAATGGCGAAAGTCGCATTGGTCGCGTTCGATAGTTGAACCGCGAAGGACTCTCTTAGACCCGGCGCATCGTCGCTAGCCACACTTACCGTTAGCATTCGTGATGACTCTCCGGCAGAAAAGGTAATCGTACCGATCACTGATCCATTGAAATCTCGCCAGTCAGACGGGTTGTCGCCCCACCCGCTCACCGCGTAGTCCACGGACGAGGTACCGTTAAGATCGCCGCTCCGTGTCACCTCGAAGGTAAACGGTGTCACACCGGACTCGCCTTCCGCCTTCTCGTCGTCTAGGGCCTTGATCGAAATCACCGGCGGTTCGGTGACGTAGCGCACGGTAGTCGCCGCGGCGTCAGCGGGGTCGCTGGCTGTAACCTCGAATCGGCCGTAGAAGCTCCCCTCCAAGCCAATTTCGGCCTCGGAAAGGCCATCACCGTTGGTGTCGATGCGCAGAGTGCCGTTGGAGAATGCGACCTGATTGGCTGTCAGCCGGTCGCCGGTCACGAGGAACGCGTCCAGGGTGCACAGGTCGCTGATGGTATCGCCGTCGAGTTCGGCAAGTGTACCTCGGAAGGTATCGGCCCCCTCGTCGCCGGTCAGCCGGTCGGCACCAGCATGGCCATCGAGAACATCGTCGCCGGCCCCGCCTTTCAGCGTGTCGGCGAGGACGGTACCGCGAAGCACGTCATCGGCCGCCGTCCCGGCGAGGTCGAATACCTCCATGCCCCTTGCGGTCACCAGATTGACAGTCGTGGCCCCCTGCTGGATCGACCATTCCACCGCCAGTGTCGGATCCTCTGTCGGCGCGCCACTCGCGTCGTAGGCCTCCATGGCGATGCCGTCCCCCGATCCGGTCACCCCAACGCCCGACCAGTCCAGAATCAACCGGTCAGTCCCGGTGCCGCCATCGAGCACATCGCCGTCAATGCCCGGATCCAGAGCATCGTCCCCGTCGCCACCTCGAAGGTAATCGTTGCCAGCACCGCCGATCAACGTGTCGTTCCCGCCGCCGCCGATGAGTGCATCGTCGCCGGCTCCACCTTCGATGAGGTCATCGCCGCGCACGTGCACGGCGTCCTTGCCGAGGACGACATAGGTCACCCCGACGTTGCTGGGGCCCGCCGTGCTGATCAGGAAGTCGGGAACGCCGTCGGCGTCCACGTCACCTGCCGCGGCCATCCCCCGCATCCACTCCGAGTATTCGTTGGCCACGGCAAAGCCGCCCGTCCCGCCAGTCAGGTCGCCGACTCCGACCGGTACGCCGCTGCCCTTGCCATAGACGACGCCCGACAAGACGCTACGCGGGTAGTTGAAGTTCAGCACCAACTGATCGTCGCGACCGTCACCATTGAGATCCCCCGCGCGAATCGGCGCGCCACCGAAGTCCAGCCGGTAGCCGCCATTGCCGGCCGCGACGTCGGTCAGCGAGACGTGGCTCGGGTTGGCGCTGCCAAAGACGACGTAGCTGGTCCCGGATGCCCCGATCAGGTAATCAGTGTGCCCGTCGCCATTGACGTCCCCGCCGGAAGCGACCGAACTGCCCGCACCGCTGATCTTGAAGCCGCCAATTCCCTGCGCAACGTCGTCGAGATTGATCTTGCCGTTGTCGGCCTTGCCGTAAACCAGGTAGGAGGCTGCGTGTCCGGGCGCGCCGATCAGCAGGTCGGGAATGGCGTCGCCGTTGACGTCGCCCACTCCGGCGACTGACTCTCCCGCCGCATCGCCCGGTCCATCCGCGCGTTGACGGTCACCGTTTTCGCCAACGATCTTGTAGCCGCCCACCCCGTTGGCGACGTCGTCAAGATTGACCTTGAGGCCGTCGGCCTTGCCCCACACCACGTAGGCCGCGCCGGCCTGGTAGCCGCCTTCGTCGTTCCAGCGCGCGCCAATCAAGACGTCGTCGTTGCCGTCGGCGTTGAGGTCGCCCGCTGCGGACAACGAGTAGCCGGCCCAGTCACCATAGTAGTAGCCGTACTGATTGCCATACTCGCCGACGATCTTGAAGCCGCCGTTGCCAGCGGCAACCTGCGCCAGGTCAATCTGACCACCGTCGGACTTGCCGAAGACCACGAAGGCCGCGCCGGAATAACCGCCGCCGCCTTCGGGGTCGTTGTAGTTGGCGATCAGCAGGTCGCCCAGGCCATCACCGTTGACATCACCTGCGCTGGTGATCGAGCCGTAGATGTATTCACTGCCACTGGCAACGATCTTGTAACCCCCGATACCCGCCGCGGCATCGTTGAGGTTGATTTGCCAGTTGTTGCCGAAAGGTCCGAACAGAACATACACCGCGCTCGACGCGCCGACCGCGATATCTGCGTGCCCGTCGCCATTGACGTCTCCCAGCCCAGCGAGCGAGCTTCCTGCATAGTCGTTCGCCTTCTCGCCGTTGATCCGCACGCCCCCCACGCCTCGGCCCACGTCGTAGAGTGACACCTGCCCGCTGTCAGCGCCTTCGCCATCGCCCAGCAGCGTGTCGTTGCCAGCGCCACCGATCAGATGATCGGTGCCAGCCAAGCCGATCAGCCTGTCGTTGCCCGTACTCCCGGTGATCACGTTGTCCAGGGCGTTGCCACGCGCCATGCCGGGTTTCGTGATGCTCAGTCGTTCGACGTTGTCCTGCAGAACCGAGCTAAAGGCGATGTAGTCGGCACTGGCGAGGTCTGCGATGATGTGGTCGTCACCTTCGTTCGGAAGTTCGACTATCCCGCCCCAGGTCGCGTCGCCAACGATGTAGGTGTCGTCGCCCGGCCCGCCGGCAAGTGTGTTGCCGCGCAACCACGGGGTACCGAAGTCCTCCAGCGTGTCGTTGCCTTCGCCCCCATACAGGTAGTCGTCCTCGTTGGCCGCCCCCCCGATGAGACGGTCGTCACCCGCACCACCGTACAGCGTGTCATTGCCCGACGCCCCGTCAAGCACGTCGTTGCCGCCAAGACCAATCAGCACGTCATTTCCGAAAGAGCCCAGCAGGCCATTCGATACGTCGTTACCTACCAAACGGTCGGCATAAGGGCTGCCGATCACGTTCTCGATGTCGATCAGTGTGTCGCTGCCGAGGTTACCGTCGTCGGCAGCCAACCCGGCACCCAGATCCACGCCGACCGAGCCCAGCGCACGGGAGTAGTCCGCGGTGTCGATGCCCGCTGCGCCGTCGAGTGTGTCGTTGCCGCCGTTGCCTTCGAGGCGGTCATCACCCGCGCCGCCCTCGAGCCGGTCATCGCCGGTATCGCCAGTCAGCACGTCGTCGCCACCGCCGGCATTCACCGTGTCGTTGCCGGCCAGGCCGTCGAGCACGTCGTCGAAGGGCGTGCCGCTGTAGCCGTCGTCGCCCGTGGAGCCAACCCAGCGTTCGCCCAGCGCTCCCAGCCCGACGAAGTCGGCTTCGGTGAGGCCGTCGACGGGCATGCCCTTGATCGTGAGAAGGTCGCCGTTGCCGAAGTCGATGCGCGCCTCTCCACTCACATAGCTGACGCGCGCGCGCAAGGCCGCCCAGTCGGCAACGAGTGCTCCGAAGCCCGCCACATCGATGCGGTCCTGGCCGCGCACGAAGTCGGTGATGGTCTCGCCTTCCATACCCGGCAGGAGGACGAAGCAATCCGCCCCGGCACCGCCGGTCAGGGTGTCGGCCCCGGCATCGCTGCCGAGGACGTCGTTGCCCGCGCCGCCGTCCAACAGATCGGCACCCGCCCCGGCCCATAGTTCATCATCGCCGTTCTGACCGTAGAGCGCGTTGGCGAGCGCCGATCCCAAGAGCTTGTCGGCGTGCGCCGAGCCGTTGAGGTTCTCCATGTCGACGAGGGTGTCGGTACCGCCCAGGCCGTCCTGGGTGGCCATGCCCACACCGAGGTTGGCCATGACGGCACCCGCGGAGCCCGAGTAGTCCGCCGTATCCGTCCCTATCCCGCCGTCGAGTTTGTCACTGCCACCGCCACCGACGAGCCAGTCATCGCCGGCTCCGCCCTCGATCAGGTCATCGCCTCGCACGTGCGCGGCTGCGTGGCCGTCGATCAGGTACGCGTACCCACGGTTATTGTCGTTGTAGGTCGACCCGGCCAGCAGGTCAGGCACGCCGTCGCCGGTGACGTCACCGGGTGCGGCGGTCGCCGAGAACGACACGTATTGCTCGATGCCGATCGCGAAGCCGCCGATTCCGGCCAGTATCTCTGCCGCGTTTACGGGCGTCCCGCCCGCTCGCCCGAATACCACGCCCGAGTGGTAGATGCTGCTCTGCTGTGACGTGAAGTTGGTCACCAGCAGGTCGCCCCGCCCGTCACCATTGATATCCCCGAGGTTGACCGGCGATCCCCCGAAGTTCAATGCGTAGCCGCCGTTGCCCGCACCGACCTCGGTGAGCAAGACGTTGCCCGGTGTGGCCGAGCCGAACACCACGTAGCTCACGCCCGAGCCACCGATCAGGTAGTCTGTCCGCCCGTCGCCATTGACGTCTCCGCCCGAGGCCACCGAACTGCCTGCACCGCTGATCTTGAAGCCGCCAATTCCCTGCGCAACGTCGTCGAGATTGATCTTGCCGTTGTCGGCCTTGCCGTAAACCAGGTAGGAGGCTGCTTGTCCGGGCGCGCCGATCAGCAGGTCGGGAATGGCGTCGCCGTTGACGTCGCCCACTCCGGCGACCGATTCACCCGCCGCATCGCCCGGTCCATCCGCGCGTTGACGGTCACCGTTTTCGCCAACGATCTTGTAGCCGCCGACCCCGTTGGCGACGTCGTCGAGATTGACCTTGAGGCCGTCGGCCTTGCCCCACACCACGTAGGCCGCACCGGCCTGGTAGCCGCCTTCGTCGTTCCAGCGCGCACCAATCAAGACGTCGTCGTTGCCGTCGGCATTGAGGTCGCCCGCTGCGGACAACGAGTAGCCGGCCCAGTCACCATAGTAGTAGCCGTATTGATTGCCATACTCGCCGACGATCTTGAAGCCGCCGTTGCCAGCGGCAACCTGCGCCAGGTCAATCTGACCACCGTCGGCCTTGCCGAAGACCACGAAGGCCGCGCCGGAATAACCGCCACCGCCTTCGGGGTCGTTGTAGTTGGCGATCAGCAGGTCGCCCAGGCCATCACCGTTGACATCACCCGCGCTGGTGATCGAGCCGTAGATGTATTCACTGCCACTGGCAACGATCTTGTAGCCCCCGATACCCGCCGCGGCATCGTTGAGGTTGATTTGCCAGTTGTTGCCGAAAGGTCCGAACAGAACATACACCGCGCTCGACGCGCCGACCGCGATATCTGCGTGTCCGTCGCCATTGACGTCTCCCAGCCCAGTGAGCGAGCTTCCTGCATAGTCGTTCGCCTTCTCGCCGTTGATCCGCACGCCCCCCACGCCTCGGCCCACGTCGTAGAGTGATACCTGTCCGCTGTCAGAGCCTTCGCCATCGCCAATGAGCGTGTCACCACCGTCCCCGCCGATCAGGTGGTCCGAGCCGCTCAGGCCGTACAACTGGTCGTTGCCACTACTGCCCGTGATCACGTTGTCGAGCGCATTGCCCCTCACCGTGGTTCCTGACACTTGCCCCGCATCCAGGTTCTCAACACCGTCTGGCAGCGTGTAGGCGCCAAAAAAGTAGTTGCCCGCAGCCGCGCGAATGAGGTCCACACCCTCCGATGGTGCCTCGACGACCGCATCCCTGTTCCACTCGATGACGTAGGTTTCGTCGCCGGGCCCGCCGGCCAGAAAGTCCTCCGTCCAGAAGGTCGTGCCGCCATCGAGGACGTCGTTGCCTTCTCCTCCGTACAGGCGGTCACTCCCAGCGTCTCCCAACAGCTGGTCATCACCCGCCCCGCCCGCGAGCAGGTCATCGCCGGTATCGCCCATCAGGGTATCGTTGCCTCCGCCCGCATTTACCGTGTCGTTGCCGCCGCCGGCATAGATGATGTCGTCCTCATCTCCTGCGTTAACGAGGTCGTCATCATCCATTAGCGTGATCGTAGCCATAACTAGTACCTCCGGGATCTATGATGTGTGGCGAACAAGACAGAGCGCTGCCTTCGCGACGACCAAAGTCGTCCAAGTGGAGGCTTGATTGCTTCCTTAGCGATGGGCGTCGGCCGATCGGGTTCAGCGCTGCTTGCGTGTGGATGACCGCTACCCCGAGTGAAAGGACGCACCCCGAAATTGGCGAAGGTATTGCGCGGTGAGGGAGGTGCCGCGCATTGGCCATTGAACGCGCAGTTGGCAGAGTCAGTAGGCAGCCTCATGTTTCCCCGCTGCGCCGTTTTTCACCAGACTCGCTGCAAGATCGTAGTAAGACTCCAGGTGCATCGCATCGCGCTCCCCCTGCGCTCCCAAGCCATTCGTTTTGCGGAGGGCATCCGCAGGAGTTACTCTAAATGGTGAAAACTGCAGTTCGCTTGACCTAGATCAACACTCTTCCTGATTTGGAGAGTAAGGGGCACTGCACCGCTGCTCTCTGCTTTGGACCAAAGTGGGGCGCCTTCTGTCCACTTGGCGGTCCTTCGATGAGTTCTGGCGGAAAGCTACTGGGAGTTGGTCGTCCGCCGACTCGCAAGGATTAGCTTCCGTCGATTACGGCCGCACTGAACGTGGGCATGCGACAAGCCGATCTTGCTCAGCGCGCGGTCCGCGGGATCCGCGGCACCACGACCCCGCCGCGCCGACTGCCCAATGCCAAGAGCGCTCGCGCTGCCCGACGCCTTGCTCGACGATAGTGCGTCGGGCAGCGCGGTCGATCGTGCTTGCATTGACCGGCCGCCGGGGCAACGCGCAGGCGCCGCCGGGCGGGCGTATAATCGTCGGCAGTTTCCCGCGTTGGCGGGTGTTCTTACTGGGAGCAGGCGAGATGGCGTTGTACGAATCCGATCACACCAAGTTCATGCGCGAAATGATGGTCGAGCACCCGGAATGGGCCGAGGATCAGCGCCGAGGACGGGCCATCTGGTGGGACAGGAAAGTCGACCTCAACGAGCAGAAGGCGTGCCGGGAGTCCAATGAACCCCATCGTTCGTATCCCTACGATGTGAATTTCGAACAGCAGTAGGGCAGCGGGAAGGGGCCAAGACGCCGGTCTGGAGGCGTTCAGGCGAAGTCGTCGGCATGGGTTCTGCAGCCGGCCGAAGACTCCGACTTCGTCAACCTTGGTACGTTGTCTCTGCCACGGCCCTTTAGAGCAGTGCCTAGTTGTTCAGGGGCTTGATGACCCGTTTAACGGCCGGATCGTCCGGGTGCGGGTGAATCGTGAAGCCGAGTTTGGTCATCAGATTGAACATCTTGGTATTCATCGACAGCACATCGCCGACGACGGTCCGGTAACCCTTGGCACGCGCGCAGTCAATCAGCGCACTCATCAGTTTGCGGCCGATGCCTTGCTTCTGCCAGTCATCGGCAATCGCCAGAGCAAACTCGACCGATTCGCCATCCGGATTGGTGACGTAGCGGGCGACCCCGATTTGCAGTTCCTTGCCTTCCGCGTCGGGCAGTGTCGCCACCAGGGCCATTTCGCGGTCGTAGTCGATCTGGGTGAAGCGCACCAGCATGGTCTGTGTCAGCTCGCGGATGGTATCCATGAAGCGGTAGTACTTGCTTTCGTCGGACAGGGCAATGACGAACTGTTGCTCGCGCTCGGCGTCTTCCGGACGGATAGGACGAATCGTCACCGTTCGGCCATCCGGCAGTTCCCATTCCTGGATCAGATGCACCGGGTAGGGATGGATCGCCATGTGCGCATAGCGGTCACCGGATGGCGCTGCATAGTCGATGACGATGCGCGCATCGGCGGCAATACCGCCGTTCTCGTCGACGATCAGCGGGTTGAGGTCCAGTTCCTGCAGCCAGGGCAGTTCGCAGATCATCTGTGAGACGTGCAGCAGCACGTCTTCGAGCGCTTCCAGGTTCACCGGCGGCATGTTGCGAAATCCGCCGAGCAGTTTCGAGGCGCGCGTTGACCGGATCAGATCCCGCGCCAGGAAGCGGTTGAGCGGCGGCAAGGCAACCGCCCGGTCGCTGAAAACCTCGACTTCGGTACCGCCGGCGCCAAACGTGATGATTGGACCAAAGATCGGATCACGCGAGACGCCGATCATCAACTCACGGCCGTTCGGGCGAGCCAGGTAGGGTTCGATCGACAGGCCATTGATACGCGCCGTCGGGTGGCGTTTCTTGACGGTCTCGATGATGTCGTGATAAGCGTTGCGGGCGGCCGGCGCATTGGTGATGTTGAGCCGCACTCCTCCCACTTCGCTCTTGTGGACGATGTCGGGCGAGTCGATTTTCATCACGATCGGAAAGCCAATCTGCTCCGCAAGCAACAGCGACTCGGTCGGCGTATGCGCGACCATGGTCTGCGCCACGGGGATCCGGAAGGCGCGCAGGATGGCCTTCGATTCCATTTCCGAGAGGATCTTGCGGCGTTCATGCAGCACCGCTTCGATCAGCATCTTGGCGCCCTCGGTTTCCGGGCGCGCATGCTTCGACAGGGGTGCAGGCGTCTGCAGGAGGAGCTTCTGGTTCCAGTAATAGGTCGAAATGTGGAAGTACAGCTCGACGGCGGTTTCCGGCATGCGGAAGGAAGGAATGCCGTTTTCTTCGAGCAGGGCGCGTGCCGGATGAACCTGCTCCTCGCCCATCCAGCAGGTCAGAATGGGTTTGGCGGTCAGCAGGTCGACTTCGATCACCGCCTTGGCAACTTCCAGCGGCTGGGTCATGGCCTGCGGCGAAAGCATGACGAGAACGCCGTCGACCTCCGGATCCCCGGCGACGGCGAGGATGGCGTCGTAATAGCGCTTGGGCGTCGCGTCACCTTCGATGTCGACCGGGTTCCGCTGCGACCAGGTCGGTGGCATCGTGGCGTTGAGCGCCTGCATGGTGCTGGCCGACAATTCGGCGAGCGGAATCTCGAGATCACCGGCGCGGTCTGCCGCCATGGCGCCTGGTCCGCCGCCGTTGGTGATGATCGCCAGACGTTTGCCCTGCGGGCGGAACTTCGACGCCAGAGCCTTGGCAGCGTAGAACAACTGGCCAATGTTCTTGACGCGCACGACGCCTGCCCGGCGAACGGCAGCGTCGAAAACGATATCCGAGCCGGCGGCCATACCGGAGTGCGTTTCGACGGCCGCCAGGCCGCCGGCGTGACGGCCGGCCTTGAGCAGAACGATCGGCTTGATGCGCGCCGCCGAACGCAAGGCGCTCATGAAGCGGCGCGCGTCGCGAATGCCTTCGACGTAGAGCAGGATGTAATGGGTAAGGTTGTCGTAGATCAGGTAATCGAGGATTTCCCCGAAGTCGACATCCGCCGTACCACCCAGTGAGATGACGCTGGAAAAGCCGATGCGGTTGCTGCTTGCCCAATCGAGAACGGCCGAGCAGATGGCGCCCGATTGTGCAACCAGTGCCAGATTGCCGACGTTGGCGCTGACGCGCGCGAACGTGGCGTTGAGGCCCAGGTTCGGGCGAATGATGCCGAGACAGTTCGGGCCAAGCAGGCGGACCCCGTAGCTGCGGGCGATCTCCATCATCTTGCGCTCGAGCGCTGCGCCCGAGTGACCCGCCTCGGCAAAACCCGAAGTGATCACGATGGCGTTCTTGACGCCGCTGCGACCGCATTGTTCGATGATTTTCGGCACCGTCTGTGGTCTGGTGACGACCACCGCCAGTTCAACACGGGCACTGATCTCTTCGATCGACTTGTACGCCGGCACCCCCTGGATCGTGTCGTGGGCCGTGTTGATCGGGTACAGACGTCCTTTGTAGCCGGAATCGAGAATGTTCTTGAAGAGGACATTACCGACCGAATTTTCCTGGTCGGAAGCGCCGATGACGGCGACGGACTTGGGCTCAAACAGGGTGGTGAGGTAGTGATGTTCTAACATGGGGGATTTCACCTCTGGTTGGAGAGGCGCCGCACGGGTTGATGTTGCAGTGCATCAATTCTACTACGAATGGTCCCGCAAGTCTCTAGTAATCGGGCTCTAATCGCGCCTGGTCGTGACATTTGGCACGACCAGTGTCGCTCAATCGGCCGCTGATTCCGCATCGGGGTCGGCAAGCAGGCTGTCGATCCGGATGTCGGATTGCAGGCAGCGGTACATCGGACACTTGTTGGCGATCGCCAGCAGCCGGCTGCGCTGTTCCGGCGTCAGGTCGCCGTCAAGGCGGATCAGACGCGAGATGCGATCGATCTTGCCGCCACCTTCGACGTCGACCCTGTCGTGGGTCAGCTCGACGCTGACCCCGGCCAGCGCCAGTTCCTTGCGTTCGGCATACATGCGCAGGGTGATCGAAGTGCAGCTGCCGAGGCTGGCGAGCAGGAAATCGAAGGGTGCCGGGCCGGCGTCGTTACCACCCATGGCGACCGGTTCATCGGCGATCAGGCAGTGCTTGCCGACGCGGACTGTCTGCTGGTAGGGTCCCTGGCCGTTTTCGCTGACGACGACCGGGTCATGATTTTCCTGTGCCATGGTTTTTTCTTCCTCGCGTGAATCTGATCATCGGCCGCAAACGCGTTGCGCCAGGGCTTCAATGCCGGCCGGCGTCAGGTCGTCGGTGCTCAGCTTGGTCGGCGCCCCGAAGCCGGCGTAGTTCTGATTCTGCGAGCGGCTGTAGAGCGGGTCATAGTGCAGGTGCAGCAGTTCGGCAACCAGTTGGCGCCAGCGGCCCGCACGGGCATGGTCGCGCCAGCGCAGGATCGCTTCTGCGCCCTGCAGATTGCGCAGCGGTTGCAGGCGAGCATCCAGCCACTCGGGTGCGGTCAGGAAATAGTCGTAATCGCGCAAGAGGAAATCGACCCGGGCGTCGAGCGTCGCCTCAATAGGCACGCACTCGCCGGCGCGCATCGTTTCGATCAGGGCCGTCGGCAATTGCAGCGACCCGATCTTCCGGCTTTCCGCTTCGACATACACCAGGCGGTCGCGGTCGAAGCCCTGCAGCGCGGTCAGCAGACGGGACTCGAACATCTTTTGTGATGGTTGCGGGCAGTTCGGCAGGACGCCAAGCACCGAGCCCTTGTGGCAGGCGAGTTCCTCGAGGTCAAGCACCTGTTCGCCGAGTCGTGCGATGGCCTGGAGGATGCGGCTCTTGCCACTGCCGGTTGCGCCACAGATGACCTTGAACTTCAGCTGGCGAGGGATAGCTGCGAGATTTTCGATGACCAGCCGGCGATAGGTCTTGTAGCCGCCTGCCAGCTGCTGTGCGTCCCAGCCCACCCGGCGCAGGACGTGGGTCATCGAGCCGCTGCGCTGGCCGCCGCGCCAGCAAATGACCAGGGGTCGCCAATTCTTCGGATGTTCGAGAAAGCGCGCGCGCAGGTGGCCGGCAATGTTCTCGGCGACATGGGCGGCGCCGACCTTTCTGGCTGCGAAGGGCGAAACCTGCTTGTACAGGGTGCCGACCTCGATTCGCTGCTGGTCGTCGAGGACCGGACAGTTGACCGAGCCGGGGATATGGTCTTCGGCAAACTCGGACGGCGAGCGAACGTCGATGATTTCATCAAAGTAAGAAAACTCGCTGATCCGCTCGACGGTGGCGATGTCATGTTTCATGCGCAGGCGGCCTCTTGCTGAAGGCCGGCTATTTTAGCAGTGGGGCAAGTCCGCGCCAGACATTGTCGAGCAGCAGCACCTGCGCTTCGGCGGTCGGATGCAGGTTGTCGGCCTGAAATAATGCAGCCTGCGTCGCCACGCCGTCGAGCAGGAACTCTACCAGCGCCGTTTGCCGGGCTTTGGCGACCTCGGCGAAGACCTGGTGGAACTGCAGCGCGTATTGGCCGTAGTTGGGTGGGATTCGCTGACCGACCAGCAGCACGCGGGCATTCTTCTTCTGGGCACTGGCGACGATGGCTGTCAGGTTGTCGCGCACTTGCGCCACCGGCAGCCCGCGTAAGCCGTCGTTGGCGCCGAGGGCGACAATGACCACCCGTGGCGAGTGCCTGTTCAGCGCCGCTTCGATCCGGGTACGGCCACCGCTGGTGGTTTCTCCCGAGATGCTGGCGTTGACGACGCTATAATCGAGCCTCTTCTCCTGCAGGCGCCTGGCCAGCAAGGCGGGCCAGGCGGCATCCTGCCGGATACCGTAGCCGGCTGAAAGCGAATCGCCAAAAACCAGGATGGTTCCCGCTGCCTGGACGGTCGCGGTGAGCAGCATCAGGCCAGCAAGCAGGAAGTGGCGGTATTTCCGGAAAAGGGACATGGTTCGAGACACAGCGATGGTCGTTGAGGTGAAGGATCTTGCCAAGCGGGTCGATAACGGTGGCGAGCCGTTGACCATTCTGCACGAGATTTCGTTCGCCGTCGCGGCCGGCGAGACGGTGGCGATCGTCGGCGCTTCCGGCTCGGGGAAATCCACGCTGCTAAGCCTGCTGGCCGGCCTTGACCTGCCGAGCAGCGGTACGGTGGCCCTGGCTGGCGAGGATCTCGGTCGACTGGACGAGGATGCGCGGGCGGTTCTGCGCGGCCGCGTGCTGGGCTTCGTTTTCCAGACCTTCCAGTTGTTGCCTTCGCTGAATGCCATCGAGAACGTCATGCTGCCGCTCGAACTGGCCGGCGCCGCCAATGCCCGAGCCGAGGCCCAACACTGGTTGCAGCGGGTTGGACTGGCGCACCGCCTGCGACACTATCCGAAACATCTCTCCGGTGGGGAACAGCAGCGCGTCGCCCTGGCGCGTGCCTTTGCCCCGGGCCCACGGCTGGTGCTGGCCGACGAGCCGACCGGCAATCTTGACGCCGCGACCGGCCATCAGGTCATCGAGTTGATGTTCGAAATCAATGCCGAGCGCGGCACCACGCTGATTCTCGTCACCCATGACGAAGAGATCGCGGCGCGCTGTTCACGCCGTCTGCGGATGCACGCCGGGCAGTTGGAAGAGCTGCGCTGAGGAGGATGTCCTGTGCCGCAGCGACGCCGCTGCGGACTGCTGCTTCCAGCGTTGCCGGATAATCGGCGCAGACGTAATCGCCGGCCAGCCAGCAGCCGGCCAGCGCCGTCCGGGCGGCTGGGCGGTGCAGATTCGGGCGGCAGGAGTAGGTCGCCCGACGTTCGCGGATCACCTGTTGCCAGAGCACCGGTGGCAGGCGTGCATGCAGTGTCGCGGCGAGTTCGCGCTGCAGGGCTGCGGCCAGCGCCGCGTTGTCGAGTTGCTCCCAGGCACCATGGCCGCTGAGTACGAAGGCCATGACCCCTGGCGTGCCGCAAAGCGCTCCGCGATCGAAGACCCACTGACCGACCTGCCCGGAAGGACGATCGTCGAGCCCGAGCATCGGGAAGGGCAGGGCGACTTGCGGCGGATACGCGCAGTAGACAGTGCCTATGGGCTCGAAGGCATAGCCGGCGAGCATCTTCGCGACAGCCGCTGTTTCTGTATGGCGAGCGAGCAAGGCCGCCGCATGCTGTGGGCCGACTGCGACGACGGCACAGTCGAAGCGCTCGCCATCGATCATCGGGCCGGCGTCGACGGCTTCGACGCGGCACGACAGGCGAAGGTCGCCGCCATGCGTTTCGATGAAGCGGGCAGCTGCTGCCGGCAACAGCTGGTCGAGGTCGGCTGCCGGCAGCAGCAGATCGGTCGCACCGATCCCGCCGCCGAGACTGTCGCGCAGCATATTGGCAAAGATCTGCGCCGAGGCCCGTTCGGGCGCCGTATTCAGCGCTGCCAGGCAGAGCGCCTCCCACAGGTGACGGCGCAGGCTCCCGCGCTGGCCAAGGCGATCGAGCAAGGCGGTCACCGTGCAGTCTTCGCCAAGCCGGTAGCCGTCACGCTGCAGCGAGCGCATGCAGCGAGCCGCACTGATCTTCTCGGCCAGCGAGGCGCCGCGTGCCGTCAGCAGGCCGGCCGCCAGGTGCCAGGGTGAGGGCAGGCGCGGCAGGCGCAGGCGGAAGGGAAGCGGACCGCCAGGGAAGCTCAGTTCGAGTGGCAGGCGCTTGAGCAGGCGATCGGGGTCGGCACCGACTTGCTTCATCAGCCGTAGCGTCTCGCGATAGGCGCCGACCAGGAGGTGCTGCCCGTTATCGAGACGGTGCCCCTGAACCTCGACGCTGCGGGCACGTCCACCAAGCTGCCGCGCGGCCTCGAAGACGCTCACGCGAAATCCCGCCTGCGCCAGTTCGACGGCAGCCGACAGACCTGCCCAGCCGGCGCCGACGATCGCTGCCTTCATCCACGCACCCAGGTCCGCCAGGCGATCCACAGCTTGCGGATCGGCGTCAGCGACGTTCGCTGGCTGAGGACCCGACAGCCGTCACGCTTGATCTCGTCGAGCAGCGTGCGGTAGATCGCCGCCATCACCAGCCCCGGGCGTTGTGCCCGGCGATCAGCCGCCGGCAGGGCGTCGATCGCCTGCGCGTAATAGCTCTCGGCGCGCTCGACCTGGAAGTCCATCAAGCGGCGGAAGTTGTCCGAATGGCGGGCGTTGAGGATGTCGGCGGCAGTCACCTCGAAACGCTGCAATTCGTCGATCGGCAGGTAGATGCGGCCCATGCGCGCATCTTCGCCGACGTCGCGGATGATGTTGGTGAGCTGGAAGGCGAGGCCGAGATCATGGGCGTACTTCTGCGTCCTGCGGTCCTGGTAACCGAAGATTTCTGCCGCCAGCAGACCGACGACGCTGGCGACACGGTAGCAATAGAGCGACAGCGCCTTGAAATCGAGATAACGTGATTGCTGCAGATCCATTTCCATGCCATCGACGATCTCCTGCAACTGCTCCTGCGGCAGGTTGAATTCTGCGCTGGCCGCCTGCAGCGCCTGCGTCACCGGGTGCTGCGGCTGGCCGCCGTCGATGCGTGCCAGCTCGTGTCGCCACCAGGCGAGCTTGGTGGCGGCCACCTGCGGGTCCTGGCATTCATCGACGACGTCGTCAACTTCCCGGCAGAACGCATAGAGCGCCGTGATGGCGCGCCGCCGATTCTGCGGCAGGAAAAGGAAGCTGTAGTAGAAGCTCGAGCCACTGCGGGCCGCCTTCTCCTGGCAGTATTCGTCGGGGGTCATGCGCGATCTCGGGATTTCCACGGGGCAGTCATTCTCCCATGACTTACATCAACAGCGCGCGTCCACCGACGCGCAGCCAGTCGCCGGCGCCAAGCATCGGCCGATACCGAAAGACGTCGCCGCGTGCATGACGGATTCTCTCCAGGATGCGCAGGCCCCCCTGGACTGTCAACCGTATTTCCCAACCGATGCGGCCCGGCAGCTGATGGACCAGCGGCGCGCCTTCGCTCATCAGGCGATGCGTGCGGTCGAGCTGGAAATCAAGCAGCGCAGCCCATTCGGCAGTCCAGCGTCCGGCCGCGATCTGTGTTTCGGCGACATGGAACTGTGCGAGGTCGGCTTGTGGCAGATAGACCCGGTCCTTCTGCCAGTCGATGGCGATGTCCTGCCAGAAGTTCACCAGTTGCAGGGCCGAACAGATGCAGTCCGAGCGGCGCAGGTTCTCTTCGCTGGCTCGCCCGGCAAGATGAAGCAACAGGCGACCGACCGGGTTGGCCGACCGCCGGCAGTAGTCGAGCAATTCCGGGTAGTCCGCGTAACGCTTCTTGACGACATCCTGGGCAAAGGCGTCGAGCAGGTCGCGGAGCAGCGGTACCGGCAGTTGCCACTCGGCGACGATCACCGCCAGCTCCTTGAAGTCCTCCCCGGCGGGAGCCTGACCACGTTCGATCCGGTCGAGTTCGTCCCGGTACTCAGCCAGGCCCTGCAGGCGGATGGCGGCGCTGGCCTCTCCTTCGTCGGCAATGTCGTCGGCCGCGCGGGCGAAACGATAGATCGCCTCGATCGGCCGGCGCAGGCGCCGCGGCAATAGCAGCGAGGCAACAGGGAAGTTCTCGTAGTGGTCGACAGGCATCGTTGAGGAGCTGGCTGGCCAGAAGCCCGGCGGCGTTTTTGGGGCTGACAGTATAGGGTGCGGGCGGTTAGAATAGCCATTGATCGACGGAGCAGTGGCGTTGCTGGCGAGATCGAGTTGCTGACAGCGCCGCGAACAAACCGGGCGCCAGGGTTGGCAGTGCCCAGGTGGCGAAATTGGTAGACGCAGCAGGTTTAGGTCCTGCCGCCGCAAGGTGTGGGGGTTCGATTCCCTTCCTGGGCACCATAAAGCAGTCCAAGGTAGTCCGTACCGGTTCCGATCAGCCATGAAACTCGAACAGCTCCAGACCCACGCCGCCATCCGCGGCATCGTCCCGGACGCCCTGGTGACCGTGGTCAGCGTCCAATGGTTTGGCTCGGAGGCGCTGGAACTGACCTACAAGACCGCCTCCGGCAAGGTGGCCAACGAGCTGCTTTTCCGCCACCAAGGGTTATGGGGACAGGCAAGGGTTATCGGGACCGTAAACTGAACTATCCCCGTATCTACCCACCCCCGTTTCTCCTGTCTCTGGCGTGCACGTGATCAAATCGGCATGCTTTTCGCGAGATCGCACGCTCCGCGCGGAGTGTTTCGCATGAGCCCAGCATGCCGGGTTCCTGGCTGACCATGCAGCTGCACGTTCAGCGCCTTCTCCGGCTGTTTCAGGTTGAGCGTTTCTTTTTGACGACGGCGCGAATGCGGGTGCTGCTCGCCGAACCGTTGCTGATCCATGCGTCAGGAAGGAAAATGACGGGAGATTGACGGCCGGTTGGCGGGTGGGTATGCTCGTACGGGTGCCTTTAGATTTCCAACCACTCAGCGCCAGCATGTTGCCCAAATCACGGTTGCGTGGCGTGGCAGGCACCCTCCTTGGTTTGTTGTCGATCGTACCCCTGCTCGGCGTCGGCATCTTTTACCTGGAGACCCCGCGTCTCAAGCAACAGGCTTTCGCGGATCTGAACGGCATCGCTGACTTGAAGGCGAGCCAGATCGAAGCGTGGATGGAGGAGCGACGCGGAGACGCCGCTGTTCTCGGCGCCAGTCCTGGCCTCATTGAAGATGCCTTACGAGCGGCCCGCGATGAGGATGCTGGCGCACGCCGGCGTATCGTCGAACGTCTCGAGACGCTCCAGCGGGCTTATGCCTACGAAAGCTTCGTGGTGGTGGACGGTAGCGCCCAGCAAATCCTCGCCATCGGGCTGCACGAAGCCAGTGACGAAGCGCCTGTTCGGAACGCGCTCCGGTCAGCGTTCGAGACCACCCGAATGGCGACGACAGATCTCTACCGGAGCGAGTCCGGCGGGGTCCACCTGGACTTGGTTGCGCCGTTGATGAAGGAGATCGATGGCCAACGACAAGCGGTGGGCGCCGTGATCCTCGACACTCCGGTTGAACGTATCGTGTTCCCGTTGATCCAGAGCTGGCCGACGCCGAGCGCGAGCGCGGAGACGCTGCTGGTGCGTCGGGAGGGGGACCGCGTGCTGTATCTGAACGAATTGCGCCATCGCAAGGGAACGGCGCTGGTATTCAGTCAGGCCCTAGATGATCGCGAACTGCCGGCCGCTCTCGCCGTGCTGGCGGGTACAGCGCAGGTCATGGAAGGGAAGGATTACCGCGGTGTGAGGGTGTTGGCTGCGATGCGCCCGGTAATAGGTACGCCGTGGTATCTGGTGGCGAAGGTTGACCGCGACGAAGTGCTGGCGCCACTGCGGAACCTGGTGTTCTGGGTCAGCCTGGTCGCGACGTCCGCCGTCCTGGTCGTGGCGTTCCTGATCCTCATGCTATGGCGCCAGCAACTACGGACGCACCAACTCGAGCTGGTCGCCCAGGGGATGGAGAAGGATCGCCTGCTCAGGTTCTTCTTCGATCTCCCCTTCGTTGGCATGACCATCCTGTCGACGGACAACCTGTGCTGGTTGCGTTTCAACGACCGTCTGTGCGAAATCCTGGGTTACGCGCGCGACGAATTGGTCGACCTGACCTGGACGCAGCTCACCCACCGCGACGACCTCGCCGCCGACTCGAGCCAGTTCCAGCGCGTGCTGAGCGGCGCCACGAATGGCTTTCAGACGGACAAGCGTTTCGTGCGGAAGGATGGCATCGTCATCAAGGCCACGGCCGATGTGCGGGCGGTTCGGGATGAAGACGGCCGCGTGGACTTCTTCGTCGCGACGGTCCAGGATATCACTGCGCGCCTGCAGGCCGAGGGTTTAGCCCAGGAGATCCTGGACAATGCCAATCAGGGATTCGTGGTCTATGATCGGGCCCTGCGGGTGGTCGTCTGGAATCGCTTTCTGGAGCGCGCCATCGGGCTGCCGCGCGAGGCAGCGATCGGCAAGCATCTTGATGAGCTGTTTCCCGGCGCGCGACAGCACGGCATCGAGGTTCACCTGGCGCGTGCGCTGGCGGGCGAAGTGGTCGTGGCCGACGAGTTCGTGCCGCGCCTGCGTGGCACGACGGAACTCGTTGCGCCGGAGGCCGTGGCGGACCGTCGCGACGATCCGCGTCTTTTCTGGACCTTGTCCTCGTACGCGCCGCATCGGAACGTCAATGGCGACATCGACGGCGTCCTGGTCAACGTGGTCGATATGACCACCCTGAAACACAGCCAGGATTCGCTGGTGGCGTCCAACGAGGAGCTGCGACAGCTCTCCCGGTTTCTGGAGCAGGTTCGGGAGGAGGAGCGGGTGCGGATCGCGCGCGAACTGCACGATGACCTCGGCAGCACGCTGACGGGCGTCAAATGGGCGATAGCGATGGCGATCGACCGTGCCCAGGAGGCCGCGCTGCCCGCCGACGCGCAGCTTGCCCGCGCGTCGCAATTGCTGGATTCGGCCGTGGATACGATGCGTCGCATCATCAGTGATCTGCGGCCGAGCGTCCTCGACCACCTCGGGGTATGGACAGCGATCGAGTGGTACGCGGGCCAGATCGAAGAGCGGACCGGTCTGCCATGCAAGGTCTCAATTGGCGCGGAGGTGGCGGCAATCGAGGTCGATCCGGAGCGTGCCACGGCGATGTTTCGCATCGTCCAGGAGGCGTTGAGCAACTTCGTCCGCCATGCCCGGGCGTCGCGCGCCGAGATTCGTATCCGCCGTGAAGCGGGTGCCGTTATGATTGCCGTCGAGGACGATGGCGTGGGCATCGCCGACGATGCCCTGATCAAGACCGAATCCTGGGGCCTGCTGGGCATGCAGGAACGTGCCGCCCGTTTCGGCGGCAGCATCACGCTGTCGCGCGGCGTCAGGGAGGGCACCATCCTTGTATTGCGCATGCCGGTTTGAGGGGCGATGAGCGGACGCAAGCTCCAGGTCCTGCTGGTCGATGACCACGCCGTGGTCCGTGGCGGCTTACGGCTGCTGCTGGCCGAGACCGGCGATATGGAGGTGGGGGGCGAGGCGGAGAGCGCCGAACAGGCGATTCACCTGGTCCGCCAGGGCGAGTTCGATGTCGCACTGGTCGATATCGGCCTGCCAGGCAAGGGCGGTCTGGACCTGCTGAAACAGATCAGGACGGAGCGGCCCAAGCTTGCCGTGCTGATGCTCAGCATGTACGCCGAGGAGGTCTATGCCGTGCGCGCACTGAAAGCCGGCGCATCCGGCTACCTCACGAAGAACAGCCCGCCGGCAACGCTCCTCGCGGCGATTCGCAAGGTCGCTGGTGGGGGCAGGCATGTCAGCCCGGCGCTGCTGGAGCAGCTGGCGGTTGAGGTAGGGCAGGGCAGGAAATCCGGTTCCGATGCGCTGTCTGACCGGGAGGTTGAAGTGCTGCGGCGGATAGCCACCGGCGAGGGCCTGAACCACATCGCCGAGGCCCTGCATCTCAGCCCCAAGACGGTGACCACCTATCGTGCCCGAATCGTGGAAAAGACCGGGCTGCACAGCAACGCGGAACTCGCCCGCTATGCCCTCGAGAAAGGCCTGCTGAATTGAGCCGGTGCGGCACAGGTCCCGCGCCAGGCCAGTCCTTCGGCGGGTCGCTTGGCGACGATGCGCCTCGTGGCGAGCGGCTGCCGGCGCGGGCAGGGCGCCGGCACTCTCGTTGTGTAGGGATTCACCGACAAGGAAATTACACTCGGCGCCGATAGTCGATGATTCGTGGGTGGGGGATGATGCGGGCTGGACATCGCTTTGCGCAAGAAGGAGCCTTTTCTTCCCGCGGATCAATGACAGTGGAGATAGCCATGGATGCCTGCACATCACCCCCCTTGCCGCACGGCTGCACTCGTCTTCTGCTGATAGACACGGACAATCTGTTTCTGGACGATGTTGGCGGCGCGCTTCGGGCGAACAAGGGAGTCCACGTGGTGGCGACGGCTCGTTCCATTGAAGACGCTTACGATTGCGCGGCGAGGCACGCCCCAGATGTGATCGTCATCAGCTGGGGCAATGCCTCGCGGGCTTTTGTGCATGCTGCCCTGGCCAACCGATCGTCGGCTGGGACTGATCCGCTCATCGTGATCGTGCTGCGGCAGGGAATCACCAGCGTCCCGGGTTTGATCTCGCTCAGTCTCCTGCCCAATGTCGCACTGGTGGTGCATGAGCAGCTCGAAAAGTTGCTCCTCCGGCACACGTCGCCGGAGTCCCCCGCGCTGCTGCACTGACACGTGTTTCGCCGGCGACGCATCCGCGTTGGCAACGCTCGACGGCCCGCCCTGTCTGGGCGCCAAGCGCGGAGTGCGCGGCCAGCAGTCGTTTCGTAGAGCCAGTTCTGTGTTCTTTTTCTGTGTTCTCTCTTGGGTCCGACCGTGATGTCAATCGTGATCATCGATGATTCAGCCGTTGTCCGCGTCATGCTGCGCGAAATGCTCGCGAAGGTCGAAGGTGCGGAAGTGGTGGGCGAATTCGAAAGTCCCGCACCGGCCATCGAAAGCATTCGAAACAACCCGCCGGAGGTCATCGTGCTTGATATGCAGCTCGTCAACGGCAGCGGGCTGGAGGTCTTGCGCGCCGTGAGCGCAGCGCATCCGAGCGTCAAGATCGTGGTTTTCACGAACTTCGCGGAGGACGTTTACCGCAAGCGATGCCTGGAAGCCGGAGCCTATGCCTTCTACGACAAAAAGAGTGACCTGAACGCTCTCCGGCAGACCCTGCATGGCCTGGCGTCGGCTGGAAGGGTGAATTGAAGACCGGCGTTGCCCCTTCTCGGTGGTCGGAGTTACCGACGAAGGACTGCTGAAAGAGCGCCAGTACGCATTACCCATCCGCGTTGTCTGTCGCCGACGCAGATTACCCATTGCCACCGGCCAAGCCTCAGTCGCGCGAGTTGCGCTGGAGAAGTTAAGCTTCCGGGCCGGAAGCGTTTGGTGAAGCCGCCTGCGAACGGACGCAAACCATGTTCGACTGGTCGTTTGTCCATGGCGCCAACCCGAATGAACGGGCGCCGCCGGCAAGACGCCTGTCGGTTCAACAGGGTCGGCCATCGCCCATGCGGGTAAAGCCGAAGCCACCACCGACGCCGGGCTGGATGCAGATGGTGACGCCCAGCGAGCGGGCGGCGCGCTCGATGTCGGGCGGGAAGCGGCCGAAAGGGATCGAACGTTCGACGACCGATTTGATGAAGGCGATTTCCTTCTCCTGGTCGCCGGCATTGAGTACCTTGAACGATTTGAGGCTGCCGTCCGGGTTGATGCGGAACTGCACGGAGGCCGTCTTCACGCCACGGCTTCGCGGGTCGTTGCGGACGAAGGCGGCGCTGCGGTTGAGGCGGCGGACGACGCCGTCCACGTAGAGATCAAGACTGAACGGTTCGGGCGGCGGCGAGTTGGGGCGTCGCTCGAGCAGGGCGGTGCCTTCGGCGTCCTGCTGCGCCTGCTGTCGGCCCAGATCCCGGGCCTGAGCCAGCGACCGCTGCGCCAGTGACGGCTTCGGCGCGGCTTTGGCCTCGGTCGCAAGTTCGTCGAGAAAGCGTGTCATTTCCTCCTTCTGCGTCCTGGACCATTGCCGGTTGTCGGCGATCGCCGGCGTTGCGGGTTTCGGTACGGTCATCACCCGTGGCCGTGGCGCCGGTTTGGTCGCCGGCTTCGCCGGCGCTCGGGCGGGGCGCGTAGCCGCCTCGGGTGGGCGCGGTGGTGTCGGTCGGGTGTCCGCCGGGGGCCCGGGCGACAGGCTGGCCTCGAAGCGTGACGACGCGACCGGTTGCGATCGGGGCTCCTTCTCGGGAAGCAGTAGCACCATGGTGTGCACCACCAGCGACGCGGCGAAAGCCCAGACCAGCGAGCGGGTCAGGGAGCGCGGCTTGGCGTAAGGATCGACCGGCAGCATGCCGGCTAACTGCCGGAGGGCCTACGACGGGGCATTTTCGGCTGCAGAAACCCGGGTGAGGAAAAGTGGGGGAAAGCGGAGCGGGCGCGCCTCGCTCCGTGCTGTCGGTAGTCAATAGCCATGCGGACGAGGATAGCGGGCAGGCACGGGCCCGTCAAATCGACAGCGAATCCTGCCTTCTGAAGGAAACGGGCCGACGAGAAGCAAGTATTCATTGGCAGCGGTGTTAGCCGGAGGATCGCGACCGTCCACCGAGAGCCAGACTGATCTTCCACCGTATCCTTTCCCGTCCTGCTGCAAAGCGCGGCAATCCAGTCACGTCACCTTCATCCTAGATTCCTCTTTTAAGCCTTGACCAGATTTGATGAACGCCAGATTTGGCAAGGCTTTGCGGTCGATTTTGGCAACTGCGCCACAGTTCCTTTTGGGTGTCCTAGAGACATTGGAAAAATCCAATCTTCATAGCAACTTAGCTGCCATTCCTGGCTTCAACTGAGGAATCTAGGTTCATTTGGGCTGTGAGCACAGGAGGCGAGAGCACTGCCCTGATGTCGGCGCATTCGCTGCTCACTCTGCCCTTCGAGGTGGCATTAACGAAAGAAACGGACTAAGCTGAATCGGTGTGCGATGTGTTGAAAATGAAGGTGATCATGGCCAATTCATCAAGGAGGCGCGCCCCCTGTCCTGCCCTCCAGAGGAAGTCCTTGTGGATGTCGGTATGGGTGGGATGTCTCGCTGCCATGGGGTGGGGCTGCGCATTCATCTGGGGTGGTCTTCTGCCAGCGACGGCATGGGGAGGTGCGACCGCCTACAGCACGGCCTCGCAAGATCCTGATGAACGTGCCGCCGCCAAACTCAACGAGTCCCTCAAAGCCATCGAGTCGAAGCTGCGCCGCGCTTCCATGGACCAGGACCCGAATCAGGACAATGATCTGCAGGATGCGGTTGCCGAATGCCTCATGACCCACAAACAGCTGGCGGAGAACGCGAGTCGTCACCAGATCCCGCCGCCCGACCTGGATGGTCTGCGAGTGACCTGCGCTTCCTTGTCCGACCGCCACGAGGACGAGATCAAGCAACTCAAACAGGCTATCACCGAGGTAGAACAGGAACTCAAGCAGGCCAAGGCGCTACGCCAGACATTGACCCTCAAGATCAAGGCAAACCTGGCCTTGAACCTGACCGCCGGCATGATCGACGTCATGAGCAAGGCGGTGACCATCGTTGGCGGCGCGCCCAGCATGGGACTGGCGCAAGCCGCCAGCCTGGTGAATGAATTCATGGTGGATATTGTCCTCCCCAGCTCCGCCATCCACTCCCCATTTGCCAGCCCGACAACGGATCGCAATGCCGGGGTTTCCCTGCAGACCCAGAATCAGCGCTTCAGAGGGCTCTACGAGGCGCACAAGCAGGAGATAGACCAGCGTATCGCCACATGGATAGACGAGACCTATTTCAGTGCGGCAAAGCAGGGTATCCCGCTGAAGACCCCTGGGGAATATGTCGAGCTGTTGAAGAGGGACGCCGAGAAGAGAGCTGCCCTGCAAAGGCGTTTTCTCGAGGAAATGCGGCAAATGTTGGGCAAGGAGATCATCCCTGGACGGGAAGACCTGCTGAACAAGCAGAAAGCCGAATTGCTGCGACTGGAGGGCAAACCGGGGGATCCGAACTTCAAGTCCTACTATCCTCAGTACAAGGTCATTTGCGAGAAGATCCTGCGGCTGTCCCCGTGGACGCTGACCAGAACTGCATCGGCAGGGGTGATCGAGTTCGCCCTGCCGCGCTATTCCGTGCTCAGAAGTGCCGGCAAGGCAAAGATAACGGTTGTCCGCACGGGCGGCACCAGCGGCATCGCGACCACCGACTATGCAGCCGTCGATGGCAGTGCCAAGGCCGGAACCGATTACCGTGCGGCCAGTGGCACTCTGCACTGGGGCGATGCCGAGGGGGGCGGCAAGACGTTCGAGGTCTTCATTCTTGATGACCGACCGGGCGCCCCCGCGACGACCTTGACCCTGCAACTCGCCAATCCAGGCGGCGGCGTACAACTCGGTGCGAAATTGCGCGCAGAACTCACCATCAACGATGACCGTCAAGTCGCCAGTCCGCGACCAGACGAGCAGGCAGAAAGGAAAGACCCGGAGAAACGCGTGGTCTGCAATTACCTGAAGATCGCGCCGCAGGGCCTGGAGGTTCTGCCGGGACGCAGCATCGCTTTCACCGCCTTGGCGATCTATACCGATGCTACGACCAGGGACGTGACCGCTCTTGTCACCTGGTATCCCGGGGCGAGTTACACGACGCCTGCTGACCTCAGGTTCAACGAGAAGATCAAGGTCACGGCGACCTACCGTGAAGGCAGTACTGTTTGCACGGGCAGCACCGAGATCACTGCCCTGGCGCCGTCCTGGTCGCCACCGCTGAGCCACGCCGACGACCTGGGCGCGCGTGGTGAGACCCCGGGACCCATGGAATTCAACCATTACGTCCTGTGCGACTTGAGCGGCCACGTGGTTACCGGCAAGAATACCAGTCCGGCGCTGTTTGGCATCATGCACGGCCCGGTCGGGGCGCGCAACGCGGAGCAATGGATCCCGCAGAATTGCCCCAGCAAGCTGTGCATCAAAGAGGGTGCGACGGGCGTCTGCGCCAGGGAGCCACCGCTGGCACCGACCGGCGGCGACGCTTACTACGCCCTGTGCAACCAGGCCGGCCAGATCATCATCAGCCGCTCTGCCAGCCTCCCGGGGCACGTCACGATGACCTCTCAGGGTCTGACGGGCGAGACGGGCGCGCGTTGGTGGATCGAGAAGAACTGCCCCAGTTGGGCGTGCACCAGTTCGGGTGCCTGCGCGAGCGCAGGTCAGGTTCGCACTGGAGGGAAGTGGGCGGTGGTCTGCGACAGGCGTCACGGGGGGATTGGCCTGACCGAGCATCCGAGTATCGTTGACCACTGGATCAAGGTCGAACATCTGCTCAGTGATCGCGATGCGCTCAACTGGATCGCCGCGAACTGCCCGAGTGAGCGCTGCGACCCGGATGGACGCTGCCTGCCGGGTAACGCGCCGCTCAGCACCACCGCGCAGGGCCGGCCGGTCGAGGTGCCTGCAGGTGCTGTGCTCGAGATGTTCGGGCAACGGGAAAGCTCACGCCAGGCCGGCGGACGCAGCGGTTTCGGCAGCTACTGGGGCCAGGGCGGCCGCTTCTCGAGCGACACCTTGAGCCAGCAGATGCAGCGCGATGGCCAGATGCAGTCCTCAGCGGCTGGCTCTGGCGGGGGGTCATCCTACGCCAGTGAGCAGCACTGCCAGACCGACGCCTCGTGCGCCGCCGGCTATCGCTGCCAGGGAAGTCATTGTGTACCCGGAGCGGCGGCTGGTGGGCTGCCGACGGGCGCAGCGACGAGCTCCGGCAGCAGTGGCGGAACCGGCGTGGCTGGGGTGGCGCCGGTGCAGCCGGCAACCACGACGACGGCCAGCGCAAGCGGCACCAGGCCCCCGGCCGTTCCCGCGGGGACCTATGAGCCGAAGGGCAGCGGGCAGCCCTGCCTGCAGGTCGGCCAGCAGATGGAGGCCCGCTGTCGTCAGATGTCCGAGGACTGCAACCGCCGCAACTGCTCCGGCGGAGGCTACTCGGGCTGCGCGCTGGACTGCCCGGGATGTGGCGGCTATTTCGGGGATTACGTGGCGTGGTGTCCGCTGCACCCCAGCTACGAGTCGAAGGTATCTGCCGGCTTATCGAGTTTTGTCAGCGAGATCAAGGTCTGCATTGATCAGTTTCTCGCCGATGGCAAGGCCGGACGCCGGGAGCGGGGCGCCGAATGCCAGGGAAAGGCGCAAAAGAGACTGAATGACAAGAAGGACGCCTGGGTGCAGCAGGTCTGTCAGGCGCGCTGTGCGCAGGACGGACGGAACGGTGTTGCAGTGCTCGGTGGTGCTCGCCATCGCTGCGAATGCCGATGACCGGATGAAGGCGGAGCCAACGCCCACGGCGGCCGGCCACGCACGAAAGGACAGGAAATGCAGCCGCCCCTCCCCGCGGATGTGAGTGACCAGCAAGTGTGTTCAATGGTGGAGTTGGCTTTGGTCGCCCTGGAAAAGAAGAACCGGACGGCTGGTCGACGAGTCCGGGGCGGTGTATGGCAGTTCCTGCTTGCCGTGCTGACGTGCGCTTTCGCATCTCCTGCTGCGCCGGCCGAACTGGGTTGGCGCCTGCGCGATTCGGCAAATGCGGCCGGTGCCGAAGTCCTGGAGGTCGCGCCGGGCGGCATAGCTGCCCAGGCCGGAGTCAAAGCTGGAGACGTTGTCCGTCAGGTCGAGAAGACGCCGGTGACGAATGCCGAGCAGTTTGCCCAGCGGGTAAGGAATCTGCCGGAGGGGACGCCGTTCTCAATTCGCATCTCGCGCGAAGGCTGGGAACGCGAGGTTCGGCTGCAACCAGCGGCAGCTGAGACTGCCCGACCGAGGAAATTCGGCTTGCGGCTGACGGATCCAGCGCCCGAAGCATCTCCCGGCCACGGAGCGGAAATCGTCGTAGTGGTCCCTGCCAGCAGCGCGGCACGTGCCGGGCTCAAGCCGGGTGACCTGGTCACCCAGGTCGATGGACGAAAGCTGGCCGGCGCCGGGAACCTCGTCTTGCTGATGCAGGAAGCCGCAGCACAGGATCGAGCGCTGCGGTTCACCGTCGCGCGCGAGGGCTGGGAGAAGGAAGTCGTGGTCGGCGCCAGCGCGCTCCCTGCCGAGATGAATCCCGCAGAGTGGCAAGCCGTCGACCAGTCGACTCAAGGCCAGGAAGCGGTGCGGACGCAGACTGCAGCGTCGGCCAGCCCCAGCACCACAGCAAGCTTGGAGCAAGCCGGAGGAGCGCTCTCCCCCCAGGCACGCGCCGAACTGCTGTCACTGGATAACGCCGGCTATCAGGCCTACAAGGAGGACCTCGACCTGGCCGATGCGCGCTACCAGACGGGCAACTGGCCGGAAGCCGAGCGCTACTATCAGCGAGCCATCCAGCGTGTGCCCGGTGAGCCGCGCAGTTGGGGACGGCTCTGCCATATCCTGATCATGCGGGAACGCTTCTCAGAGGCCGTCGGCGCTTGCCGCAAGTCCCTCGAATCAGGCGCTCCGCAGCCCGAGACGCTGACCAATCTGGGATTCGGCTACGCCAGGCTGGGTGCCATGGCCGAGGCAAGAGACGCCTATCTCAAGGCCATCGAGCTTGCGCCCCAATGGCCACACGCCTACGCCGGACTGGGAGTGGTCTACTTTACGCAGAGAGACTGGCCGCAGGCCGAAAAGTACTACCGCCTGGCACTCGACCGCGACCCAAACAATGCGGCTGCCCGGCAGACGCTGGAGGCAATCTTGCGGCAGCAAGCCCCGCCGGTCGAGGTCGCACAGGCGGCGCCGTCGTCAGCGGCTGCGGGGCAAGCACAGGATCCGGGGACGCCGTCGGTACGTCCTGCCGAGGAAAACCAGGCGATGCACGGCGAAGCCGCGGCGGTCGGCAAGAAAGCGATGATCGCGATCGGCGATTTCCAGGTGAAGGCGGCGGGCGCAGAACAGTTCATCGGCGACGGACTGCGCGAGATGCTGCTGACAACAATGTATAACGATGGCCATTACATTCTCGTCGAGCGCATGGATCTGAAGGGTCTGGCGGCTGAGCAGGCGCTGTCTCGCTCGCGCATGGCCCGGCCAGAATCGGCCATTCCCGAAAGCCAGATGGACGTTGCGGAGGTCATGGTCTACGCCGCGGTGACCGAGTTCGAGGCCGAGGCCGGTGGTTCCGGTCTACAGTTGGGCGTGCCCAAGGTGCCGCTCAATCTTGGCTATCAATCCAAGACAGCGCACCTCGCGATCGATGTGCGCGTCGTCGATGTGGCGACCGGGCGATTGCTTGCTGCCCAGCGGATTACCGGCACGGCAAGTTCGTCACAGGCCAGTATCGGCGCCAACCTGTCGCGCCGCGGAACATCGATTCCGGTCAGTCTCGGCACGTTCCGGAACACGCCGATGGAACAGGCCATTCGGGAGTGCGTTCAGAAAGCGGCGGCGTATATCACCAGCAGTACGCCGAAGAAGTATTTCCACTACGATTAGCCGACAACGCTGCGGCATATCATGGGATCCCTGAGCCAGAGCGGCATGCGCTGCGCGGCAGTCCTGACGATGATTGGCTGCGTGGCGGCTGCGTTGGCCGAGGCTCCCTTACCGACCCAGGACGTGCTCGACCTGTTCTCGCAGCGGGAACGCGAGCGCAGCGAGCAAGTGTGGTCGCGCAGCTACCTGCAGCCGCCTGTGCCATCGGCCTTTGACTCGCATCGTCTGGAGCGTCAGTTGTGGCAGAGCCAATGGTGGTTGCAGCAGCGCAAGGATCGGCCGTCTGGCGGCAGCAGCCCGTCTTGCCCGTCGTCCGACTACCCACCGCCGCCATTCAGACCGTGTCCGGATCTTCTCCTGCGATGAGCGGCTAAACCACCTTCGCGAGGTGGTTTTGTCCCATCGTGGTGCCCCTCGAAGATCGCTGCCCCACTCTGGTGCGGGCGCCGTCGGCAAAGCTGCCAGCGATCAGGAGTGCCATCGCCAACAAGCCGTTCTTACCGTCTTTTCGCCTCTTGCCATGTGCTGGCACGTTGGTTGCTTTGTGCTCTACGGAGGAAGATTTCTTCCCGGTTCTTAACCTTCGAGGAGCAAACATATGGTACGTCGCAATTTCATGAAGACCCTTTCCGCTGTCGCCGTGACTGCCGCGTTCGGGCTCGGTTCGGTCAACACACTGGCCGCAGAGACGATCAAGGTCGGTGTTCTGCATTCGCTTTCCGGCACCATGGCCATTTCCGAGACGGCGCTCAAGGAAACCGCACTGATGACCATTGCCGAAATCAACAAGTCCGGTGGGGTAATGGGCAAGAAGCTGGAACCGGTGGTTGTCGATCCGGCATCCAACTGGCCCCTGTTTGCCGAAAAGTCCCGCCAGTTGCTGTCCAAGGACAAGGTCGCCGTGGTTTTCGGCTGCTGGACTTCGGTTTCCCGCAAGTCCGTGCTGCCGGTGTTCAAGGAACTCAACGGCCTCCTCTTCTACCCGGTGCAGTACGAGGGTGAAGAACTGGAAAAGAACGTTTTCTACACTGGCGCTGCGCCAAACCAGCAGGCGATCCCGGCTGTTGAATATCTGATGAGCAAGGACGGCGGCGAAGCCAAGCGCTTCGTGCTGCTCGGTACCGACTACGTCTATCCGCGCACGACCAACAAAATCCTGCGCGCTTTCCTGAAATCCAAGGGCGTTGCCGACGCCGACATCATGGAAGAGTACACGCCGTTCGGGCACAGCGATTACCAGACCATCATCGCCAAGATCAAGAAGTTTTCTTCCGAAGGCAAGAAGACCGCCGTCGTCTCGACCATCAATGGCGACTCCAACGTGCCCTTCTACAAGGAACTCGGCAATGCCGGCCTGAAGGCCACCGATGTGCCGGTCGTCGCCTTCTCGGTCGGCGAAGAAGAACTGCGCGGTGTCGATGCCAAGCCGCTGGTCGGCCACCTGGCTGCATGGAACTACTTCATGTCGCTGAAGAATCCCGAGAACGAGAAGTTCGTGAAGATGTACAAGGACTGGGCCAAGAAGAACAAGCTGCCGAACGCCGGCACGGTTGTGACCAACGACCCGATGGAAGCCACCTTCGTCGGCATCCACATGTGGAAGCAGGCGGTCGAGAAGGCCAAGTCGACCGACACCGACAAGGTGATCGCGGCGATGGCCGGCCAGACCTTCAACGCCCCCTCGGGCTACACCTTGAAGATGGATGAAACCAACCATCACCTGTGGAAGCCGGTGTTCATCGGCGAGATCAAGGCCGATGGCCAGTTCGACGTGGTGTGGAAGACCAAGGGCCCGATCCGCGCCCAGCCGTGGAGCCCGTTCATCGCGGGCAACGAGAAGAAGAAGGACGCGCCGGAAGGCAAGTAAGCCGGGCTCATCCCGGGACAGGTGGTTCGCCGCCTGTCCCGGATCGTGGAGGAAGCATGCGCACCATAGGATTACTGCTTTGCGGCTGGCTCCTGAGCGCTTCGTGCCTGGCGGCAATTGACCCGGCGCTGCTCAAGCCGCTGGCGTCCGAAGACTCCGATACCAAGATCGCGGCCATCGCGGCGCTGGCGCAGGCGGCACCGGAAGAGGCGCTGCCGGTACTCAAGGCACTTGCCGACAACTCGCTGGCGCTGGCCGGCGAGCGGGTGGTGATCGTCGATGGCGCGCGCGCGCTCGATGCCGCCAGCAATACCGAGATCAAGCCGGCACCCGTGGCAGCCGAACCGATTGGCATCAACAACCGCGTACGCCGTGAGCTGTCAGCCGCGCTCGCCGCACTGCGCCTCTTTTCCGGCGAGCGCGCGGTACGCTGGCAGGCGGCGCAGGAAGTGACGCTGAGCGCTGATGCAAAGATGCTGCCGCTGCTCGACAAGGCGCTGGCCGCCGAAACCGATCCCGAAATCAAGACCCGGCTGCAACTCGCCCATGCGCAGGCGAGTCTTGGCTCGACCGACGCTGGCGTCCGCCTTGACGCGGTGCGCACGCTCGGCGACAGCAGCGATCCCCGGGTTCGTCAACTGCTCATACCGCTCACCGAGAAGCGAGGCGACCAATGGTTCGAACCTGACAGCGCAGTCCGTGCCGCGGCCGGTACGTCAATCCGTTCGATCGAGCAGCGGCTGGCGTGGGCCGACAATCTCGGGCGCGCCTTCACCGGTCTCTCGCTCGGCTCGATTCTGCTGCTCGCCGCTCTCGGCCTGGCGATCACCTATGGCGTGATGGGCGTCATCAACATGGCGCACGGCGAGTTGCTGATGGTCGGCGCCTATTCGGCCTGGGCCATGCAGAGCGTCTTCCGGGCCTATCTGCCGGGCGCGCTTGACTGGTACCTGCTGGCTGCGATCCCGGTCGGATTCCTCGCTGCGGCGCTGGTCGGCGTACTCATGGAACGTCTCGTCATCCGCCACCTCTATGGGCGCCCCCTGGAAACGCTGCTCGCTACCTGGGGTATTTCGCTGTTCCTGATGCAGGTGGCACGGACCCTGTTCGGTGCGCAGAACGTCGAAGTGGCCAACCCGGTGTGGATGGCCGGTGGCATCGAGCTGCTGCCCAACCTGATGCTGCCGTGGAACCGGATCATCATCGTCGGCTTCTCGATTGCCGTCCTGGCAGCGATGTGGGCGATCCTCAACCTCACGCGCCTGGGGATGTTCGTCCGCGCGGTGACACAGAACCGGCCGATGGCCGGCTGTGTCGGCGTGCCCACCGGGCGCGTCGACACCCTGGCCTTTGGTCTCGGCGCCGGCATCGCCGGGCTCGGTGGCGTGGCCCTGTCGCAGATCGCCAACGTCGGTCCGGACATGGGGACGGGCTATATCGTCGATTCGTTCATGGTCGTCGTGCTCGGCGGCGTCGGGCAGCTTGCCGGTGCGGTCTGGGCGGCGCTTGGTCTCGGCGTGTTCACCAAGTTCCTCGAAGGCTGGACGGGCGCGGTGGTCGCCAAGATTGTCGTTCTCGTGTTCATCATCATCTTCATCCAGAAGCGTCCGCAGGGCCTGTTTGCCCTCAAGGGCCGCTTTGTCGAATCCTGAGCCCGGGAGAACGTTCTTGAGAACCCCTTTCCTCATCCGTCTCGGGCGCAGCTTCGATGCGCGCAGTTGGCAGCTGGTCGGCCTCTTCGCCGCCTTTGCCCTGGTTGCCGTGCCGATCATGCACCTGGTATTGCCACCCGAGCATCCGCTGCACCTGTCGACGTACTTCATCACCCTGACCGGCAAGATCCTCTGCTACGCGATTGTCGCCGTGGCGATGGACCTGATCTGGGGCTACGGCGGCATTCTCTCGCTTGGCCATGGGCTGTTCTTCGCCCTCGGCGGCTACGCCTTCGGCATGTACCTGATGCGCCAGATCGGGCGTGATGGCAGTTACCAGAGCGAACTGCCGGATTTCATGGTCTTCCTTGACTGGAAGGAACTGCCGTGGTTCTGGGCCGGTAGCGACAGCTTTCTCTGGGTGGCGCTGCTGGTACTCGTCGTCCCCGCGCTGATCGCTTTCGTCTTCGGGTACTTCGCCTTCCGTTCGCGCATCAAGGGCGTGTATTTCTCGATCATCACGCAGGCGCTGACCTACGCGGCGATGCTTTTGTTCTTCCGCAACGAAACCGGCTTCGGTGGCAACAACGGCTTCACCGATTTCAAGCGTATCCTCGGCTACTCGATCACGGCCCCGGAGACGCGCGTCGTTCTCTTCGGCCTCTCGGCTCTCGCGCTGATTGGCACACTGTTGCTGGCGCGCTACCTGGTGACTTCGAAATATGGCCGCGTCCTGACGGCGATCCGCGACGCCGAATCGCGGGTCATGTTCATCGGCTACAACCCGCTGTGGTACAAGCTCTTCGTGTGGACGCTGTCGGCGATGCTGTGCGCCATCGCCGGGGCGCTCTACGTGCCGCAGGTCGGAATCATCAACCCGTCCGAAATGTCGGTCGCCAATTCGATCGAGATCGCCATCTGGGTTGCGGTCGGTGGCCGTGGCACGCTGATCGGTCCGGTGATCGGCGCGTTCATCGTCAATCTCGCCAAGAGCTGGTTCACCGTCAGCTTTCCCGAATACTGGCTGTTCTTCCTCGGCACGCTGTTCATCGTCGCCACGCTCTATCTGCCGCAGGGCGTCGTCGGCCTGTGGTTCAAGCTGCGCGCGGGCTTCCGGCGAGAGGGTGGCGAGCTGGCGCCGACCACCAGGGGAGCCGGCGCATGAACGCCGCCGCTCTCCTGATGCCGAAGCCGCAGGATGAGGACAACCCGGACTGGGACAGCGGAACGGCCGAGTTGGGGCATATCCTAAAGCCCGGACAACTCGACCTGTCGCACAAGGTCATCCTCTATCTCGAGGACATCACGGTCAGCTTCGACGGCTTCCGGGCGCTCAACAAGCTGTCTCTGGCGATCGATGCCGGCGAGCTGCGCTGCATCATCGGACCCAACGGTGCCGGCAAGACGACGATGATGGACGTCATCACCGGCAAGACGCGGCCCGACGAAGGGACGGTCTTCTTCGGTCAGACCATTGACCTGACGCGGCTCTCCGAACCCGAGATTGCGCACATCGGCGTCGGCCGCAAGTTCCAGAAGCCGACCATTTTCGAGAACCACACGGTGTTCGAGAATCTCGAACTGGCGATGAAGACCGACAAGCGCGTCTGGCGCAGCCTCTTTGCCCAGCTCGACTCGGCGGCCGGTGACCGGATTGCCGAGACGTTGCAGCTGATTCGCCTCGCGGCGCACGCCGATCGCCTGGCCGGCCTGCTGTCGCACGGCCAGAAGCAGTGGCTGGAGATCGGCATGCTGCTGATGCAGGAGCCAAAGCTGCTGCTGCTCGACGAACCGGTCGCCGGCATGACCGACGAGGAAACCGAGCGCACCGGCGAACTCTTCCTGTCGCTGGCCGGCAAGCATTCGCTGGTCGTCGTCGAGCACGACATGGCCTTCGTCAAGCAGCTCGGCGGCAAGGTCACCGTGCTGCACGAAGGCAGCCTGCTCGCCGAAGGCACGCTCGAGGAAGTGCAGGCCGATGCGCGGGTGATTGAAGTCTATCTGGGGCGCTAGAGCGAACATGCTGACGGTCAACAATCTGAACCAGTACTACGGTGGTAGCCACATCCTGCGGGACCTCAGTTTCACCGCCGAAGCCGGCAAGGTGACGGCGATTCTTGGGCGTAACGGCGTCGGCAAGTCGACCCTGCTGAAATCACTGATGGGCCTGCTGCCGACCCGCAGTGGCAGCATCGAGTTCGCCGGTCAAGATCTCACGCGCAGCGCATCACACCAGCGCGTCCGCGCCGGCATCGGCTATGTGCCGCAGGGACGCGAGATCTTCCCGCGCCTGACGGTGCAGGAAAACCTGCTGATGGGCCTCGCCGCCTGCCCCGGCCGCACGCCGGTACCGGAACGGATTTTCGAGATGTTCCCGGTACTGCGCCAGATGTTGCGGCGGCGCGGCGGCGACCTTTCGGGCGGGCAGCAGCAGCAGCTGGCGATCGGCCGGGCGCTGGCCATGGGACCGAAACTGCTGATCCTCGACGAGCCGACCGAAGGCATCCAGCCGTCGATCATCAAGGACATCGAGCGTGCCGTGCGGGCGCTCGCCGCCAGCGGCGAAATGGCCATCCTGCTCGTCGAGCAGTATTATGATTTTGCTCGCTCGCTGGCTGATCAGTATCTGGTCATGGAGCGTGGCGAGATAATCATGCGCGGACGAGGGGAAGATATGGAAAAGGATGGGGTTCTGGCGGCCCTGGCCGTTTGACGGTACGAGGGGCGCAGGCCAGAGACACTGCTCGCGAGGAAGCGGCGCGCCCCGGCTGGCAGGCGCGGCTGTCGCTTGGCTTCGAGCGTCGTGCAGAAACTACGGTGCTGGTGCAGCGCGAGCATTGCGGACCGCTGCGCGTGCAGAAGGCGCTGTACCCGGAAGGTGCGGCGGTCTGTCACGCGATCGTCCTGCATCCGCCGGGCGGGGTCGCCGGTGGCGACCGGCTCGAGATCTCGGTTGCCGCGGCGCCGGGTGCGCACGCGCTGCTGACCACGCCTGGCGCCAGCAAGTGGTATCGTTCCGGTGGTCGGAAGGCGCAGCAGTCATTGACCGTCCGCGTCGCTCGCGAGGCAGTGGTCGAGTGGTTGCCGCAGGAGACGATCGTCTTCGATGGGGCCGAGGCGACGATGCATAGCCGCATCGAACTGGCGGCCGGCGGTGTCTTTTGTGGCTGGGAGGTCCTCTGCCTGGGGCGAACCGCCGCCGGCGAACGCTTCAGCTACGGCCACCTTGACCTGGCGACGCGGATCGAAAGGGAAGGGCGGCCGTTGTGGATCGAACGTGGGCAGCTCTGCGGCGGTTCGCCCTGGCTCGAAGCGGCCGCCGGTCTGGCCGGCCAGCCGGTGAGCGCGACATTGCTGCTCGCCGGCCGGGCGGTCGAGCGCGAGTGGCTCGAGGGCTGTCGTGCACTGCCGGTCGCCGATGGTCTGCTGACCGGGGTGACGGCGTTGCCCGAGCTGCTGGTGGCGCGTTGCCTGGCGCCTGGTGCCGAGCTGGCACGCGCCTGGTTGGGCGACGTGTGGCAGCTGTTGCGCCTGGCGGCACTCGGCAGGCAAGCCGTGCCGCCGCGCATCTGGAGTACCTGAACGCGTGACTGCGTGAATACCTGAGGGAGAGGCATGGAACTGACGCCAAGAGAAAAGGACAAGCTGCTGATCTTTACCGCCGCGCTGGTCGCGGAACGGCGCCGCGCGCGGGGCCTGAAACTCAACTACCCGGAAGCGGTGGCCTTTATCAGCGCGGCGATCGTTGAAGGCGCGCGCGATGGACGGACGGTAGCCGAGCTGATGAGCTACGGTACCACCCTGTTGAGGCGTGACGAGGTGATGGATGGCGTGCCGGAAATGATCCACGACATCCAGGTCGAAGCGACTTTCCCGGACGGCACCAAGCTGGTCACCGTGCATCACCCGATCATTTGAGGAGGCAGACCATGATTCCCGGAGAAATGCAGATCGAAGCCGGCGAGATCGAGCTCAACGCCGGTCGTCAAACGATCCGGCTGAGCGTCGCCAATACCGGCGACCGGCCGATCCAGGTGGGTTCGCATTACCACTTTGCCGAAACCAATGTCGCGCTGGACTTCGACCGTGCAGCGGCGCATGGCTACCGCCTGAATATCCCGGCCGGTACCGCGGTGCGCTTCGAACCCGGTCAGACGCGCAGCGTGCAACTGGTCGCGCTCGCCGGCGCGCGCAGGGTCTATGGTTTCAACGGACTGGTCATGGGGAAACTGCAATGAGGAACCGCCAATGAGCACCAGGATCTCGCGCCAGGCCTATGCCGAGATGTTCGGCCCGACCGTCGGTGACCGTGTGCGCCTGGCCGACACCGAGCTATGGATCGCCGTCGAAGACGACTTCACCGTCTACGGCGAGGAGGTCAAGTTTGGCGGCGGCAAGGTCATCCGCGACGGCATGGGGCAGGGGCAGCAGCTTGCTGCCGATGTCGCCGACACGGTGATCACCAACGCGCTGATCGTCGACCACTGGGGAATCGTCAAGGCCGACATCGCCATCAAGGGCGGACGCATCGCCGGCATCGGCAAGGCCGGCAATCCGGACATTCAGCCGGGGGTGACGATTGCCATCGGCGGGGGTACCGAGATCATTGCCGGCGAGGGAATGATCGTCACTGCCGGCGGCATCGACAGCCACATCCATTTCATCTGTCCGCAGCAGATCGACGAAGCGCTGATGTCCGGGATCACCACGATGCTCGGCGGCGGCACCGGGCCGGCTACCGGCACCTATGCCACCACCTGCACGCCGGGACCGTGGCACATCCAGCGCATGCTTGAGGCCGCTGACGCGTTTCCGATGAACCTCGGCTTCTTCGGCAAGGGCAACGTCTCGCTACCCGAGCCCCTGCGCGAGCAGGTGCGCGCCGGCGCCATCGGGCTCAAGCTGCACGAGGACTGGGGGACGACGCCGGCGGCGATCGACAACTGCCTGGCGGTGGCCGAGGAACTCGACGTGCAGGTGGCGATCCACACCGACACGCTGAACGAGTCGGGCTTCGTCGAAACGACGCTGGCCGCCTTCAAGGGCCGCACGATCCACACCTTCCATACCGAGGGCGCCGGCGGCGGGCACGCGCCGGACATCCTGCGCGCGGTTGGCGAGGCCAATGTGCTGCCGTCGTCGACCAACCCGACACGGCCGTACACGGTGAACACCGTCGACGAGCACCTCGACATGCTGATGGTTTGCCACCACCTCGACCCGGCGATCGCCGAGGACGTCGCTTTCGCCGAGAGCCGCATCCGGCGCGAGACGATCGCCGCCGAGGATATCCTGCACGATCTTGGCGCGCTGTCGATGATGTCGTCGGATTCCCAGGCGATGGGTCGCGTTGGCGAAGTGGTCATCCGCACCTGGCAGACGGCGCACAAGATGAAGGTGCAGCGTGGTCACCTGACGCCACCGGGTGCCAGCGAGCAGGCGAAGGCCAATGACAACGACAACTTCCGCGTCCAGCGCTACCTTGCCAAGTACACGATCAATCCGGCGATCACGCACGGCATCAGCCACCTGGTCGGCTCGATCGAGGTCGGCAAGCTGGCCGACCTGGTGCTCTGGAAGCCGGCCTTCTTCGGCGTCAAGCCGTCGCTGATCCTCAAGGGCGGGATGATCGCCGCCGCTGCCATGGGCGACGCCAACGCCTCGATCCCGACGCCCCAGCCGGTGCATTACCGGCCGATGTTCGGGGCTTTCGGTCAGGCGCTCAAGACCTCAGTGACCTTTGTCTCGCAGGCGGCGCTCGACAATCCCGAACTGGCCGCGCTCCGGCTCGCCAAGCCGCTGCATGCCGTCCGCCAGACGCGCGGACTGCGCAAGTCGGACATGATCCACAACGGCGCGACGCCGAAGATCGACGTCGACCCCGAAACCTATGCCGTGCGTGCCGACGGCGAGTTGCTGGTCTGCGAACCGGCGAGCGTGCTGCCGATGGCGCAGCGCTACTTCCTGTTCTGAGCCGAGCATGCTTTTTGCCGAGTCCTTCGCCAACTCATTGGCCGCTGGTGAGACTTCCGCCAGTGATCGTCTTGTGCTGCCGTACGACGCGCGTCGCAAGAGCCGCCAGCGCGTGCTTCTGGCCAGCGGCGAGGAACTCGGCTACGTCTTTCCCGCCGGCACCGTGCTGCGGCACGGCGACCGCCTGCTGACCGGTAACGGCCGTGTGATCGAGGTCGAGGCCGCCCCCGAGGCGCTGCTCGAAGTTCGTGCCCTCGACGCCTTCCAGTTGATTCGTGCCGCCTATCATCTCGGCAACCGGCATGTGCCGGTGCAACTCGGTGAAGAGTTTCTCCGCTTTCAGCCGGACCACGTCCTCGCCGAGATGCTGGTCGGTCTCGGTTGCGACGTCAGCGAAGTCGAGGCGCCATTCGATCCGGAGGGCGGTGCTTATGGTGCGGCGGCACATGCGCACGGCGAGGCGGCTGGGCGTGGTCACGACTACCGGCCGACGAAGGGCGGGCGGCTGGTGGATCCGCACGACCCCGGCCACGGCCCGCATCGCTCGCCGGCGAAGATTCACGAGTTCAGATGAGCTTCGGGCTACCTCGCCTGCTGCAGCTCGCCAGCCCGACGCTGCCAGTGGGCGCCTACACCTATTCGCAGGGCCTCGAATGGGCCGTCGAGGCGGGGCTGGTACGCGACCAGGTGACTGCCGGACAGTGGATCGGTGGTCTGCTCGAGGAAGGCATCGGCCGCTTCGAAGCACCGCTTGCTGCCTGCCTGCAGCGCGCCTGGGACGCTGCTGACGTCGGCGAAGTCGAGCGCCTGAACGCCGAATTCCTGGCCAGCCGCGAGTCGTCCGAGCTGCGCGCCGAGACGGTGCAGATGGGCTACTCGCTGCGCCGGCTGCTGCACGATCTGGATGATTTCCCCGTGCCGCCGGCTCTTGATGCCCTGCCCGAAGTGGCTTTCCCGACCGGCTGGGCGCTGGCGGCAGCCGTCTGGGAGATCCCGCTGGCCGACTCCCTGGCTGCCTATCTGTGGTCCTGGTGCGAAAACCAGGTGATGGCGGCGTTGAAGGCCATACCCCTTGGCCAAACCGCCGGGCAGCGGGCGCTGCTGGCGCTCGGTGGCCGCATTCCAGTGGTGGTGCAGCTGGCGCTCTCACTCCCCGAAGCGGAATGGAGCAACTTCGCTCCCGGCCTGGCGCTGGCTTCGAGCCGGCACGAAACGCAATATTCGAGGCTTTTTCGATCATGACAGCAAGCGAATCCCGGATGAACCCACGACCTGCACTGCGCATCGGCATCGGAGGCCCTGTCGGCTCCGGCAAGACCGCACTCACCCTGGCGCTGTGTCTTGCCCTGCGCGAGAAATACAGCCTTGGCGTGGTGACCAACGACATCTACACCGCCGAAGACGCCAGGTTCCTGGTGCAGCACGCCGCACTGCCGCAGGAGCGCATCCTCGGCGTCGAGACCGGCGGTTGCCCGCATACCGCGATCCGGGAGGATGCCTCGATCAACCTCGAAGCCGTCGCCCGGCTGACCACGGCCTTCCCCGACATCGAGATCGTCTTCGTCGAATCGGGCGGCGACAACCTGGCGGCGACCTTCAGTCCCGAGCTCTCCGACCTGACGATCTACGTCATCGACGTCGCCGCCGGTGACAAGATTCCGCGCAAGGGTGGGCCGGGGATCACCCGGTCCGATCTGCTGGTGATCAACAAGACCGATCTGGCGCCGATGGTCGGGGCTTCGCTGGAGGTGATGGAGCGCGACAGCCGAAGAATGCGCGCCGAGCGGCCGTTCGTTTTCAGCAACATGAAAACCGGGCAGGGGCTGGCGGAGATCATTGGGTTCATCGAGCGGCAGGGTTTGCTGGCGTAACCCAGAAGCTTCTCCAACACGGCGAGCGACGGCTGCCGACGGATGGCGGCTGCCGTAAATTTCGGGGACAGTATAGTAAATACAGGGAAAAGCCAGCTGCACCCGTGGATCGTTGCCCGAGTAGAACTGAATAACGCCTGCCCTGGCGGACAATACCAGCGGATGAATCGCGACCTGCCGCTTGGCGCCCGATCGGGCACGAAATCGCCGCACAAGTTGGGCATTAATTCAATGCGCCTGCTATTATTGCACGCCGACTATCCGGAAAAGGCCGTGCTGGACGCCCCAACGGCTCCTAACTGTACGACTCACGCCAAGAGTAACTGACGGTCGACCGGGGCCATGAGAACATGGCGCCGCAGCCAGCAATAACAGAAAAACCTTCGATCAGATTGCTGTGGATCATGATTGCTGAGGTCATCAAATTTCTGCGGGGTCGCCTGAACGCTACCTTGCCTCGAGAATCCCCCGGCGGACCGGTCGAAGACCTTTTCGTCTATGCCGGCACCAGCAACGACGAGAGAGTGATTTTCAAAACCGACGCAATATCCGTTGCGTTGGTCAGAATCGATCAGGAGACGGCGCTTCGTCAGCCTGACCTTCATGCAAAGGTATCCGCCGTCGGCGTACGCCAAAAAGTCGAACCCGAAATCAGGCTGAATTTGTTCGTACTGTTCGTTGCCCGCTTTCCCGACGACTACAGCCTGTCTTTGCACCACCTGTCGCGGGTTATTCAGTACTTCCAGAATCACCGCGTCTTCAATCACCAGAACTCGCCGGATCTCCATCGAGACATCCCACAGCTTGTGCTGGAACTCGTGGCGCCGTCATTCTCCGAGCAGAACGAGATGTGGGGCGCCTTGCGCACGGCCTATCAGCCCAGCGCCCTGTACAAGGTCAGGATGGTCGTCTTCCGGGACGAAGATGCTCAGCCGCTGGCGACGATCGAGGAGGCGCTGCCGACGGTCGGGGAGGTCCCCTCGCGATGAAATTCGTCCCCTTGTTCGGTCTTCGCGTTAGACACGATTACTATGGCGCCGGCACGTGCTGCGACCTCGCTTGCGAGCCGACGCCGGCAACATTGCGTCTCATCGCGCGCTACCGCATGCAGATCAGGGAGATCCCCGGAGGGCTGACGGTGCTGGCGGCGCTCGCTCCCGACGGTCAGACGCCACTGGTCGGGCTGCCACGCAACGAACTCTTCGCCTTCCATCTCACGGTGTGCAACGCCGATTTTGCGCTGTTCACCGATCTTCAGGAACTGACCCGCAAGGCAGATCCGGTCTTTTCGAACCAAGATCTCTCTGGATCCGATCGTCGGACGCTCGATCTGACCGACCGCCAGTCCTGGCCCACGGAAACCTTCGCCATTGCCAATGGAGATGCCAAGCAGAAGTTCTCCCTTGCCGGCAATCCGCTGGCCGTGGACGGCGATCCGCTGAAGACGCCACAGGCCGCTGATTTCAGCCTCCTGCCGCTCGCCGGATTGGCAACGATCACGGCCTACGATGCCGCCACCAAGATACTCACGCTGCAGTTGGACGGAGCGCAACGCGATCTGACGGTCCGCTACCGAGCGCGGCCGAATCGGGATCGGCGCTTCCTCGCTGACGTCGAGTTGCGCTACAACCAGTCGATGTCTGCTCCGGGAGCAAGCGACGCGCCGTTCGAAATTCTCTTCAAGGTCCGAACCGGCCGCTGGGCCTACTACCTGATCACCGACCAGAAGGGGGATTTTTCGATCGTCGACACGAGCTCGGCAACCCCGTCGATCAGCTTCAGCGCCGCCAATCGGACGACGCTGAACGATTTTCCCGACGACTCCGATGCTTTGGATGCTTTGGCTAGCGAGCTGTCACGACAGTACCCCGATCTGCAGCGCGTCCGATTCCTGTCGGATCAGGCGGTACCGTGTTCGATCACGACGCGCACGGGCATCGAGCTGCGGCTCGGTAACCAGACGCTTCTCCGCCCGCTGCCCAATCCACCGCTCGGACACCTGTCGAGGATCCGACAACCGGCGGGAGCAGGATTTCTGGAGCAGGACACTGTTCACCAGGTCGTCAAGTACCTTCCAAATCACTAGGCACTCAACCAGGGGGCTCACCACATGACCATTTACAGAACACCCGGCGTATATGTCGAAGAGAAGTCAACACTGCCGTCTTCGGTCGCTGAGGTGGCGACCGCGGTGCCGGCATTCATCGGCTACACGCGTAACGGACCCGCGGACACGGCCGAGCCGAGCGTCGCGCGCATCGCGACGCTGCTCGAATTCGACACTGCTTTCGGCGCCGCCCAGCCGGCGAAGTTTGACGTGACCGAGCTGGCCGATTCGGCCGACGCTGTGGCGGTCGAGCTGACGCCTCCCACCCATCCGTTCTCGCTGTATTACGCGCTGAGCCTCTATTTTCGTAACGGGGGTGGACCGTGCTATGTGGTTTCGGTCGGCAACTACGCTTCGACGCCAAGCTTTGCGCATTTCACGAAAGGCCTTGCTGCCCTGGAAAAAGAGGACGAACCGACGCTGATCGTGCTCACCGATGCCGCGTGCGTCTTGGAGGCCGGCGACTACTACGACGTTTGCGGGCAGGCTCTGGCGCAGTGCGAAAAGCTGGGTGATCGCTTCACCATCCTCGATGTCATCGATGGCGAGGTGGAGGACTTCAGAAACGACAGGAACCTGTCAGCCAATCTCAAGTACGGCGCCGCCTATCATCCCTACCTGAAAACATCGATCAACCACGATTACGTCGAAACCGGGGTCACCTTCGTGCTTCCCCATGGTAAGGGGACGCACAAGCTGGGCATCGACGCCGACAAGGGGATAGCCGTCAGCTTCACCGGCCCGACCGGCAGTACACCCAAGGTGGCGGTAACGGCGGCAGGGCTCGCGCTGACCTTCTCGATCACCGATGGCACGCTGACCATCGCGGGCGCGAAGGACAAGACCGGGAACGAAATCGCCGATGCCTGGAGCACCTGGAAGAAGTCCAACCCCGCTTTGGGCTTCGATATCGTCAGCAGCGGCGACGGAATGGGGGTGGTCGCGACTGCCGATTTGGGCAGCGCCGCCATTTCTGTTACAGCCGTGCCGCAGGCTGGGGGAACGCACAAGCTGGGCGGCGCCAAGGGGATAGCCGTCAGCTTCAAAGGCCCGACCGGCAGTGCGCCCAAGGTGGCGGTAACCGCGGCAGAGGACCCGCTGAGCTTCTCGATCACCGATGGTAGCACGCTGACCATCTCGGGCGCGAAGAACAAGACCGGGAACGAAATCGCCAATGCCTGGAGCACCTGGAAGCAGTCCAACAGCGCTTTGGGCTTCGATATCGTCAGCAGCGGCGACGGATCGGGGGTGGTCGCGACTAACGATCTGGCCAGCGCCCTGATTGCTGTTACAGACGAGACGCTGGCGAGCATCATGAGCACCCAGACCGCGCTCTACAACAAGACCAAGGCAGCGCTCGCCGAGCAGCGTGTCGTTCTACCGCCCAGTTCGGCCGTCGCCGGCATTTATGCCCGCGTGGACCGCGAGCAGGGCGTCTGGAAGGCACCCGCCAACGTCGGCGTGCTGGCCGTGCTTGGGCCGGTCACCAGAATCACCGATGCACAACAGGATAATCTCAACGTCGATGCGACTGCCGGCAAGTCGATCAACGCGATCCGCAGCTTCACAGGCAAGGGCACGCTGGTGTGGGGCGCCCGCACTCTGGCCGGCAACGACAACGAATGGCGTTACGTCCCCGTCCGCCGCTTGTTCCTCGTGATCGAGGAGTCGGTCAAGAAGGCGAGCGCGTTTGCCGTCTTCGAGCCGAACGATCAAACCACCTGGCTCAAGGTGAGAGCGATGATCGAGAGCTATCTCTACGGCCTGTGGCAACAGGGGGCACTCGCCGGATCGAAGCCGGAAGCCGCCTACTACGTGCGCGTCGGCCTGGGCACGACAATGACGCCGCAACACGTGCTCGAAGGCCAGATGATTGTCGAGACGGGCGTCGCCGCAGTGCGGCCGGCCGAATTCATCATTCTCCGCTTCTCCCACAAGATGCAGACCGCCTGAGCGCAGCCGCCACCCACTCGCCACGCACTTGCCGCCAACCCAGACACCACGAGGCCTAGACCACCATGGCACTGACCAAAGACGAAATCAGGACTACCTACCCGCTGCCCGTCTACAACTACAAGGTCGAAATCGACGGCAAGGCCGTCGCTTTCTCCGAAGTATCGGGCCTGAGCATTGCTTACGAAACCAGCACCTATGTCGAGAGCCCGACGAGCGGCGTCGGCCCTCGCCGGATGTACATGCCCGGCCAGCCGAGATCGACGACCATCACCATGAAGAAGGGGATGGTCGCCAGCGTCAGCGTGCCGGTGCTCTTTGGCTGGATCAGCTCGATTCAGCTCAATCGGGTTGACAAGAAGGACATCTATGTTCGGCTGTGCGACGAGAATGGTGCCGCGGTGGTCAGTTGGAAAGTCATCAACGCCTTCCCGATCAAGCTCGACGCGCCGACCTTCACCGCGAACTCGAATGAAGTCGCGATCGAAAGCATGGAACTGATGGCCGACGGCGTCGTCGTCGAGCCAGCCTGAAACCGGACGACCTATCGATGTCGGAGACCGCCGCGAGCCAGCGAGCGCAGTATCCCCTGGCGGCCTACAACTTTCGCGTCACCGTCGGCGAGTCGGTGATGAGCTTCACCGAAGTGTCGGGACTGGTTCAGGAGTACCAGACGCTCACCTACAAGCACGGGCTGAGCTTCTGGGAAGGCGAGTCGATCAACAGGTTCCGCTACGACAAATACGTGCAGCTGACGCTGAAGAAGGGCGTGATGGCCGGCCTCACCGGGATCTACGAGTGGCTGGACAGCGGGGACCAGCCAGGTCTGAGCATCAGCCTGTGCGATGAGGAGGGAAATGCCGTGGTGACCTGGCAGATCAGGAAGGCGCTGATCGTCAAGCTCGAAGCGCCGCCGCTGCAGGCCAGCGGCAACGAGGTGGCGATCGAGACGCTGACGCTGATGGCGTCCGGGATCTCGGTCGAGCACCACTGACACCATGAGACAAGGAGTCCGGCAATGAGCGATCCGATCCTCGGCATGCGGTTCAGTGTCCTGTTTCTCGCCGGAGGAGTGGTGCCCAATCCGCTCGACATCCGCTTCCAGAGGGTATCGGGGCTGTCGGCCGAGGTGGAGACCGAAGCGGTGGGCGAAGGCGGGCAGAACCTCTACACACAGAAGCTGCCGAGAGGCGTCAAGTACAACAACCTGGTTCTCGAGCGTGGCATGGTCGTCGGTTCGCCGCTCAATCTGGAGTTCAACGCCGCGATGTCCTTGTTCAAGTTTGCCACCTCGAATGTACTCGTGACGCTGCTCGGCGAGGACAGGCAGCCGCTTGCCGCCTGGCTATTCCTCAAGGCGTACCCGGTCAAGTGGTCGACTTCGGATCTCAGCGCCGAGCCCGCGCTGGTGATCGACACCCTTGAACTCGCTTATACCCGCATGCAGGCATTGAGAGTCTGATCATGCCGGTCGAGATCAAGGAACTGGTGATCCGCGTCGTGGTGGGCGACGACCGCGCCGGTGCGGGCAGAGAGGGAAAGGAGTCCATCTCCGCCGCGTCGAGGGGCAGATTGGCCGCCGCGAGCAACGAAGAGATCGTGCAGGAGTGCGTACGCCAGGTTCTGCGCGTCCTTGCCAGGGAAAAGGAGAGATGAAATGGGTCTGGGGAATCTATTCAAGCTGGAGAAGCTGCGGATCGAGGCTTTCAAGGATGCAGAACGGAAATCCCCGGCCGATCCGCCCAGCATGGAAGTCATGTTCAATCCCGCCAGCTACAAGCGAAAATATGAGGTCGCGTTCTCTGCTCCGCAGGCCATCGGCTCGGCCGGCAAGCCTGCAGGCTACAGCTTCTCTCCTCCGGGCGATCTGGCCTTCCAGTTCGTGTTCGACGGAACCGGCGTGGCGTATTCGGGAGTGGAGCATGCGGCGCGCGCCTTGCGCGGCGAGAGTGTCAAGAAGCAGATCGTGAGGTTCGAGAAGCTTTGCCTGAAAGTCAATGGTGACAGCCACCAGCCCAACTTTCTCCGCATCTCCTGGGGAGATCACCTGAAGTTCGACGCGCGGCTGCGCTCGCTCGACATCACCTACAAACTTTTCGAAGAGGGCGGCGATCCGCTGCGTGCGGAAATCGACGCCAGCTTCGTTGACGACCGGACCGCCGAAACAATTGCCCTCGACGCCGACAAAAAGTCTCCCGACCTCACGCATATCCGAATGGTCAAGAGTGGTGACACCTTGCCCTTGCTGTGCAAGGAGATCTACGGGTCGTCCGCGTATTACCTGCGCGTGGCGGCCGATAACGGACTCGACGATTTTCGTCGTCTCATCCCCGGACAGACGCTCCGCTTCGCGCCGCTGAAGAGCGGCCAACGCGCGACCAAGACCTGATCATCCCCCGGCCAACCGATCATGAGCGTCGTCACCGCCACCATCCTGAGCGAGCAAGAGCAGATCGATGAGGTCTATCAGTTGCTCGCGATCGACATTCGTCGCGAGGTGAACCGTATCCCCTGCGCAACCCTCGTACTGGTCGACGGCGACGCGGCGAAGCGCGAATTCGCCCTCAGCAATGACCAGCTTTTCGAGCCGGGAAAGGAAATCGAGATCATCTTGCGCCACGAAGCGGAGACCCAAGACGCGACGCTGTTCAAGGGCCGGGTGATCACGCACGGTGTCGAGGCGAGCGCCCACGGCTCGCTGCTCAGGGTCGAGATCAAGGACGCCAGCGTCAAGTTGACGCAGACGAGGAAGAGCTCGGTATTCATCGACCAGTCCGACGATGAGGTGATCAAGAAGATCATCGAGGACGGCAAGCTCAAGGCCGGGACGGTGGACGTGACCAAGCCCAAACATCCGCAGATCGTCCAGTACGGCTGCTCGGACTGGGACTTCCTCGTCTCGCGTGCCGACATCCAGGGGCTGCTCACCGTCGTTGAAGACGGGGAGATTTCGGTGCGCAAGGCGGACGCGAGCGCGAAGCCCAAGCACCGCTTCGATTACGGCATCGACGAGATCTACGATTTCGAATTCCAGGTGGACGCCGGCAACCAGTACCCGAGCGTCAAGAGCAGTGGCTGGGACCTCAAGCAGGCCGCGCCCACCGACTCGGCGGAGGCCAAGGCATTCTCCCTGTCGCAGGGCGACCTCGACGGAGGCAAGCTGGCCGACGCCGTCGGCTTCGAACCCTGCGCACTTTCGCATCCGGTGCCGGTGGCGCAGGAGGAACTGCAAGCCTGGGCGGATGCGCGCATGATGCGCAGCCGCATGTCGATGATCCGCGGCCGTCTGGCGACCCGCGGACTCGCCGACCTCAAGCTCCTGGACGTTATCGAGATCGATGGCGTCGGCACGCGCTTCAACGGCAAGACTCTGGTTACCGGGATCTGTCATCGCGTCGATAGGGACGGTTGGCGCAGCGATATCCAGTTCGGTCTGTCGCCGCGCGCTTTCTGCCGCGAGGAAGGCATAGCCGATGTACCCGCTGCCGGGCTGCTGCCCGGAGTGAGCGGCCTGCAGATCGGCGTGGTCGACAAATTCGTCGACGACCCGGACAAGGAGTTGCGCGTCAAGGTCGTTCTTCCGGGCATCGGCGCCAAGAGCGAAGCGCTGTGGGCACGGCTGGCGGCGCCCGACGCCGGCAAGGATCGAGGGTGCTTCTTCCGTCCCGAGGAGGGCGACGAAGTCGTCGTCGGCTTCTTCAACCAGGATCCCCGACAACCGGTGATCCTCGGCGCGCTCTACGGCTCGAAAAACACCGCGCCGCCGGACTGCGCCGAAATCACCGAAGACAACCTCAAGAAAGGCTTCGTCACCAGGGCCGGCACGAAAATCCTGTTCACCGACGACCAGAAGGCTTCGCTGACGCTCGAAACCGCGTCCGAGAACAAACTCCGTCTGGACGACGACAAGGAGACGATCGAGATTTCCGACCAGCACGGCAACAAGATCACCCTCGACAAGGATGGCATCACGATCGAGAGCGTCAAGGATCTCAAGCTCAAGGCAAGTGGCAACGTCGAGATCCAGGGCGCGAAGGTGGACGTGAAATGACCGCGCAAACTGACCGCGGGCCGATGCGGCGGCCCGACGACAACCATTGAAAGGACTACGATGCAGGAAATCAAGCTTGAGTTGGCGATCGAAGACGTCAACCTGATCCTCGAGGCGCTGGGGAGTCTTCCCTTCGCCAGGGTCTACACGCTGATCGGAAAAATCCAGCAACAGGCGGCGCAACAGCTTCAGGAGAGCGGCGCCGCGAAGGCTGACGCGGGTCCACCCGTGGCCCGCACGCTGGAATGAGGCGATGAGCAGCGACAGCTCCTTTCTCGGCACGGGGTGGAGCTTTCCACCGAGCTTTGCTGCGGCGGGGAGCGATGTGCGCATGGTCTCGGCGGCCGAAGACATCGAACAGAGCCTGGCGATCCTGCTCACGACGCGGCGCGGCGAGCGTGTGATGCAGGAGGACTTTGGTTGCGACCTGAGCGAATTCCAGTTCGCCGAGGTCACCCAGGGGCTGAGTGGCCGCATACGCAGCTTCATTGCGGACGGATTGCTGCATCACGAGTCGCGGATCACGCTGAACGACGTCGACGTTTCGCTGAGCGGCGCCCAGGAGGGGCTGTTGCTGATCACCATCGACTACACGATACGTGCCACCAATTCGCGTTACAACATGGTCTACCCGTTCTACCTGAACGAGGCGACCGCGCGGCGAGGCTGACTGCCATCATGTCCGACTCCATCCTCATCGAAGGCGACCAGGTCATCTTCCTCCCGGCTTTTTCGCCGGCGATCGTGGTCGTGCAGCCCGGCAAACTCGAAGGCAGCGGCCCTGCGACGATTGGCGGCAAGAAGATCTGCGTGGACGGTGACGAATCGAAGGTCTCCGTCTCCGGATGCACCTACATGACCCCGCAGTATTCGATCCCCGGCACCGGCACCTTGAAGATCTCGGCGCTGGCCAGCGACCAGAAGGCCAGGAAAACGCAGACCGGTGGCAAGCCGGTGCTGCTCAAGGGTGGCAACTTCACCGCCACATTCGAGGTCCAGAGCCCGGCGCAGCAACCGCCTCCCGGGCCGGGGTCGCCGATACCGGATTCAGCGACCGACTACAGCGGAACAGGCATGTTCGTTACCACCAACAGCAAGTTCATGGGCGCGTAGGAGGCAGGGAACGAGATGGCAGACGACCCGAAGGCGACGCTCCCACCCGTGCGCGACGGCACCAGCCAGTCGGGCCGGATTCTGCCCGAGCTGGATCCGGACCATGTTCGGGTCGACGAACGCACGACGCGTGACCTGCTGGCTTTCGTGCAAGCCTACGCGCGCGAGCTGCAGTACTTCGGCATCGACGATCCCGACCAGGCACAGGGAGACTGGAGCGGCTTCGTCGGCTCCATCGACCTCGACCAGGCCGCACGCTATGTGGAGGATCCGGAGAAATTCTCGCCGGAGGCTGCGAGCGCATACGCGCGGCCGCACTTCGCCCTCTTGCTCACTTTTCTCAAGCTGCTCGAGAACACGCGCGCGCAACTCAACACACTGACCGGGCGGCATCTCGAATTCTTCTACCGCGACGTCCTGAGGATGATCCGCAAGCAGCCGGTTGCCGATCAGGTCCATCTGCTAATCGAACTCGACGGCCGCACCGAGGCCGTGCAATTGCCTCCGGGAACGGCACTGCGCGCCGGCAAGGATCGCCTGGGCAGGGACCTCCATTACCGCACCAAGAACGAACTGATCGCCAGTCAGGTGCAGGTGGCGCAAGTCAGCTCGCTGCATGCCGAGATCAGACACATCGGCATTCGTGAGGCGAGTGGCCAGGGTCTGCAGCGCGGCACGACGGAGGCAGAGGAAGCGTTCGTGGCGATGCTGAGAATCGCTCTCGGTCAGCCGAATCCTGGCGATCCGCTGCCGGCGCCGATCTATAAAGATGTGCCGCCGGCCGGGTCGGAAGTGAGCTTCCAGGGCCTCGAAGCGGCCCGCGATCTGATCGTCATCGTCGACATGCAGCTGGGTATGCCAATGTTCGCCGACTTCCGCGAGCTGATGCGCTTGAAGGGGATGCGGGAGGAAAGCGATGCGGCGGACTGGCAGAGCATCAACGGCTACCTCGTCGAGGCCGGCAGGAGGCGCGATGCGGCCTTCGCGATCGATCCGGGGGTTTCGCGCGACTTCGAGGACAACCTGGGGGCAGCGCTGGGCAAGGACCTGGCGACGCTGTTCGATGGCTTGCCCGAGGTACGTACCGTGGAGGAGGCCTACACCGCGTACCGCGAGCGCCCCAGAGACGTGGAAGCATTTCTTGCGAAGGCGCTGAGCCCGCTGACGCTGGCCGATTTCAAGGCCATGATGGACATCAAGGTGCTCAAGGTTGATAACCAATGGGAAGCGATCAATCAACTACTGGAGGCGGCCGGTAAGTGCAAGCGCAAGGATCCCACGTTCCGGCTACCCCCAGCCGATCGCGCATCATACGATTTCGCCGGCAAGCTGGCGGCCGCCATTGCGGATTTCGACTTCTCCGGCGGCATCGATGAGTATCACAAGGCGTTTCTCGCCGTCGAGAGCTACTTCTTCATGTCGGCCGAGAACTTCACGTTCATCATGTCCGTCGCCGCTTCGCAGGACACCCGGACGGCGGACGAGGGCAACTGGCAGAAGGTTTACGAGATCATCGGCACGGCACACCGGGAAATGATCTACGCACGGCGGCGCGAGGCACTCAAGAAAGTCGCGCAGCCCGGCATCGACGCTAAGGATGGCAAACGAGCATTGCACGACCTGCTCAAGGTGCTCGGCCTCGACAAGATCGAGGATGTTGACCAGGCCATTGCAGGGTTGAGCGCTCTTGGCCTCACCAAAGCTGATCAGCAGGACCTCGCGGACGTCGCCAGGATGATCGAGCAGACCAATTGGCCTCACATCTGCCAGATACTCGAAGTCGCCCAGCGCAACCGCGAGAACTTCAAAGCCCCCGCCGCAGAGAAGGTTGAATGGCGCAATCTCTATGCCGCCGCGGACGCCAGAACGGTGCTGGCCCAGCCAGCGTCAGCGGAACCTGAGGCCTTGCCACGCTGGAAAGCCTTTGGTCGCGGCGAGCAGCGCCGAGGCGAGCCGCGCCGCACCGAACTGCCCGTCCCGGCGCCGGTATTCGGTTGGGCGATGTCGTCGCCGCTGCTGGCACTTGCCGAGGGAAAGAGGACGATCGACCTGACGCTCGGCTTCGCCGCCGATCCGCAGTGCTTCGATCCCGACAAGCTGCGAAAGCTGCTGGCACCACGCAGTGGTGCCCCGGGCGTCGCAACCTGCAACCCCTTCCAGGTGCAGATGAGTACCGCCAAGGGCTGGATCGAACCGCAGTCGGTGGAGATCACCTGGAACGAACCAGCGATGCACTATCCGCCGCCGCCCGCTGTGGACATCACCAAGCTGCGCGCGTTGATGTTCCGGTTCGTCCTCTCGGAGGACCAGCCGCCACTCGTTCCGCCAACGCTCGCCGTGCACGGCATCGACACGCCCGCGCCGGTTCTGCGCCTGATGCTCAGGCCGATCTGGAACGAAGAAGATTCCTGCTACCTCACCCGTTACCAGCCTTTGAGCAAACTGACTCTGATCCGCGCCCGCTTGGACGTCGACGTCAAAGGACTCGCCGGTCTGTGCATTCGCAACGACCAGACCATCCTCGACGCCAGGAAACCGTTCGAGCCTTTCGGCATCCAGCCGGCGACCGGTTCAAGGTTCTACTTCGGGCATCGCGAGATGGTCGGCAAGAAGCTCGACTCGCTCGGTTTCAACATCACCTGGATGGGTGTGCCGAAGGCGCTCGACACGCACTACGCAAACTACCCGGGCAATCTCGGCAACGCCAGCTTCACCGCGAAAGTGAGTCTGGCCGATGGCAAGGTGCTGAAGGGCTTTGCCGCCGCGCTGGTTCTGTTCGATACGGGCGAGCCCGCCCAGCCGGGGGGCAAGGAGGCAGTGCCGCCAGACGCCACCAAGCCGATCGCGGTAACTCTGACTGTCCCAGTAGATCAAGGCAATCCGGACGACGCGCTCGCCTCTTCGTCCGATGTCACCGAATGGAACCGCCACTTCGTTTGGGAATTGGACGAGCCCGACTTTCAGCACGCCGTCTATCCAATGGTCGCGCTGCAGCAGTCGCTGGCGATGGCGGCAGCGATCGCCAACAAGGACCCGGCGAAGGTGGCTTCGGCCACTTACCCGGTCAACCCCCCGTACACGCCCAAGATCAAGTCGCTGACCGTCGACTATGCCGCCTCGGCCGACCTTGTCCTAGACCCGAAAGCGAGCGACACGATGGCGTTGCGCGTTTTTCACGTCGAGCCCTTCGGCTACGCCGAGCTGAATCCCGAAGGCGCGCCGTTCCTGCCGCAGTACGAGAACGAGGGCGAGTTGTACATCGGCCTGCGCAACGTCCGCGCTCCGCAGAGAGTCTCGCTGCTGTTCCAGGTCGCAGAAGGCAGCGCGAATCCGGACGCGGTACCCGAGCCGGTGCAATGGAGCTACCTGAGCGACAACCGCTGGCTGACGCTGCACGACGGCAGCGTCCTCGCCGACGGCACGCGCGGGCGGATCAATTCCGGCATCGTCGAGCTGTTGCTGAAACCGGCCGCGCCCAGCACGCGGCTGCCCGGCGGCTTGTACTGGATCCGCGCGGCCATCGCGCGTTCGTCCGACAGCGTGTGCGATCTCGTCGACATTCATTCAAATGCGGTGCTCGCAGCCTTTGCCGACGACGACAACGCGCCCGAACACTTGAGTGAACCCCTGCCCGCCGGCCGCATTGCCCGACTGATGACGCCACTGCCCGGCGTCGCGCACATCCGCCAGCCGTACTCGTCTTTTGGCGGAAAAATGGCCGAGCAGAACGCGAGCTTCAACGTTCGCGTCAGCGAACGGCTACGGCACAAGCAGCGCGCGCTGACGGTCTGGGACTACGAGCACCTGGTGCTCGAGAAATTCCCGCAACTCTACAAGGTGAAGTGCCTGCGCGCCGACCCTGGCCGCATCGTCCTGATCGTCATTCCGGACATCCGCAACCGTCGGCCCTTCGACCCGTTCGAACCGAAGGCCCCGGTTGAGCTCCTGCGCGACATCGAAGCCTTCTTGCAGGACAAGACGCCGCCATTTGCCACCGTCAGCGCCAGGAATGCGCACTACGTTCCGGTGATGGTCCGTTGTGGCGTGCGCTTTCGTTCCGGCAGCGACGAGGGGTATTGCCGGAACCGGCTCAACGAGGACCTGAACCGCTTCCTGTCGCCCTGGGCCTACGACGAAGGCGCGGACATCGTCATCGGCGGCAGCATCTACGCCAACAGCATCATCGATTTTCTCGACGGCCGCGACTACGTGGACTACTTCGCCGAATTCAAGCTGTTCTCGAGCCAGGACGATGGCCAGAACTTCAGCGTCGTCGTCCCCGAGGGCGACAGCTATCACGTTCGGACGCAAAGCCCGGGCGACATTCTCGTCGCGGCGCGCACGCACGTCTTCGACGTCATTTCGCAGGCCGACTACCGGGTCGAAAGACTCACCGGCATCAACTACATGAAGATCGAGCTCGACTTCATCGTGGCTTCATTCGATTAACGGCACCATAGATCACAGGAAAGACCGCCATGGACATCAAGAAACTCGACCGCAAGGCGCTGAACAAGTTTTTCGAGAAAAACGCGATCCCCACCCAACGCAACTTCGAGGACCTGATCGACGGGATGATCAATCAGAAGGACGACGGCATCGTCAAGCTGCCGAAAGAGCCATTGAGCCTGCAGGCGGACGGCGACCACAAAAGCCAGAAGAAGGTGATCAATTTCTATGGCGATTTCGAACATACCAAGCCGGCGTGGACCCTCAGCCTGAATCCGTACGTCGATCCCACCAACTGGAAGACTGCCAGGCCGGGTTGGAACATCGGTGATGCCGACGGCAACAGCAGGCTGTTCATCGATCAGGAAACGGGCAACGTCGGCATCGGCACGGCGAACCCCGCAAGCGCGCTCAACATTCGCAATGCGGCGGGTGCCTTTGGTCCGGTCCTCAGCCTGACGAACGCTTCCGGAGAAAGGGGCGCAGGTGCGGCGATCGATTTCAGCGACAATGACACGCCGAATCAACTGCCGGCAGCACGAATTCACTCGGTGGCTGACGAACGCTTTTCCGGCCACCTCATTTTCAGCACCAAGAAGCCCGGTGCAGCGGCCAATGAGCTGATTGAGGTGCTGAGACTCACTTCGGAGGGCAACGTTGGCATCGGCACGGAGAGTCCCGAGGGCAAATTGCATGTTCAAACTGGTGGCTACACAGGATGGGACAGGTTCGTCGTCAACACCACGGACGCATGGGGAGACGGCGTTCAGCAAGTCACGATAGGTGCTGGTGGCGCGCACGGCATAATGTTGCACAACCCCCACGTGATGTGGTCCGCAGATGGACGCGCCTCCATTCGCATGGGCCGTAGCGGGGGCGTCAAGGACGGCCATTGGTGGGATATTGGGGTTCGTGCTGGGAATCTGTTTTCGATAAGGAACGGAGAGGGAGTAAGGAACGCAGTGAGAGGATTTGAAGCCCTCGTCATCGATGGAGGGGGCAACGTCTCTATCGGCTCTAAGGACAACAAGCTGACTGTTCCTGGCGAGTTGGTGGTCGGCCAGTTGAAGGTCGACCGGATGTGGGTCGACAAAAAGGAAATTGTTGGCTCGGAGCTGCGATTGAAGAAGGACGTAGGACCGTTGATACGACCGCCGGAAAACATCCTCAGGCTGCGCGGTGTTCGTTTCAAGTGGCAAGATGCCGCCGAGGACGACCCCTATGCGATTGGACTACTCGCGCAAGAGGTGGAGGAGTTCTTTCCGGAAGCAGTTGGTACCGGTCCCGACGGGATGAAAGGCATCAACTATGGGGCGCTCATCGCGCCGCTGATCGAGACCTTGAAGCAACAACAGTCTCAGATCGGCGAGTTGCGCATGGAAATCCAGGCGTTACGAGCGCGTTGACGCGACGGCGAAAACATGGACAAGCCCGGAGATCTTTCAGTGGTTGGATCGGCGGCAGCCACGCCGCTGGATTTCCCATCGCTGCGCCAGCAAGCCATCACGCTCGTCCAGCGTCTGGCGGGCGGCACCTGGACCGATCACAACACGCACGATCCGGGGATCACGATCCTCGAGCAGCTTTGCTATGCGCTCACCGATCTCGGCTACCGGAGCCAGTTTGCGCTTCCCGACCTGCTGACCCGCCAAGGACACGACCCCTGCGCGGATCTTCCTGCACCGGCGCAGATCCTGCCGACCCGCCCGGTGACGATCAGCGATCTGCGCAAGGTGGTGATCGATGTTCCCGGCGTCAGAAACGCCTGGATCGAGCTCGTCGACGAGGCTGCGGCCACCTTTAATTCGGCGGGGGCCGAAGTGAGCGCTCTTGCCCCGGGCACTACACAACCTGCTGCGGCACCGAACCAGAACATTTCGGAGATCCGCGTCGAGGGGCTGCTTCGGATTCGGGTCGAAATGGGCGACGTCGATCAGACGGTCGTTCGCTCCGAAGCGGCGCGCGCGGTCCGCAGCGAGGTGGCGAGGCGCTTGCATCGCCATCGCCCGCTGGGGGTGGATTTGCACGAGATCCATGTCCTCGAGGACGAGCCGATCAGGCTGAACGCCACGCTGGAGATCGGCGCCGTGGCCGACGCGACGGGGCTGCTGGCGAGCATTTACCGGAGTATTGCGGGCTACTTCTCGCCGACGGTGCCGTTCCGCACGGTGGCGGAAATGCTCGAGCGCGGCCGGCGCGTCGATGAAATCTTCGAGGGGCCGCTGCTCGATCACGGATCCATCGACACCGAAGATCTGGCCGGGATCGAGCGACGCAGCTCGGTGCGCATTTCGGATTTGATCCGCGTGCTGATGGCCGTGCCGGGGGTGCTGGCGGTCAAGAGTCTACATTTCACCGATAGCGACGGCAAGGCGGTCAAAGACTGGCTGCTGACGGTCGCTGTCGACAATACGCCCCGTTTCGATCTGCAGCACTCACAGATCCAGCTGCAAAGGCGAGGCCTGCAGATCGACCAGGCGGGCATCAAGGGCGCAGCGCAGGTGCTGTACGAGTCGCTCACGCGTGAGACTGTCCGCCGCAGCCAGATTGCGGCAGATGAACGCGACGTGCGTCCACCACCAGTTCGGGATCGCCACGTGGCGAACTACCATTCGATCCAGGAAGACTTTCCGATGACCTACGGCATCGGCGCGGCGGGATTGCCGCAGTCGGCGCCGCCTGCCCGCCGCGCTCTGGCGAAACAACTGAAAGCCTACCTGATGTTCTACGATCAGCTGCTGGCGAATCAATTCGCCCAGTTGGCCAACGTCGGGAAGCTGTTTTCGTTCCGTGACGAAATGCCAAATGCGGACGATTCGTACCATTCGTACTTCTCACAGGTCATTCCGGACGACGGCGTGCTCGAGCTGGACGAGATTCGCGTTTCGGACCCGGATGAGCATCGCGCGCTGCTGCAGCGGATTACCGAGGAACCCGCGGACGCAGCCGGGTCGAACCGCAAGCCGGGGCTGCAGCGGCGCAACCGTTTTCTCGATCATTTGCTGGCGCGCTTCGGTGAGGAGTTCCACGACTACGCACTGTTGCAGGGCGGCGAGGGGGCGTCTGCCGGCATGACGCGCGCCGAGCAGCTGGCGCGCGACAAACGCGCCTTCCTGCGCGATTACCCGCGCATCGGGCGTGACCGCGGTACCGCGTTCAACCTTCTCGAACGCGCTGGCGAAGACAACTGCTCGGGGCTGGAATTGACGCTGCGCCGCAAGCTCGGCATCACTGATGACGAGAAGTTCTATGTGGTCGAGCACATCCTGCTGCGTCCACTGGCTGGTGACGTGCATCAAAGCCGTCCGCTGTTTCGTCGTGCGCAGGTGCGCGATCCCTACTCGCTGCAGATCAGCCTGGTTTTCCCTGGGTGGCTCGAGCGCTACCAGGACGCCAACTTCCGGCAGTTCGTCGAGAGGACAGTGCTCGAGGAAACGCCGGCACATCTCAGCGCGCGCGTGCTGTGGAAGGAGAAGAAGAAGGAGATGCAGGCCTTCGAGCTGGCGTATCACGCCTGGTTGGAGCAATGGCGCACCTACCGCCTGGCCGAGTTGGAGCGTGGAGCGATGAGCCCGCCTGACCACGCCATTCCGCTGCGCAGCGCGCGCGATCGACTGATCGACCTGCTGGGTATCGGCGACACTTATCCGCTGACCGACCTGAACGTCGCCACCCATCCACCCCAGGTCCCGTACGGGGGCACCGCCAGCATCGAGATCGAAAACGCGCAAGCGGGTGTCAGCTACCAGTTGTGCGATCCAGCGGGAGAGGCGCTCGGAGACACGTTCAAGAGCGACGGCGCCGACATCACGCCCGATATCGAAACGCCGGCGGTCCGGGAAAACGTCACCTATCGCGTCCGGGTGAGCAAACATAGCCCTGCCGGTTCGACGCCGCCTGCGCAGAGCCCGCATTTTCTCGACAACCGCGCACCGGTCAAGGTCGGCATTGACACGAGCCTTGGCATCAGCATCCTGGCAGCACAGGTGCTGGATGGCAGGCTCGCTGACCCGAAGCCGTCCGATCCGCGCATCGTTCCCTACGGGTCCGGCGTGGAGGTGCAGGTCGACAAGACTCAGGAGCAAGTTCAGTATTCGCTAATCATCGACGGGCGTGAGATGAACGGAAGCAAGCCCGGCAATCGGCGCGCGGTAAGTCTGCAGACCGGCCCGATGACCGAGGATGCCGAGATTTGTGTTCGCGCGACCCAGACTTCACCCGCTTTAGAAGATCCGTCCAAGAAAAGTATGCTGCTCGATGCCAGGGTGTACCTCAAGGTAATCGCCAATCCGGTGCTTGCCGTCTCGGTCGACACGGAGCCGATCCTTGACTACCGGCAGGCCACGGCGATCAAGATCGCCGACACGCAGAAGAGTGTCGAGTACCGCGCCTACCTTCGTCGAATATCGGATGTAGACTTCGTGCATGGCGACGCCGGTGGTGCGGACCTCGTGACTGTCCCTGTGCCGGGGTGGCCAGATGTGCAGGTGAAAAAGCCGCCGCCAGCGGCTCCCGACACGTGGCGGAGGTGGCACACCCCCGCAGGCTTTGCGCCGCTCGGCGACGCTCCCGTGCCCGGTACCGGCTGGCCGTTGCGCCTGCCGATACCATCCTTGACCGACGACTCGCTGATCATCATCCAGGCTCTGAAGCATCATCTGCTCGACGCCAGCAATCCGGCTTCGGCGACCATCACTTCCACGGTTCAGTTAAACCAGGCCGTGGCGCTGCTCGTGAGTCCCGACCGGGAGCGGGTCCTGACACTCCGCGTGCCGGTGATTGGCGCGGAGACCGGCGACCGCCTGCAGGTCGCGGATGGTCAACCGGGAGTGTTCTACCACTTTCGACCGTCGTCGGGAGGTGACGAGTTTCCGCTGCCGGCGTATTTCCACCAGCGGGATGAACACGACACGACGCAGAACAAGGGTGTCGATCAGCTCGGCGTCGAGATTGATCTAACGCTCGCCGCCGAGCCCGAGGTCCCTCTGGCACCGGGCGCGGACCTGGCGAAGGTTTTTCCGCGGCTGCCGTTGCTCGACATCACGCCCTTGCCGGTCGGAACCAGACTGGCCTGCCGCGCGGTGAAAGCGCAGACGAAGGTCGAGGTCGAGATGGCGCAACTCGCACTGATAGCGGCGGTGCCCTCGATTCGCGCCGAGCAGACGGTGATCGACTACGGCGGCAGCGCGAAGATCGTGATTCCCGGCAGCCAACCGGAAGACCAGTATCAGGTGACGCTTGCAGGCGTCGCCGTAGGGCTGCCTCTGGCCGGAAACAATGGCGAGCTGGTTTTCACCAGCGCTCCGCTTAGCGCCGATGCAACCTTTGAGGTGGTGGTCTCCAGTGATGCGGCGAAAGGCATCCGCGTCGAGCGTGTGGTGGCAGTGCAGGTGCTTGTGCGGCCGAACGCGGCACTGCGGGTATCGGCGACCGCCGATACCGTCGCAGTGGACATGGGTACCCAGATCATCGTCGAGAAAACCCAGTCCGGCGTCGTTTACCAGTTGCTTTCCGGGCATGCCGCCGTCGGCTCGCCGCTCCCTGGTAACGGGGCGAGCATCGTCCTGCCGACCGGACCGATTGCGGCGGACACGACGTTCAGCGTTGCCGCCGCGCGTGCCGACCAGCCAGAAATCGCGGTCGTTCTTGCGGCGCAAGCGACCGTGACACTCAAGTCCGGCGCCTGAGCGCGCCCGCCGAGCGATGATCGCCCAACAGCACAAGATCATGCGCCAGGTGCTGGAAGTCCGCGGCGGCTCGCGCGACGCGGCGCAACATCTCCAGACCGAGCTGCGCGACGCGTACCGCCAGCGCCTGCTGCCGCTGATCGAAGCGATCTGCTCGGAACTGAGCGCGCCGGGTCGCATCGATCGCGTCGACCGGCTGGAGATCGATCTCGGCGAGCTGCCGCTCGAAACCTTCGAAGCCGCGCTTGTCGACAGCTTCGCGCCGGCGTTCCGCAGCCGCTTGGCCGACGCCATCGACGATGCGCCGGAGAGCGATGCCGATCTGGAGTTGTTCGACCATTTCATCCGGACTGGAACCGTTCCGTGGTGGGCCGACGTGGCCGACCGGGATCTGCTGCCAGCGGCGCTGGAGCGTTTGCTCGGGCGCGCCCCGCGAACGCTTCGGCGAACGATCGTCGCAGCAGCCGACGGCGAGCGAACGCTGGGGCGGATCGTTCGGGCGTGCTCCGATGATTTGCTCGATCAATTGGCCGCCGTGCTCGCGCCGCGCTGGACTGCCGCCTGTCCAGGGCTGGGCAGCGCCTGGATCGCCTTTTTCGGCTGGCGGCGCGAAGGGCAGGGTGAGTCGGCACGTGCGGAGCGGCATCTCCTCTGGGACGAGATCCTGCGCGCTGCGATCGCCGAGGACGTTTCGGCAACCGAGGCGCCACGTGTATTCAGTGCGGTTCTACGGCGCTTCGCCCGCCGCAGGCAACTCGACGGTCGCTCGCTGATGGCCGAGCTGCATCACGTGCTCGCTGATGCCAGCGTGTCGGTGCCGCCCTGGACACGCGAGGTCATGGAAGCTCTCTGGCGCGCGACTGGGGGCAATCTGCTGGAAACCTGCGAAGTCACTCCGGCCAGTGAGTCGGCGAGCGCGCACGCTCTCGAGCGGCTTCCATCGGCATCGCCGGGAATTCCCATAGCTGCCGCCTCGGTAGTCGGCGGGATACTGCAGGACGCGTTGGACGCGGCAGGGGAGCAGGCGCCGAGCGCGCCGAAAAGCACCTCGCGAGTAGATCGTGCCTTCAGCGACGCCGACGCGATTTACGTCGACAACGCCGGTCTGGTCATCCTCTGGCCGTTCCTGCAGAGTTTTTTCGGCCGGCTCGGGCTCCTGGGCGAAAAGCGGCTCAGGGACGAGGCCGCCGCGCATCGGGCGGCTGGCCTGTTGCAGTACGTCGCCACCGGCGACGAGGCGCCGCCAGAGTATCTTCTGCCTTTGAACAAGGTGCTCTGCGGCCTTGCGCTCGACGAGGTGTTCGATTTCGGCGACATGATCAGCACGGACGAAGTCGAGGAATGCTCCAACCTGCTCACCGCGGTGATCGCGCAGGCACCGATACTGCACCAGATGTCGATCGCGGGCTTGCGCGGCAGTTTTCTGCTGCGCCAGGGGCAACTCAGCGCGCGCGACGGGAATTGGCTGCTGCGCGTGCAGCGCGAAACGCACGACATCGTTCTCGACCGCTTCCCGTGGAGCGTGCAGATCGTCAAGCTGCCGTGGATGGACACGCTGATGCACGTCGAGTGGTGATGCCAAAGGGTTTCGATGTGCCTCTGAAGACAACCATCTCTTCACTGATCGAGCTCAACGCGCGCGACCTCGAACAGGAACTCGCGTGGTTCGCACGTCTGCTCGATACGCGCTTCAAGCTCTATTTCAGCCAGGAAACGAGTTACCGCAGCGTCTTCGAGGTCGCGCCGCCCGAATACGGCACTCCCGAGTCGGCCTACGCGGCTTTCCTGCGCCATTACGCGTTCTCCTTCGCCGAGCGCGTGGCGGTCGTCCTCGGCCTCGTGCCCCACCTCCGGCCGCGACTGCTCGACATCTTCCACACGAAGAACAAGACGTTTGACCGCCGGTTCACCGAGTTCGGCGGCGTGCATGATGAAAACGGCGACTTCGTGCCGACCGGCGAGACGCTCGCCTTCATCCTTGCAGGCGCCGATCTCGAAACCCGCTTCGCGCTTCAGCCGATCTTCGACCGCGACCATTGTTTCGCCCGGCACGACCTCCTGCGGCCCGTCCCGCAGAGCCGCGACGAGCCTCTGATGAAGGCGCCACTGCGCTTGTCGGCAGAGTGCCTGGGCCTGGTCACCACAGGCTACGCCCGGCGCCCCGACTTGAGCGCCGATTTCCCCGCCCGCCACATCGAGACCCAGCTCGAATGGAGCGACCTCGTGCTGCACCCCGGCACGCTCACGCAGGTTCAGGAAATCGAGATCTGGCTGCGTCATGGCGACACCCTGATGGGCGACTGGGGGATGGGGCCGAAGCTGCGGCCCGGTTACCGCGCGCTGTTCTACGGGCCGCCCGGTACCGGCAAGACGATGACCGCCTGCCTGCTCGGCAAGTCGACCGGCCGCGAGGTGTACAAGGTGGACCTTGCTCTGGTCGTCTCGAAGTACATCGGCGAAACCGAAAAGAACCTCGCCCACGTCTTCGACCAGGCGCAGCACAAGGGCTGGATTCTCTTCTTCGACGAGGCCGACGCGCTCTTCGGCAAGCGCACCGAGACCCGGGACGCACACGACCGCTATGCCAACCAGGAGGTCTCCTTCCTGCTGCAACGCATCGAGACCTTCGACGGCATCGCCATCCTCGCCTCCAATCAGAAAGACAACATCGACCAGGCCTTCGCCCGCCGCTTCGAGTCGATCATCTACTTCCCGATGCCGCGCCACGAGGAGCGCTTGCGCCTGTGGCGGCAGGGATTCTCGCCAAAAGCCCTGATCGACGAAGGCGTCGACCTCGACAAGATCGCGGCTCAGTACGAGCTGTGCGGCGGGGCGATCATGAACGTCGTTCGTTACGCGTCGTTGCAGGCGTTGGAGAGCGGCGACAGCGTGGTTACGCTCGACACACTTCAGCGCGGCATTCGTCGCGAGCAGGTCAAGGAGGGGAAAGGGACATGACCCCCACCGTGAAAGCCCACGCCTCGGCCAGCAAAGCAGCCAAGAACAGGGACGTAGCGTCGCTACAGTCATCCAGTGGAAAGAACAGCGCTGCGTTTGCTCCGCCGGCATATGGAATCGATTACGTCGACTTCGGTGGCAGAACTGTGGATGGTCTTGCTCCTGGGACGGCACAGGTCGTTCAGCAGACGAGTGCAAGCAGCCCTGACCTTGTAGCCAAACGGCATGCCAGTCGCTTGATGCCGGCGCGATCACCGTCAACGGGAAACGAGTCGCACACGCTGGAAACGCTGGCACGCACCGTTCAGCGCATCGCAAGTGCGCCCGGCAATGAAGCCGCTTGTGCCATCTACCACCAGGGTAAGCGGATCGCGATCCCGCGAGAGCAGGCGCAGCAGTTGCGCGCGACCCTTGTGGCCAAACTCAAGCGTGCAGCTCAGGAGATTCAATTGCGGTCTTCCTATTACTGGGATCGTTACAACTTGCAAGTTGCTATCAATCGCGAGTCGCCCATCGTTTCCAGTATATTGGGTTGGCTGGCCGATGTGGAGGATCCGGCTGACGAATTGAGAACTCGATACTTCTGGCTTTGCCAGCGGGTTCGTACCCTTCAGACCCTCCTGCTGGCAGACAACTTGGTGGAAGCGGCGGCCCTTTTGGCGCCTGTCGAGCTTGTTGGCGAGGAAATTCGCCAACTGTCCCGGACATTCTACGAAGGTCACATCGAAGATGCTGAAGTCGCCGTTCACAGACTCGAATTCACCCGCGATGCATCCGTCGCTATCGCCGGGAGTATTGCAGCGGTTGTTGCTGCACCTGTGGTCACGGGCGCAGTCGGCGTGGGTGGTTTGGGAATGACTGGTGCCACCGCTACCATCGCCACGGTTGGCGGCACTGGGGTGGTCGTCGGCAGCGGCATGGCTGGGGTACGCGGTACTTCGGCGGCCGGCGGAGTTCTATTGGCGGGTGGCTCTCTCAGTGAAGCCGGTTCGGCCCTTACCGCCGAAGCCCGGCGCGGTTTTCGTGAGGGGTTTCTCAGTGGCGCTGGCGGCGCGGCGGCACGCTCGGTGGGCTTGGCGCTCAATGCAGCAGGCGGGGCGCTCGCCAGGCAGGTGGCGACACGTGTCGGTGCGGAGATGCTGATCAACGGTACCACGACGCTGATCGATGTGCTGGCACGAGGGGAAACAATCGAGGAGGCGGCGAGCGCTGCTGTCATTGCTGTGGCACAAGCGGTGCCTGGTGCGTTGTTGGGTGGCTCTAACAATCCGGTGGTTCGCAATCTGCTCGCACCATTCACCGCCGGCGGGACGTCGTATCTTGCAGCACGCGCCAGCGGGGCATCACCTGAGGACGCGTTGGCACAGGCGGGTGTCTCGTTGGCATCCAACATCGCAATGTCGCCGGCTTGGCACACACCGGACGCTGATGCCGCACTCGCCGAACGCGGGCGCTGGATAGGAGCGGGCGCACCTCCGCCGCCACAGCAAGGCGCTGAATCCGGTGCGCTTCCGGCAACGGCCGCGCCAAAGTCCGAAGTGGCGCCGAAGCCGGGGAAGATAGCCGAACACGGCAAGGCCCCAGCAACGACCAAGCCGAAATCCGGCGAGGTCAAGACCGGGGCCCTGCCTCCTGATCCGGCGACGCGCGTGTGGGTAAATACAGGCACGGGGCGTTACCACAAGCCTGATTCGCAGTATCACGGCAAGACAAAGAAGGGCCGATACATGACGCTGGCCGATGCCGAGGCCGAAGGCTATATTCAGGCAGGCGCGAAGCGGTCGTCGGGTGCGTACTCCGTGGAACGACCCAGCAAGGGCGAGCCGCGTGTCGTGATCAAGAGCTGGATCGGGGAAAGCCAGCACCGCGCCAACTTCGAGAAAGAGATGATGAGCGCCTCCGAATACGCCGTCAAGGCATGGGCGGACTTCGAGCTCACCCATAGCCAGTCCGCGGGGCTGGGCGTGGAAAGCCGCGCAGCGATCCGGCTCGCCTCGAAGCTTGTGAACCAGACTCTGCAAAACCGTGGCATCGAGCGTTTCATGCGCGACCTGCGCGATCTGGCGGAGGGCAAGCGCTTGCACCTGACCACAGTGACAAAGACGCACGCGCGCACGCCGGCGCTTGAGTCCATTCACTATATCGTCGAGCGGCCAGAGAGCGGGCGCATGATCACTTTGTTCGAAGCAGTTATCGAGATGCAGCTCGACGGCTCAGCCAGCGCCGGCGTGCGCATGGCGGGATCGGAGAGCTACACTTTCGGCCCGTGGTTCAAGCCTTGAGACGCGTGCTCCCGAGGCGCCATGAAGGCAATACCGAACCTTGACGAAGGCATGACGCAGTATCAGCGTTGAGACGTGCAAAAAGCGACTCCCGAAGGACAACGAAAAAGGAAAAAGGGAAAAAGAGGAAAAAGGAGAGGAAAAAGTGGTCAGACCCCTTAGCTCGTGCCGAGACCGACGCGCCGATGGTCGGCGCCTCGCTGGAGGTGATGGAGCGCGATAGCCGAAGAATGCGCGGCGAGCGACCGTTTGTTTTTAGCAACATGAAGACCGAGCACAGGGGCTGTACGAGATCATTGCCTTTATCGAGGAGCACGAGCTGCTCTGCTGAACAGGGGCTGGTTTTCGACCCGAGGTGGCCCCCGGGGCATTCTTGCCTGTACCGCACACGGACTTGGTTAAAGACTCTTGGCCTGCTAATCTTCGCCAATGAAAGTCCGCGAGATCCTCAGATTGCTTGCCGACGATGGGTGGTTTCTCGTCGCTACTCGCGGTAGCCACCGCCAGTTCAGGCACAGTGTAAAGCCCGGCCGCGTTACCGTTGCCGGGCAGCCGAGTGATGATCTGGCACCTGGAACCTTGGGGAGCATACTCAAACAAGCGGCATTGAGAAAGTGAGGATTGAATGCGTTACGCGATCGTGATCGAAAGAGCAGAAAGCAATTTTTCTGCCTACGTCCCCGACCTTCCCGGATGTGTGGCAACCGGGGACACCTTCCATGAAGTTGAAAGTGAGATTCGGGATGCCATCGCGTTTCATCTCGATGGGCTTCGTGAAGACGGGCTTCCGATTCCGCAGCCCTCAAGCGTTGTTGAATATCTGGAAGTCGCGTTGTGAGTCGTCAGCGGACTGGGCCTCCGACAGTTGCGGGCATATGGCATGCACTCGGGTTCTGGGGAATTTCGGGGACAGGAGAAGTCGTTAAGTTAACTATACTGTCACCGAAATATCCACCGAAATATCGACAGGCAATGACAGGCAATTTGGGGACAGTATATTTAATACAGGGAAAAGCCAGCTGCACCCGTGGATTATTGCCCGAGTAGAACTGAATAACGCCTGTGTCGAGGCTCTGGCAGCGTTGCGCGGAGGAGTTCCGGGGACAGGAGTAACCATGCCGTCACCAAAATACGGCCCACCGAAATACGGCTGAAATACCGCCCCACAGCCCGGACAGGCACCCGCCGCTTGGCTGGTGACCTATGTACTTTGGGATGTCAGCTTTCTCGGTGACAGGCCTTGCTCGATCATTTCGGTTTCGAGCTTGATGCGCAGTATCAGCAGGCCACGTAGCGTTTGCCGGGCCTTGTCCTCGGCCCAGGTCGCGCGTGGTTCTTCGAGGCAGGCATGGATGGCTGGTTGGTCGGCCAGGTCGACGCCGCAGATGGCGGCGTAATGAATGATCTCGTGATCAAGCTCGTTCATTTCGTGGCTGTAGTTTTCGAAGCCGCTCATGGCAATGGCGTCCGGCGGCCAGACTGCACGGACATCTCTGCGCGCGCTGCGGTCGATCCCGATGTGAGTCCGCGTCGTCATCTTGAATACTCCTTGTGTGCGAACCAGCTTTCCCCAGCGCAAAGGGAATCACTCTTTGCAGCGCCTGGCCCGCATCGAAGGTGCTGGCGGCAAAGGTCGATGCCGTCCCGGGCCCGATCCAGAACGGGAATCCGCAGTCACCCCGCGACGCCGGACTGTCGCCGATTATAGTGACCCTGGCGCTTCGGCGCGCAGCCAGCGAATCGAGAGCTTGAAACTGCCCGCCTGCCGGTCGGCGATCATCAGGCCCACGCGGCGTATTCGCGCCGGCTCCAGTGGTGGCGCGTCTACCGGGCGGCCGCGATGGCTGGCGGTGAAATCGGCGATGGCCAGTACGATCTCGCTCCACTGACCGGCAGGAGGCGAAAATACGGCCTGATAACTGGGCCCGTCGTAGGCGTCGTCGGTGCGTAGATTCAGCTTGTAGCGTCGCCCGTCGCCACGCACAGCGAGACGGAAGGCCCGTGCGCCAGGCGCCGAGTAATCGCCAGGCGCCGTACGGACCGAGGCGAAGCCGCCGTTGTTGGCCAGCGAGACGCTGCCCGTGAAGTCGGCATGGCCTGAGGGATCAAACAGCAGGTGACTGCTGGAGAGACCGCCCATCACGGCATCGTCCACCGCCGACCAGGCCAGGACACTGGCGGGGGTGTCAAAAGCGACCAGCAGCCGGCTGTCAGCGGCTGATGACCGCCGCGCCTCAGGCATCGGGGCGATCCTGCCCGACCCAGATCAGGCGGCTGGTATCGAAACCCAGCTGCTTCGCTTTGGCCAGCAGTTGCTCGCGGACTGCGGGCGGCAGGTGGCGCTCGCGGGACAGTATCCACAGATAGTCACGGCTCGGCCCGACCACCAGCGACCAGCGGTACTCGTGCTCGTCGAGCGCCGCGATGTGGTAACCGCCATAGAAGGGGCCGAAAAACGACACCTTGAGCGAGCCCTGCGTCGCGTCACCAATCATCAGAGCCTTGCCGACCGCTTCCTTCCAGGCACCCTTTTCCGCGCTGTAGCCGCGGTTGACCACCTCGACGCTGCCGTCAGGCTGCAGGCGATACTGCGCCGATACATCGCTGAGGCCACGTTCGAAGGAATGGTCGAGGCGCGCGATCTCGTACCATTTGCCAAGGTAGCGGTCGAGCTGGAAGTGCCTGACCGGGGTGATGCCTTCCGGGACGCTGGTGCAGGCAGCGAGCAACAGCAGCGGAAGGCAGAGGAGCAGCTGGCGAAGGAGGCGCATGGTTGCAGGCTCGCTGATGGCGTAAGGTGCGAGCAGTATACTCAACTGCAGGCGGAAGCCGGCCCGGTCGTCCCCCCCAGCCTTGCCAAAGTCGTTCCCGGTGGCGATCGTCCGCGAGCCCCTTGCCCTGATTGATTTCAAGGCCGGGGTTCGCCTGCCGCCGCGTGTTAAAATTCCGTCCCCATGGAACTCCTGATCAACGGCGAAAGCCGCCAATTTGCCTCGCCGCTGACGGTCGCCGAACTCGTGGTGGCCCTGAACCATGCCGGCAAGCGGATTGCCGTCGAACGCAACGGCGAGATCGTTCCGCGCGGCCGTCACGCCGAAACGGTGCTGGCCGACGGCGACCGGATCGAGATCGTCGTTGCCGTCGGTGGCGGCTGAACCTCATTGACAAGCCGAGAAGCGAATATGCCATCCTCCCCACATAGCCTGACGGTTGCCGGCAGGACCTACCGTTCCCGTCTTCTCGTCGGGACCGGCAAGTACAAGGATTTCGCCGAAACACGGGCGGCGATCGATGCCTCGGGCGCGGAGATCGTCACCGTGGCCATTCGTCGCACCAACATCGGCCAGAACGCCGGCGAGCCGAACCTGCTCGACGTGTTGCCGCCGTCGCAATTCACCATCCTGCCCAATACTGCCGGCTGCTACACCGCCGCCGAGGCAGTCCGGACCCTGCGCCTGGCACGCGAGCTGCTCGACGGGCATGCGCTGTGCAAGCTGGAAGTCCTGGGCGACCCGACCAATCTCTTCCCGAACATGCCGGAAACGCTGCAGGCGGCGGAAACGCTGGTCAGGGAGGGTTTTGCGGTGATGGTCTACTGTGCTGACGATCCGATCCAGGCAAAAATGCTCGAGGACATCGGCTGCGTTGCGGTGATGCCACTGGCCTCGCTGATCGGTTCCGGCATGGGCATCGTCAATCCCTGGAACCTGCGCCTGATCATCGACAACGCGAAAGTCCCGGTGCTGGTCGACGCAGGTGTCGGCACGGCCTCGGATGCGGCGATCGCCATGGAACTGGGTTGCGATGGCGTGCTGATGAACACCGCCATAGCCCACGCCCGCGATCCCCTGCTGATGGCGAGTGCGATGAAAAAGGCGGTCGAAGCGGGGCGCGAGGCCTTCCTTGCCGGGCGCATGCCGCGCAAGTACTACTCGGCCGACCCCTCCTCTCCGACGACCGGTTTGATCGGCTCGTAGGCATGGCTGGCCAGGAGACCGTGTACACTGCCGGTCGCGCCGGGCACATCCGCAGTTTCGTGCGTCGCCAGGGGCGGGTCTCAAACGCTCAGCAGCGCTATCACGAAGAGATGATGGTCAGCATCGGCATTCCCTACAGCGCGACGCGGGTCGATCTTGACGCGCTGTTCGGGCGTGCAGCGCCGCGGATTGTCGAAATCGGTTTCGGCATGGGCGAGACCTCGGCGGCGATAGCCGCGGCGCACCCGGAGAACGACTACCTCGGCATCGAAGTGCATACGCCAGGCGTCGGCAGCCTGTGCAAACTGGTTGCCCAACTGGGTCTTGAGAATTTGCGCATCATCCAGCACGACGCGGTCGAGGTTCTGCGCGACATGCTTGGGCCGGCTTCGCTGGCCGGGGTGCACCTCTTTTTTCCCGATCCCTGGCCGAAAAAGCGTCATCACAAACGGCGCCTGCTGCAACCGGCTTTCCTTGCCTTACTGGCTGGTCGCCTGCGGCCAGGGGGTTACATTCATTGCGCCACGGACTGGGAAGATTACGCGCAGCAGATGCTGGCCGTGCTGACAGCCGAGAGCCTGCTGGAGAATACGGCGATTGGCTACGCGCCGCGCCCCGACTATCGCCCGCTGACCAAGTTCGAACAGCGTGGCCTGCGACTGGGGCACGGTGTTTGGGACCTGGTCTTTCGCCGGCGGCCGGAGTCACTCCAGACGGAAGACGACCGGCAGGATGAGCTCGCGTGACTGGACCCAGTTGACCTTGCCCATCGCGTAGGCGGCCTTGACGGCGGCCTGGTCGAGGATCGCATGGCCGCTGCTGGCGGCGATGCTCACGTCGCTGATGTGGCCGTCGTCGGAGACGCGCAGCAGCAGGCGAACCTCCCCTTCGAGGCCGCGTGCGACGGCGTCGGGCGGGTAGTACACATGCTGCGAAAGTTTGCGCCTGGCGGCGTCGACCTGGCGTTTTGCCGCGGCTTGGCTGAGGGGTGGCCCGGCGGGCGGGGGTGGGCGGGTCGTGGGAGGCGGTTTGACGGCTGGCGGTTCAGCGATGAGGGTGTCCTTCAGCAGCGGATCCTCAGCGCGTGGCGACGTCTTCGCCGGCTGTCGCAGCGACGCCTCGAGTGGCGGCTGTGCCGGCGGGGGAGCGAACCTGACGGCGTCCCCGAACAGCACGACGGCGTGCAGGGTGAGCGAGAGGGCAAGGGCAAGGATCAGGCGAGACGGCATGAGCGTGACATTGTGAAGCAAAACCGGGCAGGCGGCACGGGAAGGACGCTGGCTTGCCGTGATGTCGGAAGGGAGGACGCGTGTGAGGCATTTGATCGGAAGACTCGGCAGATGGGTGTTGCTCGCCAGCTGCCTGCTTGCTGCCCCGCTATGGGCCGAGGTCCCGGACCCGATTACCTTTGGATATGCGGTCGAACGTGGCGACCTGCGCCGGGTCAAAGGCTGGCTTGACGAAGGGCTGAGTCCGGAATACCAGGCGGCGCATATCGGTACCGGCCTGATGGTTGCCGCCTGGTATGGCCACATCGAGATGATGGCGCTGTTCGTCGAACGGGGGGCCGACCTGCGGCGCAGCAATCGCAATGGCGAACAAGCCTTGCAACTGGCGGCCTGGGGCGGGCATCTGGAGGCAGTGAAATGGCTGATCGAGCACGGAGCGCCGCTCGAGCGTGAGGACAAGCAGTGGGGAGCGTTACATTACGCGGTCTTCAATGGCCACGAAAAGGTCGTCAGCGACCTGATGGCGCGGGGCGCCAACGTCAATGCGCGGGCGCCGAACGGCGCCACACCGCTGATGCTCGCCGCTCGCGAGGGTCACGAACGTCTGGCGCGGGTGCTGCTCGAAGCGGGCGCCAATACCCGCTCCGAGAGCGACTGGGGTGATACGGCGCTGACCATGGCCATGCGCTATAACCACCTGCGTCTGGCCAGGATGATTTCATCACCGGAGGAGTTTGCGATTGCGGTCAAGGCGCCGCCGGAGAGTTTCGGCGAAGCGACCCGCTCGGCGGTGGCACCGAGCCCGATTGAGGCGATCCTGCGAGAGATTCGCGCGGCGGAGGCCGAAGGGCGGCCAAGTGAGGAATTGCACCGGAAGCTGCGCGTCGCGGTCAATGACCTGCGGCGTGTCAACTCGGTGCCGCTGGCGCAGCGCCCGATGCCACGCCCGTATGTGCCGCGGTCGATGGTCATCACCGCCCGTCGTGCGCAGCCCGGTGCCGAGCGGGCACAGTTGGTGGTCGACGGCGGCGCTGCCACGTCCGTTGTCGCGGCGCAAGGCGCCGGCCGCTCGGCTGCCGCAGCCGGGAAGGCACCGAACCAGATCGCCGCTGCGAAAGAGCGCAGCCAAGCGGCAGCCCGGGCGTCGGACTTGCTGAGGCAGATTCGTCTCGCCGAGGCGCAGGGGCGGCCAGCCGATGAGCTTCGGCAACAGCTCTATCAGGCGGTCGAGGCGATGAAACCGTGACGGCCGCATCGCCTGCGCCTGCACTACCTGCCGCGGGCCGCAAGGTTCAGCTCCGGTCAACCAGGAAGCGCTGCAGTAATTGATTGAGAAAGCGCCGGCCGTGATCGCTTGGCGCGATATGCTGTCCGTGGCGTCTGATCAGGCCCTCGCTTGCGGCCTGTCGCAGTTCGCTTTCGATGCTGATCAGGGGCAGCGAGGTACGCAACTCGAACAGCTGCGCGTCGAAACCCTGAACGAGGCGCAGCGCGTTGAGCATGAACTCGAAAGGCAGTTCCACGGCCTTGACGGCGAACTCCTCCTGTATCGGGGTGCCGGCGGCGACTTGCGCCAGGTACTGCTCGGGCCCCTTCCAGCGCATCTGGCGCAGGACGCGATCGTGCAAGGTCAGCTTGCTGTGGGCGCCTGCTCCGATACCCAGGTAGTCGCCGAAATGCCAGTAGTTGAGGTTGTGCCGGCACTGCTGGCCAGTCTGTGCGAAAGCCGAGGTTTCGTAGTGCAGGTAGCCGGCTTCGGCCAGCCTCGCCTCGATGGCATCCTGCATGTCGGCACAGAGGTCGGGTTCGGGCAAGGTCGGAGGGCTGGCCGCAAAGGCGGTGTTGGCTTCGATCGTCAATTGATAGCAGGACAGGTGTGCCGGCGCGAACGAGAGCGCGGCGTCGATGTCCTCGAGTGCCTCGGCAAGCGTCTGCCCGGGGAGGCCGTACATCAGATCCAGATTGAAATTCCCGAAATGTCTGCCGGCAAGCTCGATCGCCTGCCTGGCTTCACGATCGTCGTGGATGCGGCCGATTGCCTTGAGGTGCCGCGGATTGAAACTCTGGATGCCAAGCGACAGACGGTTGACGCCAGCGGCGCGAAAGGCCGCAAATTTTCCACCTTCCACGGTTCCCGGATTGGCTTCCAGCGTGATTTCGGCCTCAGGCAGAAACGGCAGTCGACTGCGCAAGGCCGCCAGGAGCTGATCCAGGCCATCGCCCGAGAGCAGGCTGGGGGTGCCGCCACCGAAAAAGACGCTATGCACCCGGCGACCCCAGACCAGCGGCAGTGCAGACTCCAGGTCGGCAATCAGGGCGGCCAGGTAATCGCCTTCGGGGATCGCTGCCTGCGTTCGCGCAGCATCTTGGCCAGCCGGCAGTGCATGCGAGTTGAAGTCGCAGTAGGGACACTTCTGCACGCACCACGGAACATGGACGTAAAGCGACAGCGGCGGCGGGTTGCGGAATTGCAGTTGGCTGGGGTTTGCGGCCGCCGGCCGCCAGGCAAGCAGCGGAATGACCGTGCGCTCCCCGCTGCCCGCCATCAGCGCCGTGCTTGCAGGCGCTCGACGAGGCAGGCCAGCGCCTGACCGCGATGTGAACGGCGGTTTTTCTCCGCCGCGTCGAGTTCCGCCGCGGTCTTGTCAAGCTCGCGGATGTAGAACAGGGGATCGTAGCCAAAGCCATCGTCACCACGCGCTGCCGACAGGATTTCTCCGTCCCACTCGCCCTCGGCGATGATCGGTTGCGGGTCGTCGGCATGGCGAACGAGGACAATGACCGAGACGAAATGCGCCGCGCGGCAACCGCTGTCGCCAAGTTCAGCCAGCAGCTTCTGGTTGTTGCGGGCATCGGACCTGGGTTCGCCCGCATAGCGTGCGGACTGTACGCCAGGTGCGCCGCCGAAAGCGTCGACACACAGGCCCGAGTCGTCGGCCAGCGCGGGCAGGCCACTCAGCCGCGAGGCATGGCGGGCCTTGGTGAGGGCGTTTTCCACGAAGCTGCAGTGTGGTTCCTCGGCCTCGGGGATGCCAAGTTCGCCCTGCGGAACGAGTTCCCAGCCCAGCGGCGCGAGAATGGTGTCGAGTTCCTTCAATTTCTTGGCGTTGTTGGAAGCGAGGACGAGTTTCATTGGGCGAGGGCTGCCTGCTGTTGGTTGATCAACTGGTGGATACCGGCCTGCGCCAGATCGAGCAACTGGTTCATCTGCGTGCGCGTGAAAGGCTCGCCCTCAGCCGTTCCCTGGACCTCGACAAGGCCTCCCGCACCAGTCATCACGACGTTCATGTCGGTGTCGCAGTGGGCGTCTTCCGCATAGTCGAGGTCGAGAACGGCTAATCCTTCGTAGATCCCGACCGACACCGCGGCGACCTGATCACGAAGCGGGTTGCCGGCGATCCTGCCATTGCTCAGCAGTTGCGCACAGGCGTCGTTGAGCGCCAGCCAGGCGCCGGTGATCGCCGCGCAGCGCGTGCCGCCGTCGGCCTGGAGGACATCGCAATCGAGGGTGATCTGGCGTTCACCCAGCGCCTTGAGGTCGGTCACCGCACGCAGGGCGCGACCAATCAGGCGCTGGATTTCCTGGGTACGGCCGCTCTGCTTGCCTTTGGCTGCCTCACGTCCGCTGCGGGTGTGCGTCGAGCGTGGCAACATGCCGTACTCGGCGGTGACCCAGCCCTGTCCGCTGCCGCGCAGAAAGGGGGGTACGGACTCCTCGACGCTGGCCGTGCACAGCACCCGGGTGTCGCCGAGTTCGATCAGCACCGACCCTTCGGCGTGGCGTGTGAAGCGGCGGGTGATTCGCAAGGGGCGCAGCTGCGACGGTTGGCGGTGGCTGGGGCGCATGCGAATTCCTACTTGGAGTACTTCTGGATGGTCGAGCGGATCTCTTCGATGGCGAGTTCGATCTCCTCTTCGGTCAGCTCGGTCTTGCGACTCGGGTGGCGCCCGAATTCGTCGAGTTTCGTGGTCACCGTGTCTCGTGGCATGGTCTTGGTCGATATCAGACCGCTGCCAGCACTGCTCTCATCGGCGTAGGTGTCGGCCCAACGTACGGCGATGATCGACAGGTTGTCGGCATGTGGGCCGCCGCGGGCTTCGGCCTCGTCAATCAGCGCCGGCACGGCACGCATCAGATCGGCGGATTTCAGAGCGGCGGCCAGAATGTCGCCGGGCAGCCCGCTCCAGACGCCGTCCGTGCAGAGGACCAGGACGTCGCCCGCCGTCAGCGTTGTCTTGCGCGAATACTCGATCTCGGGCGTTTGCTGACCACCCAGGCAACCATAGATCTTGTTGCGGTCGGGGTGCACGGTCATCTGTTCTTCGCTGATTACTCCCTGATCGACCAGCAGCCGTACGCGCGAGTGGTCCCGGGTCTGGGCCAGCGCCTTGCCGTTGCGCAGCAGATAGAGCCGTGAATCACCGGAATGTGCCCAGTAGGCGACGTTATTCTGCACGATGCAGGCGACGCAGGTGGTACGCGGCGAATCCAGGAGGTGATGCTTGCCGGCAAAATCGAGGATTCCACGGTGCGCGTTGAGCATGCCCTTCTGCAGAAACATGAAGGGGTCGCGGATTCTCGGCCTGGACTCATTCGGGAAAGCCTCGGTCAGGGTTTGCACCGCGATCTGGGCGGCTACCTCGCCGTAGTAGTGACCGCCCATGCCGTCGGCAACGACCATCAGCAAGGCTTCGCGCGAATAACAGTAGGCCACCCGGTCTTCGTTGTTCGCACGTTTGCCGGTGCGGGATTCCTGGTAGATGGTGAATTTCATGCGTCCCTGGTTCTCTTGAGTCTGCCAACCACCTGTTGCAGCAAGGTCATCTTCTCCTGCGTTGGTGTTGATAGCAGTAGCGGCGGTGGCGCAACGACGGCTTCGGTGAGCGCCTTCTGCAGTGCGAAGACGCTTTGCGGACGATAGCGATGATTCAGGCACAGGCACCAGTCGATTGTTTCGAGCAACTGGTCGGAGTACTGTCCCTCCCAGCGGACCATTGCCGGTACCATGCGATCCTTTTCAAGGCGGTCGTTGGCCGGCTGTGGCGTGTTGCCTGAAATACAGGCATACATCGAAGCGCCGACGCTGTAGATGTCGCTCCATGGACCAAGCAAATCCCGCTGGTGGTAATGCTCTGGGGAGGCAAAGCCTGGCGTGTACATCGGCTTCAGCATCGGCGTGTCGCAAGCCAGGGTCTGACGAGCTGCGCCGAAGTCGATCAGGACCGGGATGTGATTGTTGCGCATGTAGACGTTTGACGGCTTGAGGTCGAGGTGCAGCAGTCGGTGTGAATGGACCTCGCGCAGGCCGTTGAGCATCTTGGTAAACACGTTGCGAATGAAGTTTTCGGTCACCGCGGATCGGTTGCCCTGAATCACTTCCTGCAGCGTGCGACCTTGCTCGTATTCCATGACCATATAGACCGTCTCGTTGGCACGGAAAAAGTTCAACACCCGGATCACATTGGGGTGAGAAAGGCCCGCCAGCGCCCGACCCTCTTCGAAAAAGCACTTCATGCCATAGCGGAAAGCCGGCAGGTGATCGTCGGAGATGATCGGCGTTGTCCCTCCCTCGTTGCGCAAGGCGAGGGTATTTGGCAGGTACTCCTTGATCGCGACGCGCTTTCCCTGACTGTCGGTTGCGACATAGACGATCGAAAAGCCGCCTAGCGATAGCTGGTGCTCGATGCAATAGTCGTCGAGTTGGAAACCGGCGGGAAGGGGTTGGTTCGCTTGTTGCGACATCCGTGTCAAGGCTATCATTGAGGTTTGCAGGCATTGTCCGGGTTTTCGGGGTGGGCTGTAAAGCTGCCTGCTGAACCGCACCAGTCCACACGTCAGGATTTCAATGATTTTCAGCATGACCGGCTATGCCGCCAGGACGCGCGCAGTCAAGGGCGGCGCGTTGCACATCGAGTTGAAGAGCGTTAACTCACGATATCTCGATTGTGTCTTTCGCGTCTGTGACGAATTGCGCATCGCTGAGCCGGCGCTACGCGAGATGTTTGGCGCGCAGCTTGCGCGTGGCAAGCTCGAATGCCGCCTCAGTTTCATTTCGGCCGTCTGCAGTGGGCAGCAACTGAGTCTTAACGCCGAGTTGCTCGAGCGTCTCAACGACTTCGACACACAGGTCCGCAAGGTCCTGCCGCTCGCCGCGCCGCTGGCTGTCAATGACGTGCTGCACTGGCCAGGCATCTTCGGTGATGAGGCCGTGGATATCGGGACCGTGGTTCCTGCCTGTCTGGCGCTGGCCGGTGAGGCGCTTGCCGACTTTGCCGCCAGCCGGGCTCGCGAGGGAGAAAAACTCGCTGCGGTGATCATGCAACGGGTTGGCCATATCCGGGCGCTGGTGAGCGAAGTCGAGCCGCGTATCCCGGCGGCGCAGGCAGCGTTCAACGAGAAGCTCAGACAGCGTCTGCTGGACGCCGTGCAGGCGGTCGACGACGAGCGCATCCGACAGGAGGTGGCCGTCTTCGCCGCCCGGATTGACGTCTCCGAGGAACTGGCGCGGCTATCGACTCATCTGGATGAGGTGGAGCGCGTGCTCACGGCCGGGGGGGCTTGTGGCAAGCGCCTCGACTTCCTGATGCAGGAGCTCAATCGCGAAGCCAACACCCTGGGTTCCAAGTCGCTGGTCGCGGAAGTCTCCCGGACTGCGATCGAGTTCAAGCTCCTGATCGAACAGATGCGCGAGCAGGTGCAGAATCTGGAGTAGGCGATCTCCTTTGGTCGCCGGGCAGCCCTACTTGGTGATCGCCGCGTTGCGACCCGAAAACTGGTCACTCAGGCGAAAAGCGGCGTCACTGACGTTTCCCAGCGGCTTCTCGGTACAGTAGCGATTGACGTACTGCTCGACCGTCCCGCCCGAAATGGCAGATACCTGTTGGCTCTGGTTGGCGTAGTTGTGGCCGGTGAGGACACCGCGGACCCAGGAGACATAGAGCGCGCGCTGCTCGGCGTCGGCTTTCGAGGCGGACCAGGCACGGCACGACATGTCGTCAAAACCGACGATCTTGAGTGGCACTGCAGCGCCGACATTGGTTGCCGCGATCGCGGCAAGCAGCAAAGCGGTCGTCTGCATCAGCTTCCATCGGGACATTCAGTTGCTCCTCGCCAGGTGAAGGTATCCAGTGCGCAATTCTCGTCGCTAAAGCACGGCCAGTCCATGCCCGATCCCGGCAGAGTCATGCCGCGGCGCGGAAATACTCTCCGGCTGTCTGCTGTCGGTGGTGCTGATGGCGCTGGCACGTATCGCTGTCGCAGGTACAATTGTGGCCTGCCATCGACTGACCAGCCACCATGATCGGACATCTTTACATCGTTACCGCGCCATCCGGTGCTGGCAAGACAACGCTGGTGCGATTGCTGCTGGCGAACGATCCGGCAATCCGCGTGTCAGTCTCTCACAGCACGCGCGCGCCTCGTGTGGGGGAGAGGGATGGCCTGGAGTACCATTTCGTTGGCGTGGATGATTTTCTCGAAAAGGTCCGCAATGATGCCTTTCTCGAATGGGCAGAGGTGCACGGCAACTATTATGGTACTTCAAGAAGCGGCATCGAAACGGACCTGCTTGCCGGCGAGGACGTCTTGCTGGAGATTGACTGGCAGGGGGCGCAGCAGGTGCGGGCAGTGTTTCCGTCGGCGATTGGTGTTTTCGTCCTGCCACCATCGCTCGACGAGCTCGAGCGTCGTCTTTGCGCACGTGCCACGGATAGTGCGGAAACGATCGCCCGTCGCGTCGCGGCGGCACGCGAAGAGATGCGCCATGTGGCCGAATTCGACTATGTTATTATCAACGATGACCTGCAGCGCGCGCTGCAGGACCTGTTGGCCGTGGTGCGCGCCGAGCGCCTCCGTTACGCCGCGCAGCGCCAGCGCCATCCCATCCTGTTTGAAGCAACCACGCGCTGACTCTTTTGGGAGATTTGCATGGCAAGAGTGACCGTAGACGACTGTCTGCACCGTATTCCGAACCGTTTCCAGATGACCCTGGCAGCCACTTACCGCGCCCGTCAGATTACCGCTGGCGCCTCGCCTTTGATTGATGCTGGCCGGGACAAGCCGACAGTAATCGCCCTGCGCGAAATTGCCGGTGGCAGGGTTGGCCTGGAAGTCCTCAATCGCGGTCAGGCTTGAGCTTGGCGGCACAGGCAGTGCGTGATCATGGATCCGGTTACTGCTGAAAGCCTGACGGCAGAAATGCCGGTGGTTGACAACGCCCCTGAGCATCCTGATCCCGAGGACGATCCGGCTTACCGGGTCTTCATCGACAGCCTCGTCTACCTGCCGCCGGAGGAAATCGAGCGGGTCCGCCAGGCGTATCTGTTCAGCGAGGAGGCGCATCGCGGGCAGATGCGTTTGTCGGGAGAACCCTACATCACGCATCCCCTGGCCGTGGCCGGCGCGATCGCCGAGTGGCAGATGGATGTGGAAGGGGTAGTCGCTGCGCTGTTGCACGACGTGATGGAGGATACGTCGGTTGGCAAGAGCGAGATTGCCGAACGTTTTGGCAGGCCGGTTGCGGATCTCGTCGACGGCTTGTCTAAGCTCGACAAGATCGAGTTCCAGTCCCACGAAGAGGCGCAGGCAGAGAACTTCCGCAAGATGCTGATGGCCATGGCGCGTGATTTGCGTGTGGTCTTGATCAAGCTTGCCGATCGTCATCACAACCTGCAGACGATGGCAGCCGTCCGCGCCGACAAGCGTCGCCGCATCGCGCGCGAAACGCTGGAGATTTACGCGCCGATCGCCAACCGGCTTGGTCTCAACAAGCTCTTCCGCGAGTTGCAGGATCTCTCCTTCCAGCTCATCTATCCAATGCGCGCGCGGGTTCTTGGACGCGCTCTCAAGGCGGCGCGCGGCAACCGCCGTGAGCTGTTGTCGCGGATTCTCGAAGGCATCAAGGGCAGGCTGCGTGAGGCAGGCGTAGAGGCGCAGGTGTTCGGTCGTGCGAAGAGCCTGTATTCGATCTATCGCAAGATGCTCGACAAGCGGCTCTCCTTTTCGCAGGTTCTCGACGTATACGGTTTTCGCGTCGTGGTGAAGGATGTGCCCACCGCCTACCTCGCCCTTGGTGCGCTGCACGGGCTATACAAACCGGTGCCGGGAAAGTTCAAGGACTACATCGCCGTCCCGAAGCCCAATGGTTACCAGTCGCTGCATACGACAGTGATCGGTCCGCATGGCACCCCGTTCGAGTTGCAGATTCGCACCGAAGCGATGGACAACGTGGCGCAGGAAGGCATTGCCTCGCACTGGCTGTACAAGGACAGCGAGGACCTCGGAGTCGACCTGCAGCAGAAAACCACCAAGTGGCTTCACTCGCTACTCGATCTGCAGAGTGCGACCGGTGATTCGACCGAGTTTTTCGAGCACGTCAAGGTGGATCTCTTTCCGCACGAGATCTACGTGTTTACGCCGAAGGGCAAGATCATCGCCCTGCCACGCGGTGCGACGGCAGTCGACCTGGCGTACGCGATTCACTCCGATATCGGCAATCACTGTATTGCGGCGCATGTCAATTTCAAGCCGATGTCCCTGGTCGACGAGCTGACGAACGGTGATCGCGTCGAGATTGTGACCTCTGCCGACGCGCATCCCAGCCAGGATTGGCTCAGCTCGGTCAAGACCGGGCGCGCGCGCAGCAAGATCCGCCATTACCTGAAAGCCGCGCACCATGACGAATCGACGGCACTCGGCGAAAAAATGCTGAATCAGGAGTTGCGGGCGCTGGGCGTGGCCGCTTCCGAGCTGCCGGTTTCCAGCTGGAAGAACGTGCTTCGTGACTCCGGCAACAAGTTGATCAAGGAGGTGTATGCCGACATTGGCCTGGGTTTTCGCATGGCCGGGGTTGTCGCTCGTCGCTTGCTGGCACGCGAGGATGCGCCGCAGCCGACCGACAGGCCACCAGCTGCACTGGTCATTCGCGGCAGCGAAGGCATGGCTGTGCAGTTCGCGCCCTGTTGTCAGCCGATTCCCGGGGATCCGATCATCGGCTCGATCTGGAAGGGCAAGGGTCTGGTCATCCATACGCATGATTGTCCTGCCATCCGCAAGGCTCGCCACGTCAAACCGACGAAGTGGATTGACGTCGAGTGGGAGCCGGAGCCCGGCAAACTGTTCAGCGTGCGCCTGCTGATCATGGTGCAGAACACGGTTGGCGTGTTGGGGCGGATTGCCACCGAGATATCGCGTTCGGGAACGAACATCGAGCACGTCAACATGGAAGAGAAGCGTCCCGGAGTTCATACGACGCTGCGTTTCACGGTGCAGGTGGCCAGTCGCACTGCCCTGGCACGCCTCATGCGCAGTGTCCGCCGCATTCCGGAGGTGGCCCGCATTTCTCGGGATCAGGGGCTGACTGCTTGAAGGTTCTGGTGATCGGCGCCGGTGTCGTTGGCGTCACCAGTGCCTGGTACCTCGCCAGGGCAGGACATCAGGTGACGGTGCTTGACCGCCAGGCCGCGGCTGGACTGGAAACGAGCTTTGCCAATGGTGGTCAGATTTCCGTCTCGCACGCCGAACCCTGGGCGAACCCGCACGCCCCGCTGCGTGCTCTGGCCTGGATGCGGCGAGAGGATGCGCCGCTGCTGTTCCGGCTGCGCTGGGACGCTGCGCTGCTGGACTGGAGTCTGCGCTTCCTGCGCGAATGCACGGCCCGGCGAACGCGCGACAACATGCGCCAGATAGTCACCTTGGCCCTGTACAGCCGTCGCCAGTTGCAGGGGCTGCGTGCTGAAGCCTCGCTCGCCTACGATCATCTCGAACGTGGCATCCTGCACGTCTACACTGATCGCAGCGAGTTCGCGACGGCCATCAAGGCCGCCGCTGTGATGCGCGAGTTTGGGTGCGAGCGTCGAACGGTGACGGTCGATGAGTGTCTCGCCATTGAACCGGCACTCGCGCCGGCGAAGCGGCTGCTGGTCGGCGGAGACTTTACGGCCGCCGACGAGTCCGGCGATGCCCATCGCTTCACTCAGCAGCTGGCCAGCCGGTGCGCGGCGCGGGGAGTTGTTTTTCGTTACGGCATCACGGTCGAGCGGCTGAGCCTTGTCGGTGGCCGGGTGGCCGGGGTGGTGGCGGCCGGTGAGGTGCATGCGGCCGATGCCTATGTCGCTGCCCTGGGCAGTTATACGCCGCTGTTGCTGCGCCCCCTCGGCCTGCGCTTGCCCGTCTACCCGGCGAAGGGTTATTCGGCCACTGTGCCGCTCGCCGCCGACAGCATCGCGCCGAGCGTCAGTCTCACCGACGATGGCCACAAGCTCGTCTTTTCGCGTCTTGGCCGACGCCTGCGAATCGCCGGTACGGCCGAATTCAATGGCTACAATACGGAACTCAATGCCGTGCGTTGCCGCGCCTTGATAGAGAGGGCGAACGAGCTTTTTCCGGCTTTGCGGCCGGCGGGCGAGATTGAGTTCTGGTGCGGGCTGCGCCCGGCAACGCCGTCCAACGTGCCACTGATCGGCCGTTCGGCAGTTCCTAATCTTTACATCAACACCGGCCACGGGACGCTCGGCTGGACGATGGCCTGTGGCTCGGGTGCCGCGCTGGCCGACATCGTCAGCGGCCGTTCGCCCGAGCCGCCCTTTCGCTTCCTTTGAGTCCGTGCAGGCGGTACAGGAGACAGCATGAGCACAGTCCTTTACGAGCTGAGTGACCACGTCGCCACGCTCACCCTCAACCGGCCACAGTCGCTCAACGCGCTCAACCTGGCGATGATCGAAGATCTGCGCCAGATGAGCGCGCGCGCCGCCTTCGACCCGGCAGTGCGCGCGGTCGTCCTGCGCGGGGCTGGCGATCATTTCATGGCCGGTGGTGACCTCAAATGGTTTCGTGACCAGCTGGCCCTGTCGCCGCAGGAGCGGCAATTGCGCTTCGAGGAGATGATTGCCGCCGTGCATGCGTCGATCCTCAACCTCAAGGGCATGGGCAAGCCAGCAATCGCTGCCGTGCATGGGGCCGTCGCCGGCTTCGGCATGTCGTTGATGATGGCCTGCGATCTGGTCGTCGCTGCCGACAACGCCTACTTCACGGTGGCCTACAGCAACATCGCGCTGTCGCCGGATGGCGGCGCCACTTGGTCCCTGCCACGGCAGGTTGGCCTCAAGCAGGCGATGGAGATTGCCCTCCTGGGTGACCGCTTCGATGCTGCACGGGCGCTCGATCTGGGTCTCCTCAATCGCGTCGTACCGCTGGCGCAGCTGCCGGTCGCGACGCAGGCACTGGCGCAGCGGCTGGCCGCCGGGCCGGCGGCTGCCTTGGCGCGCACCAAAGCCTTGCTCAACCAGTCGCTGGCGGCCTCGCTGGAGACGCAGTTGCACGCCGAGCAACGGGCTTTTGCCGCCTGTGGCGCCCATCCGGACTTCAACGAGGGGCTGGCGGCTTTCTTCGAGCGTCGGCCGGCGTCGTACGATCGAGGCTGATGCCGTGCAATGCTGATTGACACCCATTGCCACCTCGCCGCAGCCGATTTCGCCGCTGATCGGGACGCCGTGGCGGCGGCGGCGCGAGCGGCCGGGGTCGCGAGAATCGTCATTCCGGCGGTCGATGCGGCGAGCTTCGCCGAGGTGCGCGACTGTTGCACGAGTCATGTCGGCTGCGTCCCCGCTTACGGTATCCATCCGCTTTACGTCCAGCAGGCCGACGAGACCGACCTCGATGCCTTGCGCGGGTGGCTGCAGCGCGCTGCAGCGGGGCCGGATCCGCCAGTTGCGCTGGGGGAGATCGGTCTCGACTTCTTTGTTGCCGAGCCGGATGTCGCGCGGCAGGAGCGTTTCTTCGTCGAACAACTGAGAATTGCCCGTGATGCCGATCTGCCGGTGCTCTTGCACGTCCGTCGCTCAGTCGATCAGGTGCTCAAATATCTGCGCCGGATCCGCGTGCCGGGCGGCATCGCGCATGCCTTCAATGGCAGTCGTCAGCAGGCGGAAGAGTTCATCAGGCTGGGCTTTCGTCTCGGCTTCGGCGGTGCGCTGACCTACAGCGGATCGACACGCATCCGCCAGCTGGCGGCATCGCTGCCGCTGGCGTCGATCGTGCTCGAAACCGACGCTCCGGACATGCCTCCGGCCTGGCTGGCGGGGGGCCGCAACACACCGCTGGAGTTGCCGCGGATCAACCAGGTGCTGGCGGAGTTGCGCGGCATCGACGCCAGTGAGCTGGCCAGTGCGACCGCGGCCAACGCCCAGTCCGCGCTGCCTCGGTTGCGTTCGCCCGATTGATCGGGTAGGGTACGGCCTGACGGCTTCGGGCTGCGCAGTTTCCGTGCCGCTCGGCGGGGAGGTCAAGGCAAAAGCAGGGCATCAGGACGGAACTTGTCCGACCACCGCGTGACCAAGCGTGACCAAATCAGGAATCTTGTCCAGGCTTGTCGGGCTCCAGGGCCATCTTGCCGAATGCGAACCTTCTCTTCGTTAATAATGAAAAACAGCTTGGATCCACCGGTCGCCACCTGCGCGGCTGTCAAGAAAGCCCTGCCAGCCATTCCTCAGTATCTGCAAGCGCATTACTGGTGGGCCTACGTCCATCCGCGCGCGGTACATGTTTTCGAGCGCCAGTGGCTGGTGAATCTGATCCTCTGGGGTAACTACAAACGGTTGTGCAACGCCGTGCTGCATGATTTCGGTCACCATCTGCCCGGCCGCACGCTGCAGATCGCCTGTGCCTACGGCGACCTGACGCCGCGGCTGGTCGACTGTGTGGCGGCCGGGGGCTTGCTGGAGGTGGTGGATATTCTGCCGATCCAGTTGGAGAACCTGGCCAGCAAGCTTGGCGGTGACGCGCCCTGCAAGCTGCATTGCATGGATTCGGCGGCGCTGGCTTTTGCCGACGCGAGCTTTGACCGGGCCCTGCTGTTCTTTCTGCTGCACGAGCAGCCACAAGCGGTACGCGAAAGGACGCTGGCCGAGGCGCTGCGGGTGGTCCGTCCCGGCGGCACCTTGACCATCGTCGACTATGCTCCGCCAAGCCGTTTCAACCCCCTGCGCTATTTCTGGAAGCCGGTTCTCGACCGGCTGGAACCCTTTGCCCGTGATCTCTTCAGTGAAGAGGTCGCTGCCTGGTTGCCAAAGGACGGGCGCTTCGTCGCCGTCAGCAAGCAGCGTTTTTTTGGTGGGATGTATCAGATGTTGACGCTCAAGGTTGCGGAAAGAGGCAGAGACCAGCAGCCTGGCGATTAAATTACCCGGCCTCGCCGCAGTCCGCTCGGCACTCGGCGGGGTCTTCTCGGATGTTGATCGCGACCGGCGGTGTGCGGCGCGAGAAAGGATCAAGCGTGGAGATATACAAGGCAGATGTGGTGATCGTGGGCGGCGGCGGCGCAGGCCTGCGGGCGGCAATCGCCGTCGCAGAGTCTGATCCGGGGCTGAAGATTGCGCTGGTTTCGAAGGTCTATCCGATGCGCAGCCACACGGTGGCCGCCGAAGGCGGGTCGGCCGGTGTCAAGCAGGCGACTGACAGCCTGGAGTATCACTTCAACGATACCGTTCACGGCGGTGACTGGCTGTGTGAGCAGGACGTCGTCGACTACTTCGTGGCGCACTGCACGGAAGAACTGACCCAGTTGGAGCACTGGGGATGTCCGTGGAGCCGGACGCCGGATGGCCATGTCAATGTGCGCGCTTTCGGCGGCATGAAGATCGAGCGGACCTGGTTCGCCGCCGACAAGACCGGCTTTCACATGCTGCACACCCTTTTCCAGACGTCGATCAAGTATCCGTCGATCAAGCGCTTCGACGAGCATTTCTGCGTCGATCTGGTGGTCGAGGACGGCCGTGTCCAGGGTGTGGTCGCGATCGAGATCGCCTCGGGAGAGTTCACACTGGTCGAGGCTCGCTCGGTGGTCATCGCCACAGGCGGTGCCGGCCGGGTGTTCCGCGAGAACACCAACGGCGGCGTGGTGACCGGCGACGGCATGGCGCTGGCCTACCGCCATGGCGTGCCTCTGCGCGACATGGAGTTCGTCCAGTATCACCCGACCTGTATGCCCGGCACCGGTCTGTTGTTTACCGAGGCATGTCGTGGTGAAGGCGGCTTCCTGGTAAACAAGGACGGCTACCGCTATCTGCAGGATTATGGTCTCGGACCGGCCGAACCGACACCGCGCAACAAGGCGATGGAACTCGGACCTCGCGATCGTCTCAGCCAGGCGTTCTGGTATGAGCAGCAGAAGGGCCGCACGATCGAAGGGCAGCACGGATCGGTGGTGCACCTCGACCTTCGCCATCTCGGCGAGGAGAAACTGCGCGAGCGCCTGCCGCAGATCTACGAACTGGCGGAACAGTTCATGGGCGTCGATCCGGCACGCGCGCCGATACCGGTTCGGCCGGCGGTACATTACACGATGGGGGGAATCCTCGTCGACGGTCACTGCGCCGCCCCCCTGCCAGGACTCTACGCGGCCGGGGAATGCTCGAGCGTCGGCATTCATGGTGCTAACCGGCTGGGATCCAATTCGCTGTCCGAACTCCTCGTCTTCGGCAAGGTGGCGGGGGTGGAGGCTGCCCGTTTCGCCAAGTCGGTGGCGCCGGGGAATTCGGCGAACCTGCTCAAGCAGGCGCAGGCGGTCGAGCAGCGAGTTCTTGCCCTGAAGAAGAAAACCGGCGGCAGCGAACGTATCGCTACGCTGCGCAAGGAAATGGCGCAGACCATGGAGGATGGCTGCGGCATCTATCGCCTTGCGGAGACGATGCAGCAGACCTGCGACAAGCTCGACGAACTCAAGGCGCGCTTCAGGAACGTCAATCTCGAGGACAAGTCGAGCGTCTGGAACACCGAGTGGCTGCTGGCCATCGAGCTCGAGTACCAGCTCGATGTGGCGCAGACGATGGCGTATTCGGCCATCAACCGGCGCGAGTCCCGCGGCGCCCATCAGCGGCTTGACGGATTCGAACAGCGCGACGATGTCAACTTCCTGAAACATTCGCAGGCGCACTATGTCGCCGGCGGCGCGCCGCGCATCGATTACGGTTCCGTCAAGATCACCAAGTCGCAGCCGGGCACCCGTGCCTACGGTGCCGCAGGCGAAAAGGCCGAGCAGGAAAGGAAGGCGTCCCATGTCTGAAACCCAGAAGACAATCGAGATCGAGGTTCTGCGCTATCACCCGGAGAAGGACAAGGAACCTCACCAGCAGGTTTTCGAGGTGCCATTCACCGACGACATGTCGGTCCTGCAGGGCGTGCAGTACATCAAGGATTACCTCGATGGCTCACTGAGCTTTCGCTGGTCGTGCCGGATGGCCATTTGCGGCAGTTGTGGCATGATGATCAACGGCATTCCGAGCCTGTCGTGCCAGACTTTCCTGCGTGATTACTACCCGGCGCGGGTGCGCGTCGAAGCGCTGTCACATTTCCCGATCGAGCGCGATCTGGTGATCAATATGGATGGCTTCATCGACAAGCTCGAGAGCATCCAGCCCTACATCATTCCGAAAGAACCGCGCACGCTGGCCGAGGGCGAGTATCTGCAGACGCCGGAGCAACTCGGTGCCTACGAGCAGTTCAGCTCGTGCATCAACTGCCTGTTGTGCTACGCCGCGTGTCCGCAGTTCGGTCTCAACCCCAGCTTCATCGGACCGGCGGCGACCGCCCTGCTGCACCGCTACAACGTCGACTCGCGCGATGGTGGCAAGGCCGAGCGCATGGAACTGATCAACTCCGAAGAAGGGGTGTTCAACTGCACGGCGGTGGGTTACTGCTCTGAAGTCTGTCCGAAGCATGTCGACCCGGCGAATGCGGTCAACCAGAACAAGACCAACGCCGCTGCCGACTATTTTCTTCGTTTTCTCGGCCCGAAGGGAGGTGCCAAGTGAGCGCGCGTCGTCCCTATGTTCGCTCGATGGACGGTTGGTGGCGGAAAAACCCGTTTTTTGTCGAGTACATGATTCACGAGGGCACAGCCCTCTTCGTCGCGGCCTACGCCGGGGTGTTGTTGACTGGGCTGTACCGACTGTCGCAGGGTGAGGCGGCCTGGAATTCCTGGCTGGCTGCCTTGCAGAGCCCGTGGTACATAAGCTTCCACCTTCTCGCTCTGATCGCCCTGACCTACCATACCTACACTTGGTTCAAGATCATGCCGCGCACGATGCCGCCGCTGGTCATTGGCGGCAAGCGCCAGCCGGGATGGGTGATCACCGCCGGCGGTCTCGCGGCTGCCGCCGCGGCGTGTCTCGGTCTGCTCGCTCTGGTATGGGGGATGGCGCGATGAAAGCTCCTTTGAAACGTTCCAACGCACCGATCTTCTGGGCCCTGTTCGGAGCTGGCGGCATGCTTTCGGCGCTCCTCGGGCCGATGCTGGTGTTCATCACCGGTCTGGCCATTCCGCTCGGATTCCTTCTGCCAGCGGACACCATGAGCTACCCGCGCATGCTGGCCTTCGCCCAGAACTTCATTGGCAAGGGGTTCATCTTTGCGATCATTGCCCTTTTCCTTTGGCACGCGGCGCACCGTATCTTTCATAGCCTGCACGACATCGGCATCCACGCTGGTACCGGCGCCAAGCTGATCTGTTACGGTTCGGCCATGCTGGGAACACTGGTCGCCGCCTACGCCTTGTTGGCAATCGGCTTTTAGGCGATTAACACCGCCGTGACCTGATGCACTGGCCAGCCCGCCGCATCACTCGGCGTGCTGGCCTGTTGCCGTTGCATTTCCGAGGCTATCCCAAACCAAACCACGAGTGCGGTATGCTTGTCGGCTCAAGTCCGGTGCGTGCCGATCCAACCGATCTCGCGCGCATCCGGTGGCAACGGGCTGGCAACAAGGAGAAGCGATGGCCAAGCAGATAGTGGTTTGCATGGATGGGACCTGGAACGACCCCATCGAGCAGACCAATGTATACCGATTATTTGAGATGCTGCCCGGCGAAGAGCAGCAGGTCGAGGAAAGCGGACCGATCCGCTCGCATCTCGTCAAGAGCGGCGAGCGGCTCGCCGCCTTCTATCTGGAAAGCATCGGCAACGGTGGCCGGACCCAGGGAGTACTCGGCGGCACGCAGGGAATCGGTTTGCACGACAGCATGATCGACGCCTATCTATTGATCTCTCAGGTCTATCAGCGGGGCGACAAGATATGGCTTTTTGGCTTCTCGCGCGGCGCCTGGGCCGCCCGCAGTCTGGGGGCCTTCATTGCTTACTCAGGCCTGATCCCGGCGGTGGATGCCGACAACGACGGCGCGGCCGACGAAGCCGAAAAAATCTGGCTTGGCTATAAGGAAGGTCGCGGCAAGAAGCGCGGTGATCGCTTCTGGAAGTATCACGACGACATCCCCATTCGCATGATCGGTGTCTGGGATACCGTCGGCAAGTTGGGCGTGCCACTATTCAGCGGCCTGCGCCTGGTCGACCGGGACGAACTTCGCTTCCTGGCTTTCAGCAACCGCGAACTCAGTCCGCGTGTCGCGCACGGTCGCCAGGCCCTGGCCATTGACGAGGAACGCGCCGACTTTCCACCGACGCTGTGGGAGGAGCGCGAGGGTATCAAACAGGTCTGGTTCGCGGGCGCGCATGCCGATGTCGGGGGCGGCTACGAAAGCCACGGCCTCTCGGACATTGCGCTGGAATGGATGATGCAGGAGGTTAACGATCTTGATGCCGGCCTGCGGCTCTTGCCCAGTCAACTCAGCCAGGCGCTGGCGCCCGACGGCCTGGAGGACAGGCACGACGAAACCCGCGGGCCGGTTTGGCGGACGCGACCGGACGACAAACGCAAGATCCCCGACGATGCCGAACTCCATCACAGCGTTCTGGAGCGCCTGCGGCAGCGGGCCGATTACCGACCGAAGGCCCTCGAAGATGTTGCGGCTTGCGCCGACTTCTACCGGGAGGACGAGCCGCGTCCCGAAGAGCAATTGCAGCAGGAGCGGGAAGCACTGCCATTCCGCAAGCTGCCGGTGGATGGTTCGACGCGCTTCCCGGCCTATGCCCACAAGTGGTGGAACGCCTCGGGCGTCGAAGTCGACGTGGGCGAACGCTATCGCATCGAGGCCAGCGGCGCCTGGATCGACAAGGTAACGCCCGCGGGTGCCGACGGTTATCAATCCAAGGCGTGGCTCAGTCACCTCGCGGAAGGTAGCCGGCGCCTGGAAGAACGCCCATGGTTTTCGCTGGTCGCGGCCATTCATTCCCGCCCCGACCTCGAGGCCAACAATCCTGACTCGGAGAACCTGCTGACTGGGTTGATCGAAAGCGCCGTGCACGGCGTGGCGCGCATCGACGACGAAAGCAGCCTCATCGCCACTCCGAACGGCTGTGAAATAGAGATCATCGAACCGGGCTTTCTGTACTTTTTTGCCAACGACTCGTCGTTTGCCTACGGCGATAACAGCGGCTTTCTGACCGTCGAGGTGACCCGGCTCCCCTGGTTGGCCGAGCTCGACCAGAAACCAGCGCCAACAGCTCAGTCAGTCCCCGGCAGCCTTGAACTGAAACTTTACTTCAGTCCCGGAAGCTGTTCACTGGCGCCACACATCGCCCTGCGCGAGGCCGGTCTCGACTTCGACCTCGTCCGCGTCGATATCCGCGAGCGACGGCTGCCCGACGGCGGCGATTTTGACGCCATCAACCCGAAGGGCTACGTACCGGTCCTCGAACTTGACGATGGCGTCTATCTGACCGAAGTCCTGGCCATCGTGCAATACATCGCCGACCGCATCCCGGAGAGTGGCCTGGCACCACGACCCTACACGCTCGAACGCTACCAGTTGCAGGAGTGGCTCGGTTTCATCAGCTCCGAACTGCACAAGGCTTTCGTCCCCCTGTTCAAACCGGACACGCCGGCAGAGTACAAAGGCTGTTTAAGGGAAAACGTCGCCGCACGGCTGGACTACGTCGCGGCTCGTCTGGAGGGCAGGAACTACTTGCTGGGTGACCAATTCACCGTCGCCGACGGCTACCTGTTTACCGTCCTCGGCTGGGGCAGGGCGGTAGAGATCGAACTTGACCGTTGGCCGACGCTGCTCGCTTTTCAGGAGCGCGTCAGCCAACGCCAGAGTGTTCGCGAGGCCTTGAAGGCGGAAGAGTGACCAGTCTTCGCCCGGCCTGGCTCAACAAGCCTGGTTTCGCGAGTGGGTCAGCGCCCGCGGGCGTCTCCGGCGACGCCCGACCGGGGCTGTCGATCAAAATGTAACGGCTGATCGGCTCAATAGACTTCCGGCACGTACTTCAATGGCAGCCGGGGTTCCTCGTAGTCACCGGGCTTTTGCCGCTTCGGCAGGACGATTTTCGGCGCCTTGGGGACCTCGTAAGGAATGCTGCTCAGGATGTGCTTGATGATGTTCAGTCGCACGCGTTTCTTGTCGTCGGAACGGGCTACATACCACGGTGCCCACTCGGTATCCGTCTCCCGGAACATGTCGTCGCGGGCGCGCGAGTAGTCGTACCAGCGGCTGTACGACTTGAGGTCCATCGGCGACAGCTTCCATTGCTTGCGCGGATCGGTGATGCGCGCTTCGAGCCGGCGGGTCTGCTCGTCCATGTCGACTTCCAGCCAATACTTGAGCAGGATGATGTTGTTGAACTTGCCGACCAGCAGCTTCTCGAACAGTGGCGCCATCTTGAGAAAACCCTGTACCTGCTCTTCCGTAGCGAAGCCCATGACGCGCTCGACACCGGCGCGGTTGTACCAGCTCCGGTCGAAGATCACCACCTCGCCGGCAGCCGGCATGTGCGGCAGATAGCGCTGGGCGTACATCTGGGTCTTTTCCCGATCAGTTGGAGCGGGCAGGGCGACGACCCGGAAGACGCGCGGGCTGACGCGGCCGGTGATGGCCTTGATCGTACCGCCCTTGCCGGCCCCGTCACGGCCTTCGAAGAGTATCACCACCTTGAGGCCCTTCTCGATCACCCAGGATTGCAGATGCACCAGCTCAGCTTCGAGCTTCTCGAGTTCCTTCAGGTAAGCGCGGTTGGACATCTTTTTCGCTGGCGCTGCCGGGGTCTCGCTGTCGGTCTGCTCCACCGGCAGATCCGGGTTGACCACCTCACGGACTTTGGCCTTCTTCGCCTGCTTGTCTTTCTTGCCCTTCTTGCTCATTGACTTCTCCTCTGGATACGCTTTGATGGACTGCTCTTGTGGACGCCCGCCTTGTGGCAGCAGGCCTATTGCGCTGGGGTAGAGTCCGTCCCGGCCCCCGCGTCGGTCACCTTCTCGGCCTCGCTCACCCAGCCGCCACCCATTGCCAGGTAAAGATTGATCATCGCCTGGAATTCGACCTGCTGCGTCTGCGTGTACTGCAGTTGAACGTTGAACAGGCTACGCTCGGCGTCGAGCACTTCGATGTAGCTGGTGTAGCCGTTGTCGTAGCGCAGGCGCGCGGTAGCCGAGTACTGCTGCAGTGCCTCGACCTGGCGCTTCTGCACCTTGAGTTGTTCGCGCGTCCGGTCCTGGCTGATGAGCGAGTCGTTGACTTCGCGGAAGGCCTCCTGGATCGCTTTCTGGTAAGCAAACAGCGCCTGCTGCTGCGACGCTTCGGCAGCCTGCACCTGACCGGCAATGGCGCCGGCGGTGAAGATCGGTAGGCTGATCGGCGAGCCGTAATTCCACACCTTGTTCTGGCTGTTGAACAGATTGCTCAGGCTGGTGCTGGAGTAGCCGAAGAGGCCGGTCAGCGAGATCGTCGGGAAGTAGGCTGCTTTGGCGGCTCCAATCAGCGCGTTGGCAGCGATCAGATTCTGCTCGGCGCGCCGGATGTCGGGCCTGCGTTCAAGCAAATCTGACGGCAGGCCAGCCGGGATAGCCGGCAGTGCCAGCTGATCGATCGTCTTGCCACGCAGTATTGGGCCCGGGTTGCGGCCGAGCAGCACGCTCAGCCCGTTTTCCTGTTGGGCGATGGCTTTCTCCAGCGGCGGGATCGTGGCCAGAGCTTCCTCATACTGCGATCTGTTCTGGCTTAGTTCGAGGACCGATATGATGCCCCCCTCAAAGCGCAGCTTGAAGAGATCGTACGACTCGCCACGGCTCTTGGCCGTCTCCCTGGCAATCTCCAGTTGGCGATCGAGGTTCCGCAGGTTGATGTAGGCGCCAGCGACGCTGCCGACCAGTGAGAGGATGACGCCTCGCCGGCCTTCCTCGCTGGCCAGGAGCTGGGCCCGCGCCGCTTCGCTCTGGCGGCGAATGCGGCCCCAGATGTCGATCTCCCAGCTGGCGTTCAACACCGCGTTGTAGCTGTTGTAGGTCTGCCCACCACCGGCGCCGATCACTACCGCGCTGACGTCTTTCTGCCGTCTGGCTTCATAGCCGGCGCCTATCTGCGGGAAGAGGCCGGAACGAACGAATCCGTAATTGCCGGCGAATTCCTCGACGCGCGCGGCAGCGATCATCAGATCCTTGTTTTCCCGCAGCGCAGTCGTCACCAGGTCGTTGAGCACCGGGTCATCCAGTTGCTCCCACCAGGCGGTGTTGGCGAGATCGCGGGCGTCCTGTTCGCTGAGGCGCCAGCCGACCGGCGTGTCGACCGGCGGGCGGACGTAGTCGGGTCCGACCATGCAACCGCTGGCCGTCAGCGCCAGCAATGTGACGAGCAGTGGCTTACGCATGGCGATCACCCTCCTCTCCAGTCGGCGTCTCGAGCTTGCCGGCATCCCCCTCGCCAGACTCCTTATGGCGCACCCCGGTGGCTCCCTTGTGACTGAACTTTTCGACGACGTAGAAAGTCACCGGGATGATGAAGATCGCGAGGCAGGTGGCCGCCAGCATGCCGCCGATCACTGCGCTGCCCATCACCTGCCGCGAAATGGCGCCGGCGCCACTGGCAATCGCCAGCGGTACGCAGCCGAGGATGAAGGCGAACGACGTCATCAGGATCGGTCGCAGCCGCAGTTGCGCGCCCTTGAGCGTCGCGTCGGCGAGCGACAGCTCGCCCTTTTCGTACTCCATCTTGGCGAACTCGACGATCAGGATCGCGTTCTTCGCTGCCAGACCGATCAGCATCACCAGGCCGATCTGCGCATAGACGTTGAGTTCCTGGCCACGCAACAGCAGCGCGAAGAAGGCGCCGGCGACGGCGATCGGCGTACCCAGCAGTACCGAGAACGGCAGCGACCAGCTTTCGTACTGCGCTGCCAGGATGAGGAAGACGCAGAGGAGCGAAAAACCAAAGATGAGCGCTGGTGAGACGCCCTGCTGTGCTTTTTGCTCCTGGAACGACATTCCCGAGTAGTCGTAACCCATTTCGCTCGGCATCGTTTCGGCGAAAACCGCTTCGAGTGCCCGCATGACCTGCGTCGAACTGTAGCCGGGCGCCGCCGATGCGTTGATCTGGGCACTGCGGTACAGGTTGTAGCGCATCGTGAATTCCGGGCCGGAGATATTGCGGATCGACGTCAGCGCCGACAGCGGCACCGCCTCGCCCTTGTTGTTGCGCACGTAGAACTGCCCGACGTTCTCGATGTTGGTCCGATAGTCGCCCTCGGCCTGGACGTACACCTGCCACTGGCGCCCGAAGCGGTTGAAGTAGTTGATGAAGCCGCTGCCGAGGAAGCTCTGCAGCGTCTTGTACACGTCGCTGAGGACGACGCCCTGTTTGAGCACCTTTTCCTGGTCGACGTCGATGAACAGTTGCGGAACGGTTGGCCTGAAGGTCGTTGAAACGCTGGCGAGCTCCGGGCGTTTTCTCGCGGCTTCGAGGAACTTGGTGGTGTTCTCGGCGAGGAAGGCGATGTCCTTGCCGGCACGGTCCTGAAGCACGAAGGTGGCACCGCCAGAGGTACCGACCCCCTGGATGGCCGGCGGCGGAAACGCAAAGGCGATGGCGCCGGGGATGGTGGCAAGCCGCTTGGTCAGCTCGGCCTTGATCGCGGTGTACTGCTCTTCAGGCTGCTTACGTTCTGCCCAGTTCTTGAGCGTGACGAAGAAGAAGGCGCTGTAAGTATTTGTCACCTGGCTGAGCATGCTGTAGCCGACGACCGTGGTCGTGTATTGGACGCCCGGCACCTTCATGATCAGATCTTCAGCCTGGGCGGCAATTTCCGACGTGCGTTGCAGCGACGACGCATCGGGAAGCTGGACCGCTGCAAAGACGTAACCTTGATCTTCATCCGGGAGGAAACCGGCGGGGACCAGCTTGCCAAAGAAGCCGGCGCTTGCCGTGACGCCGACCAGAAAGACGAGGCTGATCAGGCTCCTGCGGATGGCGATGCGGCAGACGCCGACGTAGCCGCCGGTGACGCGGCCGAATACTCCGTTGAACCAGTCGTAGAACTTCTGTAGCGGGCCGCTGCCCTTGACCTTGGGTCTGAGCAGAAGCGCGCAGAGGGCGGGGCTCAGGGTCAGTGCGTTGAACGCCGAGATGATCACCGAAATGGCGATGGTGACCGCGAACTGCTGGTAGAGCTGGCCGGTAATCCCCGGAATGAAGGCGGTCGGCACGAAGACGGCGGCCAGGATGACGGCGATGGCGATTACCGGGCCAGTGACCTCCTCCATGGCTCTCAGCGTCGCGTCCTTCGGTGACAGGCCGTGCTCGATATGGTGTTCGACCGCTTCGACAACAACGATGGCATCATCGACCACGAGACCGATCGCCAGCACCAGCCCGAACAGCGACAGCGTGTTGATCGAGAAGCCAAACATCGGGAACAGCATGAAGGTGCCGACCAGCGACACGGGCACCGCCAGCAACGGAATCAGCGTCGCCCGCCAGCCCTGCAGGAAGACGAAAACGACGATCATCACCAGCACCAGCGCTTCGAACAGCGTGCGCTTGATCTCCTTGATGCCTTCGGTGACCGACAGCGTCGTGTCGAGGGCGATGACGTAATCGAGGTCGGGCGGGAAGCTCTGCTTGATCTTCTCCATCAGCTTCTTGGCGCCGTCCGCTGCGTCGAGGGCATTGGCGCCAGGCATCTGGTAGAGGGCGATGAGAGCAGCCGGCTTGCCGTTGAGCCGACCCTGCTGGCTGTAGGTCTGGGCACCGAGTTCGATCCGGGCGACATCGCTGACGCGAACGATCGAGCCGTCGGGGTTGGCGCGCAGGACGATCTTGCCGAAATCCTCGACATTCTCCAGCCGCCCCTGGGCGCGCACCGCGTAGGTGTACTCCTGACCCGGCGGCACCGGCTCGGCGCCGATCGTTCCGGCCGGATTGACCGTGTTCTGGGCGTTGACCGCGTTGACGATCTCGGGAATCGTGATGTTCAGCTTGGCCAGCTGGTCGGGCCTGACCCACAGCCGCATCGCGTACTGGCCTGCGCCAAATACCGTGACGCTGGCGATTCCCTTGACCCGCGTCATCTGGTCGTTGATGTTGATGTAGGCGTAGTTGGCGAGGAAGATGTTGTCGTAGGTGCCGTTCGGCGAGTAAAGCGCGAACATGACCAGCGGCGACGAGGTCGACTTGGCGACGGTGACGCCGTAGTTGCGCACGTCCGACGGCAGTTGGGCCTCGGCCTGGCCTTCGCGCATCTGGGCGAGCAACTGGTCGGTGTTGGCGTCGGTGCCCAGTGCGAAGTTGACGTACAGCGTGGACTGGCCATTGTTGGCGTTGATTGAATACATGTAGTCCATGTTGTCGACGCCCGACATCTGCTGCTCGATCGGGGTGGCCACCGCCTGTTCGACAGTCAGTGCGTCGGCGCCGGTATAGGTGCTGCTGACATTGATCTGTGGCGGAACGATGTTCGGGAACTGTGCGGTCGGCAGCCCAGACATGGCGACCAGGCCGACGATGGTCATCAGGATCGAGATGACCATGGCGACGATCGGCCGATTGATGAAGAACTTGGACATGGCCGCTTACCCCTTGGCTGCCGGTGCCGCTGCCGGCGCGGCGGGTTTTTCGTCTGGCTTGGCGGACGGTGCCTCGGCGACGAAGGGCTTCGGATTGATGGTCACACCCGGGCGCACCTTCTGGGTACCCTCGGCGATCACCTGCTCGCCCGGCTGCAGCCCCTTGCTGATGATCCAGTCGCTGCCGATGCGCTCGCCAACCGTCACCGGCCGGATGTCGACCTTGTTGTCGGCGCCCACCACGGCCACTAGGTACTTGCCCTGGATTTCCGTGACGGCGCGTTGCGGCACCAGCAGCGCGCCCTTGTCGACTGCCATCGTTGCCCGTACCTTGCCGTACTGGCCGGGGCGCAGCAGGTTGTCGGGATTGGGGAACAGGGCTGCGACCTTGAAGGTGCCGGTGCTCACATCGACCTGGCGGTTGAGCACGGAAGACTTGCCCGGGTGCGGGTAAAGCGAGCCATCCACCAGGAACAACTCAAGCGGGACATGATCCGGCCTCTTGCCCGCAGCGAGAGCCGCGTTGGCAATCTTGAGATACTCGCGCTCGCTGATGTTGAAATAGACCTTGATCGGATCGACGGTCGACACGGTGGTCAGTTCGGTCGGCATGCTCGGACTCAGCAGGTCACCAATCTGAGCCTTGGCGATGCCGGCAATGCCGCTGACCGGCGAGCTAATCTTCGTGAAGCCGAGATTGAGTTTCGCCGTCCGCAGCGAAGCCTCGGCGGCCTCGAGCTGGGCCTTGGCTGAAAGATGGGCGCCGGTGGCATCATCCAGATCCTTCTGGCTGACCGCGTTAACGGCGGCCAGCGGCTTGATGCGGTCCAGGTTGGCCTTGGTCGTCTCGAAACGCGCCGCCTGCTGAGCACGCAGACCCTTGGCCTCATCAACGGCGGCCTCGAAAGTGCGCGGGTCGATCTCGAACAGTGGCTGGCCCTGTTTCACCAGGTCGCCTTCGCGATAGTTCTGCTTGATCAGGTAACCGGTGACTTGCGGCCGGATGAGGGCATTGACGTTGCCGTCGAGCGAGCCGATCCATTCCATGTAGATCGGCACGTCGCGCTGGGTGACGGTGACGACTTCGACCACTGGCGGTGGTGGTGCCGCAGCCTTCTCCTTCTCGCAAGCGCTGGTCAGCAGAAGCGCTACACCGGTCAGCCCGGCCGCGGCGTAGCGGCGAGCGCGATGGGCGGCTGAAGAGGGGGAGGGGGTAGATGTCATGATGGCTCCTGCATTGGGCTGATTTGGCGCGGCGTGCTGCCTCGGTTGCCGGGGACTTCCGGTGGTGAATACGGCTGACCGGCCACCGGGTCTCCAGTTCAAGCAGATAATTATGCGTCAAGCGCCGCTCGCAATCCAGCAAATGGCCGTTTACCTCCGGGCTGTGGCACCATCCGCAGCCTGGAGTGCTGCTTTCCGACGACCCTGCTTCCGTCGGGTATGGCGCGCTTCACTCATGATCCCGGAGCCCGACTTGTCATCGAACATCTCGGTCAGCAGCAGATCGTCCGCGAGCGCCTTTCCAGGCGAGGCCTGGACGCGACTCTGCCCGGCCGGCCATCCCTTTCTCAACGCCGATTTTCTGTCGATCGTTGAGCGGCACGGGGCGGCCGCCCCTGAGTCGGGCTGGACGGCTCGTCATCTGGTGGCCAGCGACGAGAGCGGCGCCGTCGTTGGCCTGCTGCCGCTGTACATCAAGAGCCACTCGCACGGCGACTTCATCTATGACTGGTCCTGGGCGGCGGCCTACCGGCAGCTCGGCCGCCAGTACTACCCGAAACTGATGAGCTGTCTGCCGCACACCCCGGTTGCCGGCGCGCGCATCCTGGTCGGCGAAGGGCCGCAGGCGCGATCTATCCGGCAGTCGCTGGTCGAGGCGGCCAAGGAACTGGCGACCCGTTGCCCTGCCTCTTCGTGGCATGTGGCGCTGGCCACCGAGGCAGAAATGGACCTGCTGCGGAGCGACGGGCTGCTGATCAGTCACGACGTCCAGTTTCATTGGCTCGATCCCGGCTGCGGCGACTTCGACGGCTACCTGGCCACCTTCAGTGCGGCCAAACGCCGCAAGGTCCGTGCCGAACGGCGACGCGTCGCGGAGAGCGGGCTCTCGCTCGAGACACGGCATGGGGATCAGATCGACGCCGCCGAATGGCCGTTGCTGCACGCACTCTACGCCAGCACTTTCGACCGGTTCGGCAATCACGCCGCATTCTCGGCCGCCTGTTTCGCCGATCTGGCGGCGGCTCTGGGTCGTCGAATGGTCGTTTTCATCGCCCGTGATCGCGGATTGCCGGTCGCCGTGGCGATCTGTTTTCGCAGCGATGATGCACTCTACGGGCGCTACTGGGGTTGCTCGGGGACCTATCACAGCCTGCATTTCGAACTCTGCTTCTACCAAGGTATTGCCTATTGCCTGCGCGAGGGCCTGCGGCGCTTCGAGCCGGGAGCGGGCGGCGAACACAAGCTGGCGCGCGGGTTCACGCCGACGGTCGTGCAGTCCGCGCACTGGATCAGCGACCCCGGCATGCGACAGTTGCTCGCCCGTCACCTGGCGTTGCAGGGCGAGGCGGTTTCCGAGTATCGGGACGACGCGGCGGAGCATCTGCCCTTCCGGCGTGACGCGTCGCCATCGCAGGGAGGCTGAGGAGTCTTGAATTTCCGCTCCGCCGGTTTGCCGAAGCGCTCCCCTCGAGGGGCGTCGCAACTGTCCATCGACCGCTCACCTCGCCTGTGACGCCGGCCTGAACCAGCCTGCCATGCCCGGCCGATCAACAGGCCAAAATCGTCGACGCCATCGGCCGTTCCTTCCTGCCCACGCCAAGAGCCGACAAGCGCCTGGTGTAGGCAGAGACTTTTTTCGGCTTTGCCCATTTCAAGAAGGACCCGACAGCTACTGCTTACTGACGTCTGCCAACCGGAGGAAGAGCCGACTGACAACACGGAAGCCGCCGTTCGATAGTCGGCAGTGCTATTCTTGCCTGAGCAGCAGCTTCGAAGCAGGAGCGGTCCGTTGGTGAAGGATGGCGGCCGTCGGCAATCGGCCACCGGCCACATTCCGCCGGTCGGGATCGCTACCCAATTTCAATAGTTCGGGCGTCGTGGGCGTCTGGCGGATGGCCGCTATTCGCCGAGCAAACTGACGTCATCACTGCCTCGATCCGGCCAGGAGCGGACGGCCGAGATCCTTCTCCATTGCGGCCATTCATTTTCCTGCTTGCTCTGAAGCGGTCATTGATCCGAGGATGCTCAGATTTTCAGCCTGGCAGGCCGCAATGCAGCGTAACCGGCCGGTGAGCATTCATGATTAGGGATATGATCCGAGCAGCGAGACTCGCTGAAATCGGTTTTCTGAAAGGCTGCTCCTCCCCCCATTGTAGCCACTCTCCGGACTACAGGCTGTGCGGGGGGTGCGGGGGCGCGATACGGCAGACTTTATGGCGGCGCCGAGGACTTCCTGGTGCGAAATCGGCAATTGACCGAGACGGCCAGAGTCGAAGATACGCGCTGATGTCGCGTTGGATTGCCTATCCTTTTAAAAGGGCCTTTGAAAGAACTATGCTCGCCTGGCGTTGCTTCAGCGATGTTCCATCTTGAGGAAACCTCCATGAACCTGATCGTCAATTTCGGACGCAGCATCGGCCTGGCCGCTGCTGCGCTTGCGCTCGCGGGCTGTGCCGCGATGTCACCCGGCGCCACGCCGGTCGGCGACCCGGGCTTCGGCTTCGCGCTGTGGTCGCCGGGCCGCGCCGACAACGCGCAGCTCGAAACCCGATACGCCGGCAAGAACCCGAACAACGCCAACTGCGTCGGCGAGAACCTTTCGCCCGCGCTGGCCTGGGCCCGCGCGCCAGCTGCCACGCGCAGCTTCGTGATCCTGATGGACGACCAGGCCGGCCGTGCCGGCCTCGGCGTGAACCACTGGGTCGCCTATGGCATCGCGCCCGAGGCGAACGGGCTGCCCGAGGCTGCGGCCGTCGCCGCACCGGCCGGCTTCAGTGCCGGCAAAAACTCGCTGGGCATGCCCTACCTCGGCCCCTGCCCGCCGCGCGGCAATGCGCCGCAGCACTACGTCTACACGCTGATCGCCACCTCGCTTGAAGCCGGCGCGCTGCCGCCGCGGCTAGACAAGGCCGCAGTGCTGGAGGCACTCAAGGGCGGCAAGGTGCTTGGCGCCGCGAGCCTCGTGCTGCGCTTCAACCACTGACCTCGTTTTGCGCTTCAAGCACTGCCTTTGCCCGACCCTTCCCGTCCCTCTGCATCGCCCATGACCGACCCCCGCATCATCTTCATCGGCGCGCCCGAAACCGCCGCCGCCGACTTCGAGGCGCGTACGCGCCAACTTCCCCGGCATCGACCTCTACGGTACCCAGCGGAGAGGCCCGCGCCTACTGCGACGAGTGTCAGCACGATTTCCTGATCGCCTCCTCCTGCAAATGTCGTGGCGTATGCGCCTCGTGCAACACTCGGTGCATGGTCGAACCGGCGGCGCATCTGGTCGATCACGTCTTTCCGCCGTTGCCGGTGCGGCAATGGGTGCTGGAGGTGCTCAAGGGGCTGCGCTACTTCCTCCAGCGCGACGTCAACGGCCGTTGTACTCCGGCAAGGCGACCCCCACCACCGAAAATTCGAGGCATCTCATTGGCATAGTATTGATCGGTTGTCTCGGATTCTGACCGGCCGTTGACAGTCTGATCCCGCCGTTGGCATCAAGAGTTGTGCGCACCCAGTTCGTGGTCGGCTGTAGACCGGTTTGCTGTCATTCGGAATTTGAAACCGTATGGCAGGAGGGTGCCCATTGCTGCCGGTCAGGTTTTCGACTCCAGCGACAGCTCCGCAGCGATAGCGCCCATTCGGATTCCGTGACATGCGGGTAGTGTGTCGGCGACGCCATCATCTGGCCGAGCCATTTTGAATGGCAGGCCAACTTCGGATTGCAGCCGCTCGACTAGCGCCTCTGGCGGCAACAATGTTCCAGCGACAGGTTGCTGAGCGGAGCGGTCGCTTTGGTTCCAGGGCATCCGGGGCGATCTTATCGAACCTGCGCCATGTGACCGGTGGGGAACAATTCCCCGCCGGTCATCCGGCAGAAAACCAAATCAAAGACCGACTCGACTGTTCAATGCGACGGCGTCGCAAGCGAACTGCTCTGCGCAAGGCGCCCGATCAGTGCATCACGTTCTCGGGCGCCTCCTGTATCAGCGCCATCCGGCATGCGGCAATGCGATGGGCTGGCCCCCTACTTGGTCATGACGAGAGCCGGCGGCTGCCAGGTACCCTCTCCTGCCGGCAGGATCGACGGCGGCGTTTCCTTCGGCCAGTAGAGGCGCATCACCAGATAGATTTCGCCGTCCGGCGCCGGCAGCCAGTTGGCTTCCTTGTCCTTGCCCGGCGAATCCTTCTGGATGTAGAGCGTAAGCGAACCGTCCTTGTTCTTCTTCATGCCCGACATCATCGGCGAATTGATCAGGTAGCGGTTGATCGGGTTCTTGACCAGCAGCTGGTTCTTGGCGTCGTACATGGTGACCGACCAGAAGGCGTTGACCGGCGGGAACTGATCCTTGGCGAAGGTCAGGGTGTAGTTGTGCTTCGAACCGTCGAGCACCGTACCGTCGGCCAGGGTCTTGGCCATCGGATACATCGCCTCTTCGGCGTTGTTGCCGTAGATGCCGGCCCGTGCCGCGGCTGCGCGCAGCAGCCAGTCGCCGTTGTAGAAGGCGCGGTCGCCGAACAGGGAGCTGATATGCCAGCCGTTGACCGTCTTGCCGAGGCTGGCGACTTTCTCGTTGACCTTCTTGTCGCCTTCCTTCATGCCGAGCAGGATTGCGGCCTTGTGTTCGAGCGAGAGATCCTTGAAGGCGAACTTCTTGCCAGGGCCGATACCGATGCTGGCGAGCTTGGCGCGGATCGCTTCTTCCTCGGGGCCGGCCGGGGCGAACTGCAGCGCGAGGTCGAGGTAGTCAAAGAACTCGGTCTTGACCAGATCCTTGTCGAACTTCGGCCAGTCGACCGCAGCGGCGGCGGGCGGCGCCGGCTGGTTCAGGAATGCCGACAGCGGCTGAATCTTGTAGCCGGCCTGGACTGCCTCGACGTTGGGCATGTCCTTCGCGTCGACAAGCTGCGTACGGAACGCGGCGAGCGAGAAGTCGGTGGTCGAGTGGAACACCTTCTTGATGCCCTGCGGGGTCTCGCCCTTCCAGCGTGGGCCAACGATCAGGTAATCGCCGGCTTCGCTGCCGGTGGCTCGGCTGCCGATGTAGCCGTAGTTAAAGGTGTTGCCGTCGTTGAGCATCACCGAGTAGTAACGTTTGGGATCGACGGCCGGCACCGAAATCACGACCGGTTCGGCACGCAGATCGAGCCAGGCCAGCGAATAGGGGGTGTCGCTGTTGGGCGTCGGGATCGCCGTGTCTTCATAGGTGAAGACACGATGCTCGTTGTAGATGTTATTGAAAGGCGCCTTCCACTGCCCCGAGTTCTTGTCGAGGACGTATTCGTACATGACGCCGTAGTTCATGATGAGCGGCAGGCCGTAAACGAAGCCTTCCTCGGCGATGGCCTTGACTTCCGCGATGCCGGGGACGGGGATTTCGGCCTTCTTGTCGGCCACCTGGGCGGTGGCGACCGGGTCGGCTTTCTTTTCGCAGCCGGGAAGCCCGATTGCGGCGATGGCGCCGCAGAGCAGGGCCGTTAGGGTGATGCGCCTTGCTGGATCTGGATGCATTTGCTTTTCCTCCATGGTTGCCTGCATGCGCGACCGATGCGGTCGATGACGCCGTTGAATATTGCCAAATCCGTTGCGTCCTCGCAATTGGTGTTCGACACTTGGCTGGAACTTGAGCTGACCAACAGCAAACATGCTCTCTTGACTACCTATGGCGGAGCAATGAATGCCGGATATCAGCCGATGTTTCGCGAGCTGTTTTTTGGTCAGCTTGGCCGAGTCGCTGGCTTGGGCTTTTCGGCGGTTCTCCGAACCAAGCCGCCATTCGGATGAATGCCCGGCGGGATAGGCGACAGTCCGCAGCTGGCCGGGTGGCGTAGTAAAGGTCGGGGTTCCCAATGGCCGGCGCCAGCTGGTTAGTTGCCGCTCAAGAGATCAGCCTGCCTCGGGAAGGCGAACGTCAGCTTTAGATCTTCCCATCCAATCGGTGAACGGCCGCTTTCAGGAATTGGAACTTCACTGACCGCTTTCCGGCGATGAATCCGACGAGGGGACGGTCGCATTCGACCCATTGTTGACGTTCAGGCGATCTATAAGCAGACCTTCAACGGACTCGCTCACCGGCTCCGCATGGCAGAGTGACACCCAGTCTCAACATCTTTCTACTCGTTTTAGCGCGCTACAGGCGTACGTCACCCATGATTCAGCGTCGAACGCCCACGCGGTTAGCTCCCCCGTTCCGGTTGGTTGCACTAGCCCCTGCCGCGCCAACATTCCCAGCAGCTCCGGGTTGGTTGATACCGGGGTCCCGCACGCCCACGCCGGGTGCGCCTACACCAACGCCGGGTGCAACCCCCACGCCCGGAGCGCCGACACCGGGGGCTGCTACTGGGCGCGCAACACATCCTTTGGGTACGCCAACGGTCTTGCAATAAACGACGGCACTCGCGGGCATGGCGGCAAAACCAAGGCCAAAAGCCAGCACTGAAGTTACCAATAAACGGTTCATCATTCACTCCCGAACAGCAACATAAACGCCAAAAGTGGCACTTCAAGGTACGAACTTCAGCTTACACCTGCCCCGCCCCAATGACCGGTTTTGGCAGATGTTTTTAGCGTCCGTCCATGGCCGGTTGGGTGAGGTCGCCAAAGGCGGCTTTGTAGCATTCCCGTTCGCGGAACCCTGTTTGGGCTGACCGGCCGCTCTGGAGAAAGCTAGCTGACTGGAAAGGGTCGGTTGCCATCAGTCAACCACGAACGAAGCAGTGACCGCTCATGGCTTGGAGCCGCCAGCCAGTCGAGCAGTTGCCCGAACTGAGTGCGAACGGCCGGATCAGTTTACAACAGTGGTTCCGATTTCTCTAGCTACTGGCAGCCATTGGCCCGTGGTGGTCATTGAACTTTACCAACGTCGGACGGCAGGCGCTGCTCCTGCTGCGGTCATTCGCTCTGCATGAAGGCGACCCTTGTTCCTCTGGGTGAGCCAACATGCCTGCCACGCCTGATGCCCGCCCGTGCGCCGCAGCTCTGGGAGAGCAAGGGCTACTGATCGAGACGGCCGGCGCAGCGCGGCGAGGCGTTTCGCTTTTGGCTCCGACGACTTGTCGAGTTGCGGACAACGCGGGGCGCAAATTCTAACCCAGGACCGCGTCAATCGCGCGCAGGGCGGCGAGCCCTCCCGCAGCAATCGACACGCCCCGGCCCGGCGACAGCTCCGGCTCGGTCGGATTGATGCGGATCAACTGTCCCGGCAGCCGTTCACCCAGCCTGCGTACGGTCGGGATATTGGTGCCGGCCCCGACCTCGATGACCAGCAAGTGCCTGACCTGCCGCAGCCAGGCGTGCAGGCGCGCTTCCTGGGCTTCGCTGCGCGTTGCTGTCCACCCCCAGTCACCGAACATCAGGATGTTTGGCCGGGCGATTCCCCGGCAGCGGGGGCAGAGCGGGAATTCGGAGCGGAGCAGGCACGCTTCCTCGTCAAGCTCGGGCTGGAAGTCATCGGCAGGCCAGATCCCGTCATGGCAGCCGTCGAGGCACTGCAGGTGATGGATCGAGCCGTGGCACTCGGCGACGCGTTCACCGGCAAAGCCGGATTTCTGGAACTGGCCGTCGACGTTGCTGGTGAACACGAATGCACCCTGCGCCAGCCCTTGGCCGATGCGGCGCAGGATCCGGAAGCCGTCGTGCGGGATCGTGTGCCGGTAGAGATTGAGCCGATGGCCATAGAAACCCCAGGCCAGGCGCGGATGCCGGGTGAAGGCGGCCGGATTGGCGATCTGCTCGAAGGCGATTCGTGCCCGGCCGAGCGCCGGGTACACGCCCCAGAAGCCCTGCGGTCCGCGGAAGTCGGGCAGGCCGGAGTCGACGCCGATGCCGGCGCCGGCGGTGACGAGCAGGCCGTCGGCCTGACGGATCAGCTCTGCGCAGCGTGGGTAATCGGCAGCCAATTACAGACCTCGTGCCCAGGCCGGCCGCAGCGGCGTCGCTTCCGGGTGGACGATCGCCTGTCGCACCTGATGCAGCAGGCGCGCCTTGTCGGCGCCGAGCGTTCCCTTGAGCACCAGCCAGTTCGACGCATGATCGCTGCGGAAGACCGTTCGTTCGAGTTCGAGGCGTTCGAGAAAGCGCTCCATTTCGATGAACAGCTCGTGCTGGCTGAGCGGCCGCCAGTCGGGGAAGCTGGCGCGGAAACGTTCCTCGCCGAGCGGAAAGCTGACCACCAGCGTCGCCAGATACTCGGGCTGCGTCGCATTCGCCAGCCGCGCCGAGCTCTCGGCGTGGCGCAGCGAAAGCTGCGGCCCACCGAGGCCATTCAGAATCATCACCGAGCGGGTGATGCCGGCGGCGCCAAGCTTGTCGAGCGCGTCCAACGTCGAGGCGAAGGTTTCGCCCTTGTTGACCCGTTCCAGCACTTCGTCATCGCCCGACTCGGCGCCGACGTAGGCAATCGACAGGCCGGCGGCGGCCAGCTCGCGCAACTCCTCGAGCGATTTCCGGCGCAGGTTGCGTGGCAGGCAGTAGCTCGATACGCGGCGCACCGCGGGCAGGTGAGCGCGAATGCCGTTGAGGATATTCAGCAGGCGACGCGTCGGCAGCACCAACGCATCGCCGTCGGCCAGGAAGACGCGCCGGATTTCGCTGCCGAAGCGTTCGCCGGTGAGGCGGATGCTTTCCAGGACCTCGGCTTCGTCGCGTGCCCGAAAATGCTTCTGTGGCGCGGTATACATCTCGCAGAAAGTGCAGTGATTCCACGAGCAGCCGTCGGTCACCGGCAAAATCAGCGATTGTCCTTCGCTCGGCGGGCGGAAGACGGGTTCGACATATCGGATCGGAATGGCGTGCAGCATGTGACCGGTGGTGTGGAGGCAGTACGAACGGATCAATATTAACGCGCTTCTGGCTGCCGGCGTCGGCTTTCCTACGTCCAGGCCAGCCTTCTGGTGACAAGTGCTCGCGCCGTACAGGTCCAGCCCTCGTCTCGACGGCGCCCCCGCTCCGTGACCTCGCAAGGCGCCGGAAACGGTCAGTCCTTGGCTGGTCCCCGCCCGGCGGGTATGCCCTCCGGTCCGTAGCGTACCAGGGCGTAATCTGCGCTACGCACGCCGTGCAGCAGCAGGTTGGTTTCGTCGGTGGAGATTCCCAGTGCCTGCAGGGTTTCCGCCGCTAGGCGCAGGCTTGCTTCGAGGGTCTCGGGGAAGGCCGTGTTGACCCCCGCCCGCAGCAGGGCGTCGCAACTGGTCAGATCGCGGGCGCGGGCGACGATGGTCACCTGCGGCGCGTGCGAGCGGATCATCGCCGCGGCGCGAACGGCGACCGCCTGGTCGTCGATCGTCAGGACGACCAGGTCGACTCGTTGCAGCGCGCCGGTGGCGAGCAACTCCGGGTCACCGATATCACCATAAAACAGGGGGTGACCCTCGCTGCGCCACTTGGCGACCAGTACGGCATCGGTCTCGAAGGCGATGTAAGGGATGCCGCTGCTGGCCAGGATGGTACCCACGGTATGGCCGACGCGGCCGTAGCCGCCGATCACCACGCGCGCTTCGGATTCGTCGCCGTGCGCTGAATAGCGAAAGCGTTCATGAATGATGGGCGCTTCTTCGGTCCGTCGCGTCGCCAGCCAGTTGCCGAGCTTGACCAGAACGGGCGTCAGCAGCATGGTCAGCGAGATGACCGCGACGGCCATCACGAAGACCAGGTCGTCGATCACGCCGAGCGCCTTGGCCGCTCCAAAGACGACGAAAGCGAACTCGCCACCCTGGGAAAGCATGAACGCCACCCGCCACGCCGTGCTCCGGCCAGTACCGAAGATGATGCAGAGTACATAGAGCACCGCCACCTTGATGCTGATGATCGCCAGGACATGCAGGGCGAACTGCAACGGGCGCTGCGCCAGCGCGGCGACGTCCACCGACATGCCGACGGCGACGAAGAAGAGGCTCATCAGCAAGCCCTTGTGCGGCTCCAACGTGGCCTCGATCTGCAGGCTGTAGCGTGAGGTCGAGAGCATCATGCCCATCAGGAAGGCGCCCAGTGCCATCGACATGCCGGCAAGGTCCATCGCCCAGGCGGCAGCGAAGACGGCGGCCATGGCGGTAAGGAAGAACGCCTCGCGGTTGTTCCTTCTGGCCAGGTAATCGAGCAGCCGTGGCACCAGATAGCGGCCGGTGACGATCACCAGGGCGACCATCGCGATCGCTCCCGCGATCTGCTTCACCAGCGGCATCTCCCTGGGCATCGGTCCGCTATCGGCGAGGATGGGCACCAGGGCGAGCAGCGGCACGACCGCGAGGTCCTGCATCAGCAGGATGGCGAAGGCCGTCTGGCCGTGGCGGCTGGCAATCTCGCCCTGATCCCTGAGCATCTGGATGACGAAGGCGGTGGACGAGAGGGCGAAGCTGGCGCCGACCAGCAGAGCGGCCGACCAGTTTGGCAGGAAAAGCTTGAGATACAGGGCAATGACCAGGGTCGAAACGACGATCTGCAGCGACCCGAGCCCGAACAGCGTTCGCCGCAGCTCCCACAGGCGGCGCGGCTTCATCTCCAGGCCGATCAGGAACAGCAGCAGGACGACGCCGAGTTCGGTGAAGTGGCGCACGTCGTCCACCTGGGTGGTGACGAAGGGCCCCGGCGTATGCGGCCCGACGATGATGCCGGTGACCAGCAGGCCGAGAATCGAACCCAGACCGAAGTGCCGGAAGACGGCGACGGCGATCGAGGCAACGATGAGCAGCAGTACCGCGGAATAAACGAAGGATTTGGGGTCCATGGTCACCTTGTCGACCGGTCGGGGGAAAGCGCGGTTCCTGATGGTCAGAGGGACGATTCCCGGAGGATCGCTCGCCGCCGACCTTGAGCAGACTGTCCATGCAGCGGCTCTGCCGATGGAGGCAGAAGACCAGAAGCAGAGTGCTGCCCTTATCGTATCCTGATTCGGCACCTGTTCACTCCGCAGTCGACGAAGATGCAGTGCCTTGAGCCCCGCAATGCCGCCCGCCAGGTCTTCCTCCAGCCTTTGTTGGTTGCCGTGCATACGAGGCAACGCCTCAGAAAGAATGGTTGCCCTGAGCTTCTTGGGCGACGCTTGACGCGTCAGCACGTCGACCGGAACGCCGAGGAGTTGCAGCTGTTCATGGCGGATGGCACTGGGCGAGGCGGGATTAGGATGGCTTTTTGCCCTCTTGAAGCTCATGGAATAAGATTTGGAACTGACGCTGCTTGGTGGGGGCTCATATGCTCTCAATGGTGCCGTTGGATTTCCTATACTTCGGAGGAACATCGAATGGTCGACAGGCTTGCTTTCGAGGATTGCAAAGTGATGAGCCCGGAATCCCTGCCAAAGGCGAGTCCCCGCCGCCTGGTTACAACGGGCCCGGCGCTTGCCCTTGCTGCCGTTGCCTTGGTCGCGCTGCTGGCGACCGGGCGGCTCCGTGCCCAAGGCGCGGCGGAGGCGCTGTTCATCGACGAGGCCGGACGGGTCGGCATTGGAACGAGCAAGCCGGAGACGAGGCTCGATGTGGACGGGAACGCCCGCATCAAGGGCTCGCTCGAGGTCGAGGGGGACGCCCCAGTCACAGGTGCGCTCGACGTCGGCGGAGACGGCAGAATCGGAAAGACCCTCGACGTTGGCGGTAACGCCAGGATCAACGGTACGCTCGACGTCGCCGGGGACGCCCACACCAAGGGCTCGCTCCTTGTCGGCGGCGAGACCCCGATTTCGAGCCAATTCGATGCTCGCGGCAACGGCCACCTTGGGGGCAGCCTACACGTCGGGGGGGATGCCCGGGTCGATGGCGCGCTGAACTCCCGCGCGCGCTACCAGAGGGACGACGAGCCGGAAGCGTCCTACGAGATCTCACCCCGCTATCATCTGTCGTTGACCGCGCAGAAGTACGCCGGCAGAACCAGGGCCATCCCGATGGATACCTTGCTCGCCCTGTGCGCCGATGCGGACGGCTGCCAGATCAGGCTGGCCGCCACGCGTTGGTCCAGCGACGGTCAAACGGCAGGCGGGTCCGTCTTCTTCACATTCTATTACTCTGCCGCTGACGGCAATTGGCGGGCGAGCGAAACGGCTGCGGCTGGTGCAACGGGCGTCGATGGCAATGGGAGGACCGAGCATGCCTTCAACCTCTGGAATGCTTGCTTTCTTACGGACGGAAAATATGACAGGTTTGTGGACCAGGGCGACAAAGAAAAAGGCATGCAATTGCTGGTTTGGAACGGACAGGTGAATGCAAACCGCACTTGCGAGCTTACCATCATCGACTGAAGGCAACGAGAGCAACTGGCGTTACCGGTCGTGCCAATCGTCCTGTCGACTCTCTGTGTTCTTCGCGACCCTTGAGCAATGCTAAGATCAGCCATCTGTTCACCTTGGCTGGCCGCCTCGCGGATACCGTCAAAGGTCTTTCAAGGAGTTTCATCATGCAGCGCGCAAGAATACTGGTCGCCATCGGGCTGGCCGTCGCCCTGACCCCTTTGTCTCTGGCTCAGAGCCACCTGAAGCTGCCGAGCAGCCAGGATGACTATCGCGAGTTGATCGAGGAGGAGCGCAGCGGACCATGCGAGCGCTGCGGCGTGGTGACGGCGATTCGCAGCCAGACGCATGAGGGACCGCGGCCGAGGAGTCCGGCGCCGGCGATCGCGCCGAGTCTGGTGACGGCGCCGATCATCGGGACTGGCAGCGCCGTCGAGGATGCGCGCCACGCCAACGCGCCGGTGACTACGTACGTCGTCACCGTGCGTTACGAGGATGGCACCTACGCCTTCATTGAGCAGTACGACGAGCCAGTGGTGAGCAAGGGCGACCGGGTACGGGTTTTCGAGGGGCGCGTCGAGTTGCGCCAGGACTGATTGGCCCGGACCTAGTCGAAGAAGGTCCGCGCAGTCTCGAAACGTTGCGCGTAGTAGCGGGCGTCGAGCTGGTCGATGCGTATCCGGCCGCTGCCTGACGGGGCGTGCACGAAACGCTTGTCGCCGATGTAGATGCCGACGTGCGAGAAGGGGGCGTTGCGGGTGTTGAAGAAGACGAGGTCGCCGGGACGCAGGCCGCCACGCTCGATCGGGCGCCCGCGGCGGGCGATGTCGGCGGCGCTGCCACTGACCGTGATGCCGGCGGCGCGGCCGTAGATGTACGACACCATGCCGCTGCAGTCGAGACCGGCTTCGGGATTCTTGCCGCCGAAGCGGTAGCCGGTGTCGATCAGGCCGAGCGCAAAGATCACCACGTCGTGGGCTTTCTCGCTGGCCGCCGGGCGATCGGGAAGCTCCTGTGCCGGGCGCGGGGGCGCCGGCGGCTGGCTCGCGCAGGCGGCCAGCAGCAGCGAGACGGTGCAGGCGATCAACAGGTGGACACGCATGGTGCACAGTATAAACTGCCGCTTTGGAGATTTTCGGGGGAAACGTCATGCGTCTTGCCGATCCGCGCCTGCTGCGCACACGGTGTTACCTGGATGGTTGCTGGTTGGCCGCCGACGATGGGCGCAGCTTTGCCGTGAGCGACCCCGCGAACGGCGGCAAGCTCGCCGAGGTGCCACTGATGACGGCGGCCGAGACGGCACGGGCGATCGCCGCCGCGGCGGCAGCCTTGCCGGCGTGGCAGGCAAGGACGGCCAAGGAGCGGGCGGCCGTGCTGCGCCGCTGGTACGAACTGATCGTCGCCAGCACCGAGGATCTGGCGCAACTGATTACCGCCGAATGCGGCAAGCCGATCGCCGAAGCCCGCGGCGAGGTCGCTTACGGCGCCTCCTTTGTCGAGTGGTTCGCCGAGGAGGGCAAGCGGGTCTACGGCGAGTCCATCCCCAGCCCGGCAAGCGATCGACGCTTGCTGACTATCCGGCAGCCGGTCGGCGTCTGCGCAGCGATCACGCCGTGGAACTTCCCGCTGGCGATGATCACGCGCAAGGTCGCGCCGGCACTGGCGGCTGGTTGCACGGTGGTGGTCAAGCCGGCCGAGCAGACGCCGCTGACGGCGCTGGCGCTGGCGCTGCTGGCCGAGGGTGCCGGTTTGCCGGCCGGCGTCTTCAATGTGCTGACCGGCGATCCGCTGGCAATCGGTGGCGCACTGACCGCCAGCCCGGTGGTGCGCAAGCTCTCGTTCACCGGTTCGACCGAGGTTGGCCGCCTGCTGATGGCGCAGTGCGCGCCGACGATCAAGAAACTCTCGCTCGAACTCGGGGGCAACGCACCGTTCATCGTTTTCGACGACGCGGATGTCGCGGCGGCGGTCGAGGGGGCGATCATTGCCAAGTATCGCAACACCGGCCAGACCTGTGTCTGTGCCAACCGGCTGCTGGTCCAGGACGGGGTTTACGACCGCTTCGTCGAGCAACTGGCGAGGCGGGTGCAGTCGCTCAAGGTCGGGCCGGGCAGCGAGGAAGGCGTCGCTCAGGGACCGCTGATCGACGCGGCGGCGCTGGCCAAGGTCGAGGCGCATATCGCTGACGCCGTGGGCAAGGGCGCGCGCGTGCTCACCGGCGGCCGCCGGCACGCATCCGGCGGCACCTTCTTCGAGCCGACGGTACTCGCCGACGTGACGCCGGCAATGCGGGTGGCGCGCGAGGAGACGTTCGGGCCGGTGGCGCCGGTGTTCCGCTTTGCCGAGGAGGCCGAGGCCGTCGCCATGGCCAATGACACCGAGTTCGGCCTCGCGGCCTATTTCTATGCGCGCGATATCGCGCGCTGCCTGCGCGTCGGCGAAGCGCTGGAATACGGCATGGTCGGCATCAATACCGGTCTGATCTCCAACGAGGTCGCGCCCTTTGGTGGCGTCAAGCAGTCCGGCATCGGCCGTGAAGGCTCCCGGCATGGCATCGACGAGTATCTCGAGATCAAGTACCTGTGCTTCAGCACGGTTTGAAGTCGCGAGCGGAGAACGGAATTGATCAAGCTGGTGATCTTGCTGATGGTGATCGGACTGATTGCCGCGGCAATCGTCTGGTGGCGTGCGCTGATCAGGCAGCGCGAAGGCTTCATCGATCGCTACCCTTACGCGAAGTTTCTTGACCGGCGTCTGGCCGCGCGTCGGCCTGAACTGAGCGAGGCGCAGCGGGGGCTGGTGTTCGATGGCTTGCGCGAGTATTTCCAGCTTTGCCGCGAATCCCGGAAGCGTCTGGTGGCGATGCCTTCGCAGGCGGTCGATGATGCCTGGCACGAGTTCATCCTGTTCACTCGCCAGTATCAGCAGTTCTGCGAACGCGGGCTCGGTCGCTTCCTGCACCACACGCCGGCCGAAGCGATGCGCTCGCCAACCGACGCCCAGGATGGCATCAAGCGCGCCTGGCGGCTGGCGTGCAAACGCGATGGGATCGATCCGAAGGCGCCGAAATCGCTGCCGCTGCTCTTCGCGCTTGACGCCCTGCTCGGCATTGCCGGTGGCTTTGTCTATCAGCTCGATTGTCTTGCAGCGGTGCAGGCCGGTGCCGGAACCGGCTTCTGCGCGGGCCATATCGGCTGCGGCGGCGGTTGTAGCGGCGGCGATGGCGACGGGTCGGCTGGTGACGGGTGCAGTGGCGGCGGCTGCGGCGGCGACTGAGGTCGCGCGGGTGTCCGGACAGACCGGTCCGTCAGGCCTTTGCGGGAGAGCGCATTGGTATTGGTCTGCGGGCAGATTTTTTCAGCGTGCCCATGTCGCAACATCACCAGGAGAGACCACGCGTTTGTGACGCCGTGTCCGGCAATCGCTTTGCCAGAGTCCTGCTGAAAAGCGGCGGCCGAGTCGTAGATCGCAGACCCGTCCCAGCGTAGGCGGTGGCCTGATCCCTTTCTTTTTCTTTCAAGGAGCATAGATGAAACCAGCCTACGACCGCCGAACCGCCATCCTGAAACTCGCCGCGCTTGCCTCATCGCCACTTTTCGCCGCCTCCACCTCCTGGGCGACAGAAGTGGTCAAGGAGATCGCTGCGCTCAAGCCCGGCGAGTTCACCTGGCATCCGGACCGTTCACCGAAGGGGGCGGTGGCGGTGGTCGTATCGATTCCGCAACAGCGGGTGCACGTTTATCGCAACGGCATCCGGATTGCGGTCGCCACCTGTTCGACCGGCAAGCCGGGCCACGAGACGCCGACCGGCGTGTTCACCGTGCTCCAGAAGGACAAGGACCATCACTCGAAAACCTACAACAACGCCCCGATGCCGAACATGAATCGTCTGACCTGGGACGGGGTCGCGCTGCACGCCGGCAATCTTCCCGGCTATCCGGCCTCGCATGGTTGCGTCCGCCTGCCGATGGACTTCTCGGAAAAGCTCTGGGCAGTGACGCACATCGGCACGCCGGTGATCATCGCCGGTTCGCACAGCGATCCCTGGGAGTTGACGCATCCTGGCCTTGTCCTGGGCGCCGACGCCGGTGAGGAGCTCGAGTTCGCCGTCAATAGCCTGACGGAGAAGCGCCATCCCGCTGACTGGGACGAGGCCGCCGAGTATCCCGTGACGACGGTCATCGCCTCGACGGCCGATCGCAAGATCGAGTTGATCGAGAACAGCAAACTGATCGCCCAGGGTTCCGTGACCATCAAGGGTGACGCCAAAGACCTCGGTTCGCATGTCTTCATCCTGCGGGGCGCGGATGAGGCGGGCAAGGGGCTGTCATGGCACGCCATCAGCCATCACGAAAAACCGGGCGTCAGTTATGCCGGCGGCAATCAGGCGGATGAAGTCGTGCCTGCCCGGCTGCAGGCCAGCGAGGCCTTCCGGACGGCGATGAAAAAGAGCATGCATCCGGGTATGGTGCTGATCGTGACCGACAACCCCTTGCACCCCGATCGGCGGTCGGGCGAGGACTTCGTCATCATGTCGAGCTGACACTGTTCCTGAACATCACCCTCCCAGCGACCGACGAGTTCGCCGCCGCCGGTTTCGCCGGGCTGGTCATTGCTTTCGGTGCCTCGACCACCTGGTCGTCGTCGCCAATGGTGAGATGGCGAGGTCGCAGGTCACCATCACATCGGGGTAGTAAAAGGCGCCAGACCGGGCAATGCGCAGCTTGGCGTCGGCGACGAAGGCCCGACACGAGGTGCCGCGCAGGCAGGATCGCAGGAGCGCTGCGCACCGTAGTGGCACCGGTGAAGCACGGGCATGTCACGGCGGATTTTGTCCCTTTCTTGTCCACTTGCGGTATGGCTTATAGTTTTCAAGGCGTCTATCATCCGATCATGACAAAACCAGTGAGGTCCAGAAATGTCCGTAAATGAAAACGCCAGCGTTCGGCGCTCGGCTCTGATCGTGATTGACGTTCAGGAATCTTTCCGCCACATGCCTTTCTGGTCGGAGAGCGATCTGCCTGACTTCAGGGCCGCCTTGCTCAGGCTTGACGCGGGCTGTCGCCGGCGCGGCGTGCCCGTGGTGCATATTTTCCACGTCGGCCAGGCGGGGCCGTTTACCGAGGCATCAGGACACGTGCGGGCGCTCGACTGGCTGCCGGGTTCGCCAGCGGCATGCTTCTTCAAGCACGCGCACAACGCGTTCTCCGACACCGGTCTCGATCTGTGGCTGCGCCGCCGTGGTATCGATCACCTGATCGTCGCCGGCATCCGCACCGAACAGTGCTGCGAGACGACGACGCGGGTCGGCTGCGACATTGGTTACGCGATCGATTTCGTCAGCGAAGCGACGCTGACCTTCCCGATGACGCATCCGGCGAGCGGCCGCATCTACTCAGCAGAGGAGATCAAGGCGCATAGCGAACTCGTCCTGGCCGGGCGCTTCGCGCGCGTCGTCAGCGTCGACGACTGTCTGGCCGGCCTCGGAGACGACAATGCTTGAACTGCGACCGAACTGCGAATGCTGCGATCGCGATCTGCCGCCTGGCTCGCCGCAAGCGATGATCTGCTCGTTCGAATGCACCTTCTGCGCCGACTGCGCGACTACGATACTCGCCTGCCGTTGCCCGAACTGCGGCGGTGAGTTGCTGCGGCGCCCGATTCGCCCGGTGGACAAGCTGGCAACGTCGCCGGCTTCGACGCAGCGGGTGTTCAGGCCCTGTGTCAGCGATAGCCGGCTTGCCGGGCTGGTTGCGACGGCGCCGGCCTGAAGCGCATGCGGCCAATCGACCTGCTTCTGGCGCTGCTGGTGGTGGTCGTCTGGGGTCTCAACTTCGCGGTGATCAAGACCGGTGTCGCCGAAGTGCCTCCGCTCTTGCTCGGTGCCTTGCGCTTCCTGCTGGCGGCCTTTCCGGCGGTGTTCCTGCTGCGACCGCCGAAAGTGCCCTGGCGCCTTTACCTGGCGTACGGGATGACCATTTCGGTCGGTCAGTTTGCCTTCCTGTTTTCAGCCATTCACCTCGGCATGCCCTCGGGGCTGGCTTCGCTGGTGTTGCAGTCACAGGCTTTCTTCACCATGCTCTTTGCCGCGCTGTGGCTGGGCGAAAGCTGGCGCCGCAGCCAGCTCGCGGGGCTGGTGCTGGCGGCCTGTGGTCTGGGTTTGATCGGTTCGGCGCACGGTCTGTCGATGCCGCTGACGGGATTTCTGCTGACCATCGCTGCCGCTTCGATGTGGGCCGCCGGCAATATCGTGACCCGCGCCGTTGCGCGCTGCGGTCCGATCAACCAGCTCGCCTTTGTCGTCTGGGTAAGTCTGGTGCCGCCGTTGCCATTTCTCGCGTTGTCCTTGCTGATCGAGGGGCGGCCGGCGATGGCCGAGGCGCTGACCGGTTTCAATTGGCGTTCATTTGCCGCGGTAGCCTATCTCGCGTGGGCAGCGACGCTGCTCGGCTATGGCTTGTGGACCCGTCTCCTGTCGCGTTACCCCGCCAACCAGGTGGCGCCGTTCAGCCTCCTGGTGCCGGTGGTCGGGTTGACGACCGGCTGGCTGGTATTTGACGAAGCACTGCGGCCGGTGCATTTCGCCGGCGGTGCGCTGCTGATGCTCGGGCTGGCGGTCAATCTGTTCGCGACTCGGCTGCTGACCTGGGCGAGAGCGCGACCATGACGCTCTCGGTGTGGTTCGTGCTGACCCCCAACGTGTTGATGCTCGACTATGCCGGGCCGGCTGAGGCCATGCGCATGGCCGCCGAGATGGGTGGCGACCTGGTGGTCCACTCCTGTGGGCCGGTGCCGCGCCTGCGGACATCACTGGGAGTGGAACTTCTCGGACTGGCAGGCCTGCCGATGCAACTGCCGCGCAACAGCCTGGTGATCGTGACCGGCAATGCCTGCGAGGCGGAGGACTACGCGCGGCCCGAGGCGCAGGCCGTGGTGGCCTGGCTGCGCGGCGCGCTGCAGCCGGATACGCAGGTGGCGAGCATCTGTTCCGGTGCGCTGCTCCTGGCCGCGGCGGGTCTGCTCGACGGCCGGCGGTGCACCACACACCACAGTCTGATCGAAGCGTTGCGGGTCGCGGCACCGGCGGCGAAGGTCGAGGAGAACCGGATTTTTGTCGAAGACGGGCGGGTACTCACCAGCGCGGGTATCACGACCGGTATCGATCTGGCGCTGTATCTGATCGAGCGGCACGCCGGGGTCGTAATCGCTGCCCGCGTCGCCCGCCGGCAGGTCGTCTATCAACGCCGTGGGGGGCACGAGCCGCAGCTTTCCCCGTGGCTCGCCCACCGCAACCATCTTCACCCGGCAGTCCATCGCGCACAGGACGCCATTGCGGTGGATCCCGCTCGTTGCTGGTCGCTCGAGGAACTGGCCGGGCAGGCGCACGTCAGCGCCCGCCATCTGGCGCGGCTCTTTGCCGAGCACGCCGGCATCAGCGTCGTTGGCTATCAGCAACGGCTGCGGGTCGCGCGGGCGCGCGAACTGCTCGCCGACCGGCAACTGTCGATCGGGCGCGTCGCCGAGCTGGCGGGTTTTGCCTCGGCGCGCGATTTCCGGCGCGTCTGGCAGCGCCACGAAGGCGGCGCACCGAGTGCGCAGCGGCCCATGGCTGGCCGCAGGGGTATGGCTGCCGCAGGCGGCGAGCGGCAGCCATGCCCTGACGCACAAGAACCGCAGGAGCGATTCACGCTTGCACAGGCGTGATGCCGGGTAATATGCTCCGGATCCTTTTTACCCTGCGGCGGGGAACTCGCCGGGCCAGGCCGGGAAGTGCTACCCGATGAGACTACGCGATCTGAGTGACCTGATTCTGCTGGCCGCGCTGTGGGGTGGCTCCTTCCTGTTCATGCGCTATGCCGCGCCGGCGTTTGGTCCGCTGCCGCTGATCTGGCTGCGCGTCGCGATTGCCGCGGGGTGTCTGGCGCCGTTGCTGGTCCTGCGCCGGCAAGGCGGGGCGCTACGCGAGCACGCCTTTGGTATCGCGCTGATGGGCGTTTTCGGATCGGCGCTGCCTTTCGTGCTGATTGCCTGGGCGATGCTGTCGATCACGGCGGGTCTGGCGTCGATTCTCAATGCCACGGTACCGATCTTCACCGCGATGATCGGCGCGTTATGGCTAGGCGAACGCCTCGGCGCTTCTCGCGCCGCCGGTCTGGTCGTCGGTTTCGCCGGCGTGCTCTTGCTCGCCGCTGACCAGGCCGATTTCAAGCCCGGCGGCAGTGGCTGGGCGATCGTCGCCATGCTGCTGGCGACGTTGTCCTACGGCTTCGCCGCCAACCTGACCCGGCGTCTGCTGGGCGGCGTGCCGGCGCTGGTCAGCGCTGCCGGCTCGCAGATCGTTGCCGCCGCGCTCCTGCTGCCCTTTGCCGTCTGGTTCTGGCCGACCGTGCAGCCCGGCTTGATGGCGTGGTCGGCGGCCATCGTTCTCGGCGTCGGCTGCACCGCGCTCGCCTTTCTGCTTTTCTTCCGCCTGATTGCCAACGTCGGCGCTTCGCGCGCCGTGACGGTGACCTTCCTGATCCCGCTCTTCGGTGTCCTCTGGGGCAGCCTGTTCCTCGGCGAAAGGCTTGCTGCCGGCATGCTCGTCGGCGGCGTCATCGTCGTTCTGGGAACCGCGCTGGCGACCGGCGTGCTGCGTTGGCCGGCTCGCGCCTGAGCGAGAGGTATGGCGTCTGATCGTGGTTTCGCCGATGATCGACCCGGGGGGGCGAAAGGTCGCCGGGCTCTTGGGGATCGAAACCTACGGCGATGCCAGCGAGGTGGAGTGGACCTGAGGTTGCGTTGGCGCCGACCAGCTGATGTGATGGCAGATGAGCGGCGCGACGCGCATCTGCGACCACCGCACTCGCGTCGAGCAGATCAGACGCCGTGCTGCCGGAACCACGCCTGCAGGCGGCGCCAGCCATCCTCAGCCTCGTCCTTGCGGTAGCTCGGTCGATAGTCCGCATGAAAGGCATGCGGCGCCTGGTCATAGACATGGATTGTCGACGCCTTGCTGGCCGGATTGGCGGCACTGGCGAGCGCCTCGCTCATCTGGTCTACGGTTTCGATCGGGATGCCCTGATCGATTCCGCCGTAAAGGCCGAGCACCGGCGCGTTCAGCTTGCCAGCAACGTCGATCGGCTGCCTGGGGGTCAGTTCGCTGGTCTGGCCAACGAGTCGTCCATACCAGGCGACGCCGGCCTTGAGCTGTGGATTGTGCGCGGCGTACAACCAGGCGATCCGGCCGCCCCAGCAGAAGCCGGTGATCCCCAGGCGATTGACGTCACCAGCATGGGCACCGGCCCAGGCGACGCAGGCGTCGAAGTCGCTCATGACCTGCCCGTCAGGAACCTTGCTGACCACCTTGCTGAGCAGTTCCGCCACGTTGCTGTATTGCCGCGGGTCACCCTGCCGCGCGAAGAGCTCGGGCGCGATGGCCTGGTAGCCGAGCTTGGCCAGACGACGACAGAAATCCTTGATGTACTCATGGACACCGAAAATCTCCTGGACCACGAGGATCACCGGCCAGTTGCCGCCGCTTGCCGGTTGTGCGCGATAGGCTGGCATCTCGCCGCCGGCAGCCGGAATCTTGACCTCGCCGGCAGTGAGGCCGACGCTATCGGTTGTGATGATGGTCTGAGCGGCAACGGGTTGCACCGTCAGGGCGAACCCAGCGCCGAGGGCGCTGACCATGAACTGGCGTCGGCTGAAGGGAACGGTGGGAACGAGGCTGTCAAAATCGCTACTGCGGCTCACGGATGTCTCCTCTGATGGATACGGGTTTTGTGTATGATGCTACGAGACCGCGTCCTTTGACCATGGACGAAGCAATGAATTCAGTCGGATTGGATCACCTCGCGGTCCGCCTGTCGTCACCCCCAGGAAAGGATGAATCATGACCAGCCCACCCTCACCAGCAGAAAAGCGGAAGGCTTCGGTTCCCAGGCGAAACACGAAGAAGCCCGCTGCTGAAGCGACGACCGAGATTCGTCCGCCGGCAGAGCCCGGTCTCGTTGATCAGATGCGCGCCATGGCCGGCCGATTGCTGGACATGAGTTCGACGACAGTGCTTGCCGGGCGGGCGATCGAGACTGCCGGCAAGGTGAGCCGGGCGCTGCAGGAGGGCCATCCGATCGATGCGGCAAGCGAGGTCGTGCGAGCGGTCTTGCCGAGCATGGCGGAACCGGCTGCCTGGGGCCGGACCGGTGCGGTACTCCGCGCGATGCGTGAGACGGCCGGCCTGACCATCGCCGAAGTCGGCGCAGCGATAGACCTCAAGGATCCGTCTCTGATCGAGGCGATCGAGAACGGTCGCATCGCCCTCTCTTTCGAGCTGATCCTGCGACTGGCGGCGGTCTTCGGTCGCAATGACCCGGTCGGCTTTGTCATGCGGCTGACGCGCAGTTCCAATCCGGAACTGTGGAAGAGCCTCGAAGGGCTGGGCGTCGGCAAGCTGGTGCTGCAGACGGTGCGCGAACATCAGTTCGTCAATGTCTATCGCAGTAATGACGATGCCCGTGCGCTCAGCGATGAGGAGTTCGCAGAGATTCTGAGTTTCACACAAGCGGCCTTCGAGATGGCGATGGCTCTACGCGCCCGAAATCGTGCTCAGTGCAGCATTGCCCCCGCCGACGACGACGAGTGAGCCTGCGGCGGAAGCGGCTTCTTCTGCGCCAGCCGGCAGTCGCACTTCAGCAATCTCATGATGTCCGTCACCCCGGCCGGTTTTGAGCTACCATGAGGCGCGAGTGGGGTTTCCCTGCTCGCTTGCGATACACCAGCACTTCGTTTGCTGTGTGATAACTTGAAAAGGAGACTTACGATGCTGCGTCAATTAGCTGTGGTTTCAGCAATGGCTTTTCTCGGATCTGTCGGTACCGCCATCGCGGCGGAGTATGGGACGCCTGCCGAGGCGAAAGCCATGCTCGAAAAGGCCGTTGTTGCAGTCAAGGCCGACAAGGCCAAAGCGCTTCAGATGTTCACCAAGGGTGAAGGGGGCTTCAAGGATCGTGACCTGTATCCGTACTGCGGTGGGCCGGATGGAAACTTCACTGCTCATCCGACCTTGGTCGGGAAGAGCCTGAAGGATCTCAAGGACAAGGCGGGCAAGCCGCTGGGCGCCGAAGTCTACGCGGCAGCCAAGGACGGTTCGATTGCGGAGGTTTCCTACATGTGGCCGCGTCCCGGCCAGACTGATCCGGTGGCCAAGGTCGCGTTCGTCACCAAGGTCGCCGACCAGGTGTGTGCCGTCGGTTATTACAAGTAGCCATCCTGGGGCCGGGCTGGCTGATGGATACCGCAGCGGTCCGGTAAGGAAGCCAAAAAAACCCCGCAGCCGCGGGGTTTTTTCTTGGCTGCTGCTCAATACACCTCAGGAATGAAGGTCTGGTCGGTGATCGGCGGGCGGACATAGCCGCCCTCATCCTGGCGGGGCGGCAGGACGATCGGCTGCGGTGTGAGGTCCTCGTAGTCGATCATGTTCAGCAGATGCGTGATGACGTTCAACCGGGCGCGCTTCTTGTCGTCACCGTCAACCACATACCACGGTGCCTGCTTGATGTCGGTGTGGGCGAACATGGCGTCCTTGGCTTTCGAGTATTCGACCCAGCGTGCGCGCGATTCCAGATCCATCGGGCTGAGCTTCCAGTGCTTTTCCGGATGAAAGATCCGCTTCTGGAAACGGCGCTCCTGCTCTTCGTTGCTGACCGAAAACCAGTACTTGATCAGGATGATGCCGCTACGGACGAGCATGCGCTCGAATTCTGGGCAGCTGCGCAGGAATTCCCGGTATTCGTCTTCAGTACAAAAGCCCATCACCCGCTCGACGCCCGCCCGGTTGTACCAGCTACGGTCGAAGAGGACCATTTCGCCGCCGGCCGGAAGGTGCTGGACGTAGCGCTGGAAGTACCACTGGCTCTGCTCTCTGTCGGTCGGTGCCGGCAACGCGGCGACGCGGGTCACGCGCGGGCTGAGGCTCTCGGTGATCCGCTTGATCGTGCCGCCTTTGCCTGCGGCATCGCGTCCTTCGAACAGGACGACCACTTTCAGGCGCTTGAACTTGATCCACTCCTGCAGTTTTACCAGTTCGATCTGCATTTTCGACAGCGTCTCTTCGTAATCCTTGGTCTTTAGCGGTGGCTTGCGAGCAGGGTGGGCGACTTCATTCAGATTGACAATGCCTGGAGTTGCCTGCTGCGGTGCTGCCGGCTTGCCTTTTACCGCCTTCTGACCCTTGGTCTTCACGGCATCCTTCTTTAACACAGTTTTCTGCTCAGTATTCTTGGCGGCTGCTTTCGCTGGTGCTTTGGGCACGGCCTTGTCGGAGGCGGCGACTGGCGGAGCCGATGCCGGCTCCGAGCTGACGCTTTCGGTAGTGTCCTGCTTGTTTTCCGGTACGACCTCTTCTTGCACGGCTTTGACTTCACTCATTGATGCCTCCTTGGTGTGGCTGAAAACTGCTGAGAGATGAAAGCGCCTCCTGGCGTGGCGCTATGTTCCAGACGATGGCCTTGCTTGCCGACGATACTCGAACAGCGGTACGGGGTGCGCGGCGGCGTTCAACGCGGTCGACCCCAGCGGGCTTGCCGGGTCGATCACGGGTCGGTGAAGGATCCCGACGTGATGAATTTCTGGCATGGTTCTCCTCCTCCTTGCGCCGGAACTCCCCGGGGTTGGCAATTATCGTTCATTTTTTCGCAAAAATGAACACCACCGCGCACAAAACGTGCGATCTCGTGAGCGTACGAGTTTGCCGGCCTGCCGTACCGGCCGAGGCGCCCGCCTGGGGTGCGTGTTTCAGACCCGATGAGGTGAATGGGAACCGGCGGTCGTCGACGGGGATGCGGTCTGGCAGTTGAAGAGCGCAAGCGCATGCCTTCGCTTGCTGGCCGTTGGCCGGCGAAGCTGCTGCCGGAAATCGTGCCGTCGATAGACGGAGCAGTGCTTACACCCCGGTCGATGAGGCCGCCCGGGGTGCGCGCGATCAGCGAAGTCGCCCTTGTTCTGGCGTGGTGGTTTCGTGATGTGGGTGGTTCTCAGGCCAGTTTGGCGAAAGCCTCAATCACTTCCGGTGGCGCTTGCACCATTTCAATCAGCACCCCTTCACCGGCGATGGGAAATTCTGCGTTCGCCTTTGGATGCAGGAAAGTGATGTCAAAGCCGGCTGCACCCTTGCGGATTCCGCCCGGCGCAAAGCGCACTCCGTTGGCGCTCAGCCATTCAACGGCCTTTGGCAAGTCATCGATCCACAGGCCGACGTGATTGAGCGGCGTTGCGTGCACTGCGGGTTTCTTTTCGGGGTCGACCGGTTGCATCAGGTCGACTTCGACCTTGAACGGACCTTTACCCATGGCGACGATGTCTTCATCGACGTTTTCGCGTTCGCTGACGAAGTTGCCGGTAATTTCGAGGCCGAGCATATCGACCCACAGTTGCCGCAGCTTCATCTTGTCCGGGCCGCCGATGGCGATTTGCTGGATTCCGAGGACTTTGAATGGACGTTCGTTCATGTGGTGTTCTTTCGTCTAACAGGAGCGGAAAAACGTTCTGGCCGGGCATTCTCAGTCACGGGCAGAACGACGGATGGCTGCAGCGGCAGCAATCTCGCCGCTGCGGGAAAAAGCTTCGACATTGGCTTCGATAGTATCAGGGTCGTAAAGATAATTCACCATCAGGCCGTAGGACTGCTCCCGGCCGCGCGCCGAGGTGTCGGCCAGGTAATTGAGGCGTTCGATGCGCGCGCCGTTGCCGAGGTGAAAGCGGGCGACCGGGTCATAAGGCCTGCCACCCTTGCCGGTGGTCAGCAGATAGCGTGCGGCCAGGCGGGTCAGCCCGTGTTGCAGGGCGCGTGCCAGCCGCTCGTCATTCGCCCAGCGATCATCCGCAAGCAGTTTCGGCAGGTCGTCAGCGCCATCTGGGGCGGGCATTTCCGGCGCCAGATGGCGTTTGATCCGCTCGATATCGGCTCGGTTGAAGGCCTGCTGCCAGGCGTCAGGTGTTTTCTCGGACCAGCGCCGGAGCGAGGGCAGGGGGGACAGTGTGGCAAAGCTGACCAGTCGCGGGTAGTCGCGCTTGAGATCGTCCACGACGCGCTTGAGCAGGAAATTGCCGAATGACACTCCGCGCAAGCCGATCTGGGTGTTCGAGATCGAATAGAAGATCGCCGTGCTGGCCCGTTGCGCGTCGAATACAGGGGCATGTTCGTCGAGCAGCGTCTGGACATTGTCTGCGAGATGATCAGTCAGAGCGACCTCGACGAAGATCAGCGGTTCCATCGGCATCCGGGGATGGAAGAAGGCGTAGCAACGACGATCGGAATCGAGCCGGTTCTTGAGATCGCTCCATGAGCGGATCTCATGCACTGCCTCGTACTCGATCAGCTTTTCGAGCAGCGCCGCCGGTGAACTCCACGTGATGCGCTGCAGTCCCAGGAAACCGATGTCAAACCAGGCGCTGAGCCGGGACTCGAGTTCGCGGTCAAGAGAACGCAGCGCCGGATCCGTTTCGACATAGCGCAGCAGGTCGGCACGCAGGTCGACGAGGAACTTCACCCCTTGGGGCAGGGCATTGAACTGGGTCAGGATGCGCAGGCGCGACGAGCGCATGGCGTTGCGCAGCGCGGACTCGGCAGCCCACTGCGCATCGCTGCCGATCGCGGCCTGATAGTCTGCGTGCGCCTTGGCGACCTTCTGCGGGTCGGGACCAAATTCGGTGGCGACAATACGCAGGAACGTGGCTCGACCCTCGTCGTTGAGACGCAGGTAGGCTTCCGCCAGACGGCCGGCGCGCTGCCGTGCCGAGACTTCACCGCCGATGCCACTGGCGCATTCATGTAGCAGATCACGAACGCGGAGCAGCCGTCTTCCTTCCAGGCCACGCGGAGTGCTACCCTCTGCGAGCAGCGTGCGCACCCGGCGCAGCCCCCGCACAACCATGCCTTCAGCCATTGTTTCCTCCTTTGTCGCGCGGCCAACGACGCTTCGACTCAGGTGCGTTGGCGATGCGCGTAAACGACAAAAACGATTCCGACAACAATCATCGGCAGCGATAACCACTGCCCCATGCTCACAGTATATGAAAAGCCGAAAATCCCCGCATCCGGGGCGCGAAAGTACTCGGCGGCCCAACGCAGGAAGCCGTAACCGATCAGGAAGACTCCCGAAATGGCTGCGCGCGGTCGCCTGTGGCTCGAGTACAGCCACAGGACAATGAACAGCACGAAGCCTTCGAGGCCGGCCTGATAGAGCTGCGAAGGGTGCCGTGGCAAGTTGTCGACCCAGGGAAAAACCATTGCCCATGGCAGCGACGGATCAGCCACACGTCCCCACAGCTCACCATTGATGAAGTTGCCGATGCGTCCGGCGGCCAGGCCGAGTGGCACCAGCGGTGCGATGAAGTCGGTGATCTCGAGCCAGGCGTGGCCGGTTTTCCGGGCGTAAAGCCACATCGCGATCAACACACCGAGAAAGCCGCCATGGAACGACATTCCGCCACGCCATACCGCCAGGATCTGCAGGGGATTCGCGAGGTAGTATTCCGGCTCGTAGAACAGGACCTGGCCAAGCCGGCCGCCGACAATCACACCAAGGACGCCGTAGAACAGCAGGTCGTCGAGCTGCCGCACCGTCCAGCCTGCTTGCGAAAGCTGCGGATGGTTCAGAATCCGGTAGCGGCCAAGCCACCAGAACTGGAGAAAGGCGAGCAGGTACATCAGCCCGTACCAGTGAACGCTCAGCGGGCCGAGTGAAAGCGCGACTGGGTCGAACTGCGGATGGATCAACACGGCGCGAACACCCCGGGGGTTTCGGATAGAATCCGCATTATAGCCCGTCACTCTCTGGCCCATTCCCGATTGGAGATTCGCCATGCCGCACTACCGTTCCCGCACCTCGACCCACGGTCGCAACATGGCCGGCGCACGCGCGCTGTGGCGTGCTACGGGCATGAAGGATGGGGACTTCGGCAAACCGATCATTGCCGTGGTCAATTCCTTCACGCAGTTCGTTCCTGGGCATGTGCACCTCAAGGATCTGGGCCAGTTGGTGGCGCGCGAGATCGAGGCAGCCGGTGGCGTTGCCAAGGAATTCAACACCATCGCCATCGATGACGGCATCGCCATGGGGCACGACGGCATGCTGTATTCGCTGCCGTCGCGCGACCTGATCGCCGACTCGGTCGAATACATGGTCAATGCCCACTGCGCCGACGCGATGGTGTGCATTTCGAACTGTGACAAGATCACGCCGGGGATGTTGATGGCGGCAATGCGGGTCAACATCCCGACCGTCTTTGTTTCCGGTGGCCCGATGGAAGCAGGCAAGGTGACATGGGGCGGCAAGGTGATTGCGGTCGACCTCGTCGATGCGATGGTCAAGGGCGGCGACAGCAATTGCTCCGACGAGGAAGTCGACACCTTCGAACGGTCCGCATGCCCAACCTGCGGGTCGTGTTCGGGCATGTTCACGGCCAATTCGATGAACTGTCTGACCGAGGCACTGGGCTTTTCGCTGCCAGGCAACGGTAGTCTTCTGGCCACCCATGCCGATCGCCGTGGGCTGTTTCTGCAGGCTGGCCGCCAGATCGTCGAGCTCTGCCGCCGATACTACGAGCAGGATGACGCCTCGGTGTTGCCCCGCGCCATCGGCACTTTCGAAGCCTTCGAGAATGCGATGACGCTGGACGTGTCGATGGGCGGTTCGACGAACACCGTGTTGCATATCCTGGCGGCCGCGCAGGAGGGCGGGGTGAATTTCACGATGGACGACATCGACCGAATCTCGCGTCAGGTCCCGTGTCTGGCCAAGGTGGCGCCGGCAACGCCTGACTACCACATGGAGGACGTGCACCGTGCTGGAGGCATTTTCGCCATCCTCGGGGAACTCGACCGCGCGGGCCTGATTCATCGCGGTGTGCCGACGGTGCATGCGAGGACACTCGGCGAGGCGATCGACACCTGGGATGTGATGCGTACGCAGGCGTCGCCAGTGCGCCAGTTCTACCTGGCGGCGCCGGGAGGGATTCCGACGCAGACGGCTTTTTCGCAGAACCGGCGCTACCCTGCGCTCGATCTGGATCGCGCACACGGCTGCATTCGCAGCCAGGCAAACGCTTATTCGCAGGATGGCGGTCTGGCTGTGCTCTACGGCAATATCGCGACTGACGGCTGCATCGTGAAGACCGCCGGCGTTGATGAAAGCATCTGGGTGTTTACCGGCAAGGCGCGCGTTTTCGAAAGCCAGGATGATGCCGTCCAGGCGATTCTCGGCGATCAGGTCAGAGCCGGCGAGGTCGTGGTGATCCGCTATGAAGGTCCGAAGGGCGGGCCGGGCATGCAGGAGATGCTGTATCCCACCTCCTACCTGAAGTCGAAAGGGCTGGGCAAGGTCTGTGCACTGCTCACCGATGGTCGCTTTTCCGGCGGCACCTCCGGCCTGTCGATCGGGCACGTCTCCCCCGAAGCGGCTGAGGGTGGGGCGATCGGTCTGGTGGAAGAAGGCGACCTGATCGAGATCGATATTCCAGGGCGTCGTATCCATCTGGCCATTGCCGATGCCGAACTCGCCAGGCGTCGTGCGGGGATGGACGCCAGGGGCGAGGGTGCCTGGCAGCCGGCGGCTGCGCGCCAGCGGGTCGTTTCGCAGGCGTTGCAGGCCTACGCCCTGATGGCCACCTCGGCGGCGACCGGTGCGGTGCGTGATCTGGGACAGTTGAAGCGGCGCTGATTCCAGGTGGCGGTCGCGCCGTTTTCGGGGAAGCGTTGTCAACGATCAGCGGTGGATGAACGTTATTGAACTGTGGTCACGGGTGCTGCTGGCTGATGGGGTGAAGAGGCTTTCCAAGCCGGCCAAACTGAAATAATATCGGAACGTTGCAAACCCCTTATCTGAACGGAGTAAGAGCATGAAAGCGATCTACGCGTGCCTGCTGGCTGCCGCCGGCGTGATGTCCGCCGGTGCTGTCCAGGCTGATGAAGCCCTGGCCAAGTCCAAGAACTGCCTGTCTTGCCACGCTGTGGACAAGAAAGTCGTCGGTCCGGCGTACAAGGACGTGGCCAAGAAGTACACCGCCAAGGATGAACCAATGCTCGCCAAGAAGGTGATCGAGGGCGGCAAGGGTGTCTGGGGCCCGGTGCCGATGCCGCCGAACCCGTCGGTCAAGCCGGACGAGGCGACCAAGCTGGTGAAGTGGATCCTCAGCCTGAAATAGGCGATGAAGCAAAGAAAGAACCGGCCGAGCGCCGGTTTTCCGTTTCTGGGAAAGGCGCCTAGTCGTGATTCTGCCGGCGCCAGCGTGACATGCCGGTTGACAAGGTCCTGATGTACTTGGACAATCGCCCGTTCGCTGGCCCGGTAACAAACACAATATTGGAGATCAAGTCTATGAACCACGTACGTATCCCTGGTGTACTTGTTGTTCTCGCCGCGTCCCTGGCGGTGGTCGGTTGTGGCAAGAAGGAAGAGCCCAAGGCTGCAGCACCCGCTGCGGCGCCTGTCGCCGCCGCTCCGGCGCCGGCAAAGCCGGAAATAATAGTGGTCAAGATCGGCCACGTTGCGCCGCTGACCGGCCCGATCGCCCACCTCGGCAAGGACAACGAAAACGGTGCCCGTCTGGCTATCGAAGACGCTAACGCGAAGAAGGTCGAAATCGGTGGCAAGGTTGTCCAGTTCGAACTGCTCGGCGAGGACGACCAGGCTGACCCGAAGACCGGTACCGTCGTTGCCCAAAAGCTGGTCGACGCCAAGGTGGCTGGCGTGGTCGGTCACCTGAACTCGGGTACGACCATTCCCGCCTCGGCGATCTACAACCAGGCCGGCCTGCCGCAGATTTCGCCTTCGGCAACCAATCCGAAATACACACAGCAGGGCTTCAATACCGCCTTCCGGGTGATGGCCAACGACATCCAGCAGGGTTCGGTGGTCGGCACCTACGCGGTCAAGGATCTGGGTGGCAAGAAGATTGCGATCATCGACGACCGCACCGCCTATGGCCAGGGTCTGGCTGACGAGGTCGAGAAGGCCGCCAAGGCAGCCGGTGCAACGGTTGTCGCGCGCGAATTCACGACCGACAAGGCGACCGACTTCAAGGCGATTCTGACCAAGATAAAGGCGAAAAAGCCGGATGTGATCTTCCTTGGCGGCATGGATGCGGTGGGTGGTCCGATGCTCAAGCAGATCAAGGAACTCGGTATCCAGGCGAAGTTCACCACCGGTGACGGCGGTTGCTCGCCAGAGCTGATCAAGCTTGCCGGGCCGGCATCCGAAGGCGTCATCTGCACGCAGGCCGGCCTGCCGCCTGAAAAGCTCCCGAACGGCCAGAAGTTCCTGGAAGATTTCACCAAGAAGTATGGCCAGATCCAGATCTACTCGCCCTACAGCTACGATGCGGTGATGGTCTTGGTTGACGCGATGAAGCGGGCCAATTCTGCAGACCCGGCAAAATATCTGCCGGAAGTGGGCAAGACCTCCTACGACGGTGTTACCGGCAAGATCGAGTTCGACGAGAAGGGCGATATCAAGAACGGTGCGATTACCGTTTTCGAGATCAAGGATGGCAAGCTGGTGACGCTGAAGAGCGAAGGCGGTACCGCGCCCAAGTAAGGGCAGCCGCGCCAGCCGGCAGGGAGGGAGTGGCTATGGCCATTCCCTCCGCTTTCCTGTAGCCGCATCCGCTCAGTTTGAACCGGGCCGCGTATCCGCGTGGCTCCCTCCCTGGTGCCATGAGTCGGAACCTCTGGTTCGCCAACAGTGCCTCGTTGCGGAAAGCCTGACCATGGACACTCTCCTTCAGCAACTGATCAACGGACTCACACTCGGTGCCGTCTACGCCCTCGTCGCGTTGGGTTATACCATGGTGTACGGGATCATCGGTCTGATCAACTTCGCCCACGGTGAGGTGGTGATGATCGGTACGATGGTGGCTTTCACGGTGATTGTTTCGCTCGCTGGCTCGGGGATGCCGCCGCTGCTGATTCTCGGCATCGGTCTGCTGGTTGCAGTGCTTGCCTGCATGATTCTGGGCTGGGCACTCGAGCGGGTTGCCTATCGCCCGCTGCGACATGCGCCAAGACTGACGCCGCTGATCACGGCGATCGGCATGTCGATCGTCCTCCAGAATGTGGCGATGATCATCTGGGGCCGGAATTACATCACCTTCCCGCCGATGATCAACAAGGAAATTTTTGAGGTCGGCGGCGCGAGTTTCACCAATGTACAGGTGGCGATCGTGTGTCTGGCGGCGCTGGTGATGCTCGGCCTCACCTACCTGGTGCAGCGCACCCGTATCGGCATGGCCATGCGGGCAACGGCGCAGAACCCGCACGTGGCCTTGCTGATGGGCGTCGACATCAACCGCGTCATTGCCATGGCTTTCATCATCGGTTCGGCCTTGGGCGCACTGGCCGGTTGCATGGTCGGCTCGTACTACGAGATCGCCCATTACCAGATGGGTTTCATGCTCGGCCTAAAGGCGTTCACTGCGGCTGTGCTGGGCGGTATCGGGAATATGGCAGGAGCCATGGCCGGCGGCTTGTTGCTGGGCATCATCGAGGCGCTGGGTGCTGGCTACATCGGTGATCTGACCGGTGATTTCCTGGGTAGCCATTACCAGGACATCTTTGCCTTCGTGGTGTTGATCATTGTGCTGATGTTTCGTCCCTCGGGGCTGTTTGGCGAGCGTACTGGAGATCGCGCATGAACCTCCCGCGCAAGAAATTCCCTTTCTGGCAGCAACACTGGTTGGGACTGCTGCTGCTCGCCACAGCCTTGCTCGCGGTTCCCTTCGTGGCCGCTCTGGGTGGCCAGGCCTGGGTGCGCATTGCCAATTTCGCGATCCTTTACGTCTTCCTGGCGCTTGGCCTGAATATCGTTGTCGGTTATGCCGGCCTGCTCGATCTGGGTTACGTCGCCTTCTACGCCGTCGGCGCCTATGCCTACGCGCTGCTGGCCTCGCCGCATTTCGGGATCCACCTGCCTTTCTGGGTAATCCTGCCCTTCGGCGCGGCGCTTGCCTGTCTCTTCGGCGTTCTCCTCGGGGCCCCGACGCTGAAACTTCGCGGGGACTACCTGGCAATCGTCACTCTGGGCTTCGGTGAGATCATCCGCATCTTCATGAACAATCTCAATGCGCCGATCAACGTCACCAATGGCGCGCAGGGCATCACCCTGATTGATCCCATCAGGATCGGTGATTTTTCCTTTTCCCAGACCAGCACCATCCTGGGCGTCACCCTTTCGGGACCGCAAAAGTATTATTTCCTGCTGGTCGCCTTGGCCATCCTGGTGATCGTCGTCAATATGCGTTTGCAGGATTCACGCATCGGTCGCGCCTGGCAGGCGATTCGCGAGGACGAAGTGGCGGCCAAGGCCTGTGGCATCAATACGCGAAACATCAAGCTGCTCGCCTTTGCCATGGGCGCATCATTCGGCGGCATCGCCGGCGGTGTCTTTGCTGCCATGCAGGGGTTTGTCAGCCCCGAGAGCTTCTCGCTGATGGAGTCGATCACGATTCTGGCCATGGTCGTCCTCGGCGGCATGGGGCACATCCCCGGAGTGATCCTCGGCGCCGTTCTACTGACCGCATTGCCCGAGGCGCTCCGCTATGGCATCGAACCAATTCAGCAGGCCGCCTTCGGACGCATGATCATCGACCCAGAGAGCTTGCGAATGCTCGTCTTCGGTCTCGCCCTGGTACTTGTGATGCGCTTTCGTCCGGCGGGCCTGTGGCCTTCGTCGCTGCGCCGTCGTGAACTGGCCGAGGCGACGGATTGAGCATGAGCCAGCAGCCGGTTCTTCTCGAAGCGCATGAGGTCGCCAAGCATTTCGGCGGGGTCAAGGCCCTGCACGATGTTTCCCTGACCATTCGCCGGGGAGAGATCTATGGCCTGATCGGGCCGAATGGCGCCGGCAAGACGACCTTTTTCAATTGCCTGACAGGTCTTTACAAGCACGAGAGTGGTCATTTCGTCTTCGACGGCGTCAAGCTGGAGGCCGATGCGCCACACAAGGCGGCCGAAGTCGGGATTGCCCGCACGTTTCAGAACATCCGCCTGTTTGGCAACATGACGGCAATCGAGAATGTCATGGTCGGCCGCCACTTGCGGACGCATGCCGGCGTCTTTGGTGCGGTCACCCGCAACTCGGCGACGCGGGCCGAGGAGGCGGCGATCGCTCGCCGGGCAGACGAGTTGCTGCACTACGTGGGAATTCAGGAGCGGGCACATGACTACGCCCGGCACCTTTCCTACGGCGATCAGCGGCGCCTGGAAATTGCCCGGGCCTTGGCCACCGAACCGAAGCTGCTCGCACTCGACGAGCCGGCCGCGGGCATGAACGGCACTGAAACCGAGGCCTTGCGGTTACTCGTTGAAGGCATCTGTCGGGATGGGGTGACCATATTGTTGATCGAGCACGACGTCAAACTGGTGATGGGCTTGTGCGGAAGGGTCGCGGTACTCGACTACGGCGAGAAGATCTGCGAGGACGTACCGTCGGTCGTGCAGAGGGATCCGCGCGTGATCGAGGCCTACCTCGGCGGTTCGGTGGCCTGAAGGGAACGGATGAAACATGCTCGAGGTTAGCGGACTGCGGGTTTCCTATGGTGGTATCCAAGCTGTTCGTGGCATCACCTTCCATGTCAACGAAGGCGAAATGGTCGCTCTGATCGGTGCCAATGGTGCCGGCAAGAGCAGCACCTTGCGCGCCCTTTCTCGATTGCTCGATCCCGCTGGCGGCAGCGTCCGTTATCGCGGCAAGGAACTTCTCGCCTTGCCGCCGCATGGCCTGGTGGCAGAAGGGATCGCGCTGGTGCCCGAGGGCAGGGGGGTTTTCCCGCGCATGACTAGCCTCGAAAACCTGTACATGGGTGCATACGCGCGCAATGACAAGGCCGCCATCGCGCGCGACCTGGAGCATGTTCTCGGGCTCTTTCCCCGTCTCAAGGAGAGGGCGCAGCAAGTTGCAGGAACCCTCTCGGGCGGGGAGCAGCAGATGCTGGCGATCGGCCGCGCATTGATGAGCAAGCCGCGCCTGCTGCTGCTCGACGAGCCGTCGATGGGGCTGGCGCCGATCATGGTGCAGAAAATCTTCGAGGTGATTCGTGCGGTTGCCAGTGAGGGCATGACCATCCTGCTCGTCGAACAGAATGCCAAGCTGGCGCTGGAGGTCAGTCAGCGTGGCTACGTCATGGAGAGCGGCGAGATCACGGTCACCGACGAATCAAACAAGCTGCTGGCCGACCCCAAGGTGCGGGCAGCGTATCTCGGCGAATAGCCGCCCGCACTAGAACTCCATCGCGTCGGCGAAGGAAAGCGCCTGCATCTGGGCGCGGTTGAACTGGGTAGCCGTCAGGCCAAGCATGGCCGCCTGCTCGGCGATCATCTGGCCATCGTTTTTCTCGCTGGCCAGCGCCAGTTCCAGGAAAGCCTGATAGCGGCCGCCGTTGCCGAGCAGGGCGTCAGAGATTGGCTCAGGCAGGCGCATCGCATCGAGGACCTGTTCGATGCCGACGCCGAGCAGCGCGTCGAGCAAGGAGAAGGCGCCGGTGATGAACAGGTTGTCGTACTCCGATTTGTCGACCAGGCCGTTGGCCAGCAATTCCATCAGGCGGGCCCTGAACAGCGCCGTATGCATCAAGGCGGGCGCCATCGGGTCCTTGCTCGCCGTCCCCAGCAACAGTGACAGCCAGCGGTTGAGCTTGTCGTAGCCGAGCATGTTGACGGCGTGCCGAAACGACTGGATCTCACAGGACAGGCCGAAACCGGCCGTGTTGATGTAGCGCAGCAGCTTGTAGGAAATCGCGATGTCCTGCTTGAGAGCCGCCTCGATTTCGCGGATTTCGGCGTTACTGCGGACCAGGTTAAGCACGCGTACGATATTGGCCTGTCCAGGGTTGAGCGCCTTTGCCGGTGCGCTGGTCGGTGAGGTGAAAAACCAACCGGAGGCGGCAGTCATCCCCGCCTCCATGCACGCGCGGAAGTCTGCCGCTGTCTCGACATTGAAGGCGATGCCGATGCCCAGTGAGCGGGTCCGGGCGGCGAGTAACTTGAGTTGGGCCAGGTTGAATCGCCGGGCGTCGAAGCCGATGAAACGGCACTGCACCCCGGTTGTCATCGCCTGCGTCGCCTGGGGATCAAAGTGCAGGCAGAGCGTCGGTTGCCAGGTCTGCAGCGCCGCGATCAGGTCGGCGCCCTGCTCGCTTATCAGACTGGCTGCCGGCAATTCGAGGGTCGCGTTCTGGGGTGCCGACCAGTCGAGCAGGCTGGCATCACAGCTGGCCTGGCCGCAACTGATGAACACCGGCTTTTCGCCTGGCGGCCAGACGTCTGACAGCCCGTCGAGAGTGCTGACCGCAGCCTGCATTCCCCCCTGGTTTCCCAGGTGGAGCGTCAGTCGGGTGGCGATGATCCGGCTCTGGCGATTGACCAGAGGCTGGCGGGACATGAAGACTTCATACATGCGGAGCAACCTTTGTATTCGATTGTTGGCTGGCTTCCATCGCCTTCAGGGTGTCGGCAGCGTAGTCGAAGGAGTCGGCAAAGAACGCTTCTGCCGGCAACCGACAACGTCCAAGGAAATCCCGCCTGGTCGCAGCCACCATCGCCGGTGAGCCGCAGACGTAGGCCTGATGGCCGGAAAGGTCAGGGTGGTCAGCCATCGCAGCCAGGTGCACGAGGCCGGTTTGTCCTGCCCAGTGTTGGTCTGCGGGCGATTCGGAGAGGACCGGGGTGAAACGAATGTGGGCATGCTGCACGGGCCACTGTTCGGCAAGCCGGAGAAGGTAGAGATCGGCCAAACAGCGCCCACCCCAGTAGATATGCATGGGTCGTTCGTTGCCTTGCGCAATCGCATGTTCGACGATCGCCTTGATCGGTGCAAAGCCGGTTCCACCGGCGACCAGCAGCATCGGCTTTGGCGAGTCCTCGCGCAGGAAGAAGCTGCCGTGCGGCCCGCGCAGGCGCAGGAGGTCGCGTTCCTTCATGGTGCTGAAGAGATGATCGGTAAACTGTCCGCCGGGCACGTGGCGGACATGCAACTCGAGACAGGCGTCGTCATGCGGGGCGTTGGCCAGCGAGAAGGCGCGCCGCTTGCCGTCCTTGAGCAGAATATCGACATACTGGCCGGCGAGAAACTGCAGACGTTCATTGGCGGCCAGCTTGAGCTCGACGATCATCACGTCCGGCGCTGCCCGCGTCAGCTTGTGCACCCGCGCCGGCAAGGTCCTGATCGGAATATCCGCCAGCGATCGAACCTCCCTGCCCTCGATGCACAGGTCGCTTCTGGCCATCGCACAGCAGAAGAGGGCGAAGCCGGCCTCGCGGTCGGCTTCGCCGAGGACATCGAGCGGTGCCTTGCCGTGAGCAATCTGTCCGGCCAGCACCTGGCCCCGGCAAGCGCCACAAACCCCGTCCCGGCAGCCATAGGGAAGACTCAGCCCCTGGCGCAGCGCGGCTTCGAGAATCGTCTCATCAGGCTCGGCGTGAAAACTGTGCCGGCCAGGCTGAACAATGACCTGAAAACCCATGGACTCTCCGCCGATGTCCTAATCCGGTAAAATTGCGCAGTGCAAAAACTACTGATCGTTGGTTGCGGTGATATCGCCCGCCGTATCCTGCCCCGTCTGCTTGGCCGTTACCACCTCTTCGCTCTGGTTCGTGACCCGCACCAGTGTGCCTTCTGGCGCGACAACGGCGCCCGCCCCGTGCTTGCCGACCTCGATCGGCCAGACAGCCTGCAGCGCATTGTCGGTCTGGCTGACATCATCGTTCACCTGGCACCGCCCCCGGCCGCCGACAGCAGTTCGGTCACTGGCCATCACCGCGATACCCGGACCCGATGGTTGCTTGCCGCGCTGGCCCGCGGCCGGAGTCTACCACAGCGCATCGTGTATATAAGCACTACCGGGGTCTATGGCGATTGCGCGGGGGCGCTGATTGACGAAACGCGCCCCCCGCGGCCGGCGACTGCACGAGCCTGTCGGCGGCTTGATGCGGAGCGCCAGCTACGCACCTTTGGCCGTCGTGGCGTCGTCGTCAGCATCCTGCGCGTGCCCGGGATCTATGCCGCCGACCGCCTGCCGCTCGACCGTTTGCGCAAGGGAACGCCGGCGCTACGCGCGGCGGACGACGTCTATAGCAACCATATTCATGCCGACGATCTGGCGATAATGACCTGTGCCGCGCTGCGCTACGGACGCAGCAACCGCACGTACAATGCGAGCGACGATTCCCGGATCAGAATGGCTGACTATTTCGATCTCGTTGCCGACCGTTTCGGCCTCCCGAGGGTGCCTCGGTTGTCGCGCCACGAAGCCGAGGAGCAACTGTCGCCGCTGCAGCTGTCGTTCATGAGCGAATCCCGCCGGCTGCTGAACCAGCGGGTCAAGAAGGAACTGCGCGTCAGGCTGCGCTACTCCCAGGTCGATGATGGCATCGCCGCTGCGCTCACAGAAAGGAAAAACGGGTGCTCATAGTCAAGGTGCTGCATTTGTGGATGGTGGTCAGCTGGTTTGCCGGCCTGTTCTACCTGCCGCGTATCTTCGTCAACCTGGCAATGGTTCCCTCGGACAGCATCGCCGAGCGTGATCGCCTGCTGCTGATGGCTGGCAAGCTCTATCGTTTCATGACGCCGATCGGCGTTCTGGCGGTCGCCCTGGGATTGTGGCTGTGGTTCGGCTTCGGCTTCGGTGGCGGCTGGCTACACGCCAAGACGGCACTGGTGCTGGTGCTGGTGGCCTATCACGGCTACTGCGGTCGCCTGTTGCGCAACTTCCAGGCGGGGCGCAACGCACACAGTCACGTCTGGTACCGCTGGTTCAACGAGATGCCGGTGCTGCTGCTGCTGGTGGTGACCTACCTTGCCGTTCTCAAGCCGTTCTAGTCCACCTGCCCGGAGATTGATCGTGGAAACTTTTTTTGCAAGCTGCCCGCGCGGCCTCGAGCAACTGCTGGCAGAAGACCTCGTAGCGGCGGGTGCGCGCGACCTCAAGCAGATCTTCGGCGGCGTACATTTTCTTGCCGACTGGCCGGCGTGCTACCGTGCCAACCTCCACTCGCGGATTGCAACGCGAATCCTCTGGCGGGTGGCGCATGCGCCCTATGGCAACGAGGAGGACATCTATCGCCTGGCTCTGGAGACGCCCTGGCCAAAGTGGTTCCTGGCCGGGCAGACCATCCGGGTTGACGTGACGGCCGTGAAGAGCCCGCTGAAGAGCGTCGACTTCGTCACCCTGCGCATCAAGGACGCCGTCTGTGATCGCTTCCGCCGTGACGGGGGGACTCGCCCAAGCGTCGATACGCGCCAGCCGGATGTCCGGGTGCACGGTTTCATCAATGGCGACCACTGCACGCTTTACCTTGACACCTCGGGCGCCCCGCTCTACCAGCGAGGGTTTCGCCAGAAGACCGTCGACGCGCCGCTGAAGGAAAATCTGGCCGCCGGCATACTGCGCCTGAGTGGCTGGCAGCCAGGCGTGGCGCTGCTCGACCCGATGTGCGGCAGCGGCACCTTCCTGATCGAGGCGGCCCAGATGGCTCTGCGCGTGGCGCCGGGCGCCAGACGTGAGTTCGCGTTTCAGCGGCTGCGTCATTTCGATCCTGCCGCCTGGAAGAGGCTGCTCGACGCGGCGCGTGCAGGCGAGGCGGCGGCTGCAGAGGCGGGAATTTTCGGCAGCGATATCTCCCCCGTTGCCGTTCGCGCGGCGCTGGCCAACCTCGACCGTGCCGGACTCCTGCCCGCAGTCAAACTGAGCACCGGTGACCTGCTCGACATCGATGCCCCCGCCGCGCGCGGCATCCTGGTGAGCAACCCGCCGTACGGTGAGCGCGTCTCCGACCATGACGAACTCGCCGAGTTCTACCCCTTGCTCGGCAGCGCCCTGAAACGCCACTTTGCTGGCTGGAACTGCTACCTGATCAGCGCCGACACACGCCTGCCGAAACTCGTCCGCCTGACCCCGAGCAGGAAAACCCCGCTGTTCAACGGTGCGCTGGAGTGCCGTCTTTACGAGTTCCGGATGGTGGCCGGCAGCAACCGCGCATAGCCGGCTGCTCTTGAATGGGTGTCCAATAAGAAAAAGGCCATCGGTTTGTCCGATGGCCTCTCTTTTACAGCAATGCCGTTAAGCTAGCCGATGCGCGGCACCTAGTTAGCGAATTAGCAGATGTATGGCATCAGGCCGACTTGACGCGACGGCGAACACCGAAGACGCCAGCCAGCGCAGCACCCATCAGGAGCAGCGAACCTGGCTCGGGGGTCGGGTTGATCTCGCGGCCGATCTTGGTCAGAACGGCGCCCTCGAAGTCGGCGAAGGTGGCGGCTTGGATCACGAACGGGGATGTACCGGCCGTACCACCCATGATGTTGTCTTCATACCACGTTACGAGCCCGGCACCGCCGATGGCAAGACCGTTGACGCTGGTGGGCTGGCCGCCGATGGCAAGGAAGGCGTCACGTGCTGCCGCGGTGTTGGCGCCGTCGTTTTGCTCGCCATCACCGGAGACGTCGATGACCCAACGGCCACCGGCGTAGGAGTTGCTGCTGAACAGCGGCGCGGCGTAGTTGATGGCGCTGCCGGGAGCGGTCAGGTTGAAGGCGCCGCCGCCTCCACGGGTGGTGGCCGCGATATCATCGGCGAATGCTTCCGAACTAGCCGCGTCGGTTAGCAGCGCCCAGTCGACCAACTGGTACTGTTGGTTTGCGCCAGACCATTCGATGTAGGTAACGGCAATTCCGCCCGTCACGCCCGCGATGCCGGCCTTAGTCGCTGCGTTCTTGAATGCATTGACGTAGCCTGATTTCTGCAGAGCGTACTCCGTATCGTCAACGCTGCCAGAAATGTCTACCAGCAGCGCAAGCTCCAGTGCCACCGGGGTGTTGATGGCTTGGGCCGGTACGGCGGCGATGGAACCGATGAGGCCGACGGCGAGGGCGGCCAGTTTTTTATTGAACATGGGAAGATCTCCTCAAGAGAAAAGTGAAACAGTGTTTTTTGTTTGGGGCCTATTGACTTCAACGAACTCTTCAATCGTCCGCAGCCGACTATAAGCAGATTGCGTGCCAGATTCATTAAGCAGCTGACTTAAAAGCAAAACCGTCTGGAAGTCCGGGACCCGATCCCGCGCGGTGTAAAAAAAGTCGACAGCGCCGACGCATCTGGACCACCGGGCGCGGACAATCCGATCCACGTCCGATCCTTGCACCGAGCCGCTGCCGCGATGCAACGGGCAAGAAATCGGGGAAGCGAGAGCCGGCGTGCTGGGGGCGAGATTTGCGGCAGCGCTGCGGCGCAGCCAGTCAGCGATCGAGCCGCCGGGCGACGTCAGGACCCGCGGTCATGCAGGGGCGGTGTGCCCTGCGCGCGGTCCGGCAAGGCCAACGGCCGACCCTTGCCGTTCGATCCAACCCTCAGCCCTGCAGCTCCCGCGGCAGCGCAAAGGTCACGTTTTCCTCGGCGCCATCGACCTGGTCCACCTTGCTCCGGTCGCCAGCCGCCAGTTGATCGACGACTTCCTGGACTAGGATTTCGGGTGCCGAGGCGCCGGCGGTGACGCCGACGCGGCTGGCGCCGGTGAGCCAGGCGGGGTCGATCTGCTCGGCCTGGTCGACCAGATAGGCGCGGCTGCCGATCAGCGCGGCGACTTCGCGAAGGCGATTCGAGTTGGAGCTCGAGCGGCTGCCGACGACGATCACGACCTCGCTGGTCCTGGCCAGTTGCTTGACCGCATCCTGGCGGTTCTGCGTCGCGTAACAGATGTCGTCCTTCTTCGGGCCGATGATCTCGGGGAAGCGCTCCTGGAGGGCGGCGATTACCAGTGCGGCGTCGTCCATCGACAAGGTGGTCTGGGTGACGTAGGCCAGGCGGGCCGGGTTTGCGACTTCCAGCCGGCGCGCGTCGGCGACGGTCTCGACGAGATACATGCCGTCGGCGCTCTGCCCCATGGTGCCCTCGACCTCTGGATGTCCCTTGTGGCCGATCATGACAATCTCGCGGCCCTCCCGGCGCATCCGGCCGACTTCGACATGCACCTTGGTGACCAGCGGACAGGTGGCGTCGAAGACCTTGAGGCCACGCGCCTTGGCCTCGCCGATCACGGCCCGGGAGACGCCATGGGCGCTGAAGATGACGATGCTGCCGGCGGGGACCTCGGCCAGATGGTCGACGAAGATGGCGCCCTTGGCGCGCAGGTCATCGCAAACGAAGCGGTTATGCACCACTTCATGGCGAACGTAGATCGGCGCGCCGAACTTTTCAATTGCGCGCTCGACGATGGCGATGGCGCGCTCGACACCGGCGCAGAAGCCGCGGGGATTGGCGAGAGTGACCTGCATGCGGGGCCTCACATGATGGCGATGACTTCGACTTCGAAGCGGATTGCCTTGCCGGCGAGCGGATGGTTGAAATCGAACAGCGCGCTGCTGTCGTTCAGCTCGCGTAGGAAGCCCGCGAAGCTGGAGGCGCCGTCGGGTGAGCTGAATTCGATCAGCGAATTGACCCGGAGTTCCACCTCCGGCGGTAGCGCGCTGCGCGCGATCCGTTCGACGAGGCGCGGGTTGTGGCTGCCAAAGGCGTCCACTTCGTCGAGCTGGAAGACGTGGCGCTCGCCGGCGGGCAGTCCGAGCAGGCAGCTTTCGAGCGTTTCGGCGAGCTGGCCGCTCCCCATCTGCAGGGTCGCCGGCGACAGGTCGAAGGTACTGACGTACTCGGTGCCGTCGAGGTCGGCGAGGCGGTAATGCAGCGTCAGATAGCTGTCGGGTCCGACCGTGACCGGGCTGAGCTGGGGGTACACGTCGCTGGGCGTGATAGGGTTCATCGATCTGCTCGCTCGAGGTACCGTTGGAAATGCCCGGCGGTGGCCGCACGCGGATCCTTCAAGGTTGCTCCCCGGGACGGCTGCGGGCGGAATCGGGCGCGGCGGGCTTGCTGGCGAGCTGATCCCAGACCATCAGCACGGCGCCGACGCTGATCGCCGAGTCGGCGATGTTGAAGGCGGGCCAGTAGAAACCGGCGACGTGCCATTGAATGAAGTCGACCACGGCGCCGAAGCGGAGGCGGTCGATGACATTGCCGAGGGCGCCGCCGAGGATCAGCGTCAGCGCCAGCGAGAGCCGGAATTCGCCGCTGTGGCGCGGCAGGATGCTGACGATCCAGGCCGAGATGGCGAGCGCCAGGACGGTGAAGAACCAGCGCTGCCAGCCACCCGCATCGGAGAGGAAGCTGAAGGCCGCGCCCGGGTTGAAGGTCAGCACCCAGTTGAAGAAGGGCGCGACGTAGATCGAATCACCCGGCTGCAGCCAGGCGAGGACCAGCCACTTGCTGACCTGGTCACAGACGACGATGATGCCGGCCAGCCACAGCCAGCGGTCGATGTTACGCGAAGGCACGGGTTTCGCCCTCGCCATGCAGGTTGTCGATACAGCGGCCGCAGAGGCCGGGGTTATCGGGGTTGGCGCCGACGTCGGCGCGCACGTGCCAGCAGCGCTCGCATTTGGCGTGCGGCAACGGGCTGCACCGCAACTCGTCGCTGGCGTCGCGAATGACGTTCGTCTGCGAGCAGATGAGGACAAAACGCAGGTCGTCGCCGAGCGAGGCGAGCAGTTCGTACTTTTCGCCGTCGCAGTGCAGACTCACTGCGGCCTGCAACGACGAGCCGATGCGGCCTGCGATGCGCAGTTCTTCGAGGGCGCGCATGACTTCCGCCCGATAGCTGCGGATCTTGCGCCATTTTTCGAGCAGTTCGTCTTCCGCTGCCGGCGCCGGCAGCGGCTGCCAGGTCTGCAGCATCACCGACTGCTCGCCGTCGCCGGTCTGCAATTGCCAGATTTCTTCGGCCGTGAAGCAGAGAACCGGCGCCATCAGCTTGGTCAGGCACTGCAGGATGTGCCACAGCGCGGCCTGCGCCGAACGGCGAGCCGGCGAGCCGGCGGCCGTGGTGTACAGGCGGTCCTTGAGGATGTCGAGGTAGAAACCGCCGAGATCCTCGGAGCAGAAGGTCTGCAGCGACTGGACGACGCGGTGGAACTCGAAGCGCTCGTAGTCGGCTTCGCACTGCGCCTGCAGTTGCCGGGTCATGGCCAGCGCGTAGCGGTCGATTTCCAACCATTGCTCGACTTCCGGCAGGTCGCGGCCAGGGTCGAAATCCGAGGTGTTGGCGAGCAGGAAGCGCAGCGTGTTGCGGATACGGCGGTAGGCCTCGACGACGCGCTTGAGAATCTCGTCGGAGATCGACAGTTCGCCCGAGTAGTCGGTGGCGGCGACCCACAGGCGGAGGATTTCGGCGCCGAGGGTGTCGGCGATCTTCTGCGGCGCGATTACGTTGCCTTTCGACTTCGACATCTTCAGGCCCTTGCCGTCGACGACGAAGCCGTGCGTCAGCAGCGCCTTGTACGGCGCGCGGCCGTCCATGGCGCAGCCGATCAGGAGCGAACTCTGGAACCAGCCGCGATGTTGATCGGAGCCTTCGAGGTAGAGATCGGCCGGATACGCCAGTTCGCTACGGTGCGAGCCGCGCAGCACGCTCGCGTGCGTCGAGCCGGAGTCGAACCAGACGTCGAGCGTATCACTCATCTTGCGGTACTGGTCGGCTTCGGCGCCGAGGAGGTCGCACGCGTCGAGCGCGAACCAGGCTTCGATGCCGGCTTTTTCGACCCGTTGGGCGACGGCTTCGACAAGCTCGGCGGTGCGCGGATGCGGCGCTCCGGTTTCGCGATGCAGGAAGAAGGGCAGCGGCACGCCCCAATTGCGCTGCCGCGAGACGCACCAGTCCGGGCGGGTACGCATCATCGCTTCGAGGCGTGCCCGGCCCCAGCTCGGGAAGAAGCGGGTTTCGTCGACGGCGCGTTCGGCGCACCAGCGCAGCGTCGGTTCCTCTTCACCGGGCTGCGCCGCTGCAGACCCGGGCGGCGGCGGACGGTGGTCCATGCCGATGAACCACTGCGTCGTGGCGCGAAAAATGATCGGCGTCTTGTGGCGCCAGCAGTGGGGGTAGCTGTGCTGGATTTTCTCCGCCTTGAGCAGGTGAGCATTGGCCGCGAGTTCCTGCAGTACCAGCGGGTTGGCCTCCCAGACCGATTTTCCGGCCAGTTCGCCAACGCCGAGCGCGGGCGTGCCGGCAACAAAGCGGCCGTCGTCGCCGACCGGGTTGTTGACCGGCAGGCCGTAGACCTTGCCGATCAGGTAGTCGTCGGTGCCGTGCGCCGGGGCGGTGTGCACCAGGCCGGTGCCGGCCTCCAGGGTGACGTGCCGGCCGCAGATGATTGCCACGTCCCGCGGCTGGAAGGGGTGTCTGAGCAGCACCTGTTCGAGCGCGACGCCCCGGGCGGACCCGATCACCGTGCCGGCCAGCGCGTAACGCTGCAGGCAGGCGGCGGCCAGTTCGCGTACGAGGATCAGGGCGCCTCTTGGTGTGTCGATCAGGTCGTAGTCGAAATCCGGGTGGGCGCAGACCGCCTCGTTCGCCGGCAGGGTCCATGGCGTCGTCGTCCAGATGACGGCGAAGGCCGGGCACCGCAGGTGGCTGAGGCCGAAGGCCCTGGCCAGCTTGTCGGCGTGATTGGGATGCACCTCGAAAGCGACGTCGATTGCCGACGAAGTCTTGTCTTCGTACTCGACCTCGGCTTCGGCCAGCGCCGAACCGCAGTCGAGACACCAGTTGACCGGTTTGAGCCCCTGGTAGAGGTAGCCCTTCTCGAGGATGGTGCCGAGCGTCCGGATTTCGTCGGCCTCGGTCTTGAAGTCCATTGTCAGGTAGGGTTGGTCCCAGGCGCCGAGAATGCCCAGCCGGATGAAGTCCTTCTTCTGGCGCTCGATCTGTTCGCCGGCGAAGGCGCGGCACAACTCGCGCACCCGGTCAGCCGCGACGTGCTTGCCGTGCAGTTTTTCGATCTGATGTTCGATCGGCAGGCCGTGGCAGTCCCAGCCCGGCACGTAGGGCGCATCGAATCCGGCCAGCGTTCTGGCGCGGACGATGATGTCCTTGAGGATCTTGTTGACTGCATGGCCGATGTGGATGTCACCGTTGGCATAGGGCGGTCCGTCGTGCAGAACGAAGCGGGGGCGGCCCCGCGAGGCCTCGCGGATCCGCTCGTAAAGCCTGCCCTGTTGCCAGGCGGCGACCCACTGGGGTTCGCGCCTGGCAAGGTCGCCGCGCATCGGAAACGGCGTGTCGGTGAGATTGAGGGTTTTCTTGTAGTCGGCCATGGCGGTTCTCACAACTGGAAGTACGCTTTCACGGCGGCAACGTCGCTGGCGATCTGCGCCTTCAGGGCGTTGAAGTCCGGGAATTTCATTTCGTCGCGCAACTTGTGCAGGAAGCGGACGTTGAGATGGGCGCCGTAGATGTCGGCAGAGAAATCAAGCAGATGCACTTCAAGCAGCGCTCGTACGACCTGATGGGCGGTCGGGCGGTAGCCGAGGTTGGCGGCGCCCCGGTGCGGGCCGCCCGGCAAACCCCTGACTTCGACCGCAAAGACGCCCTGCAGGGGCGGCCGCTCGTGCTTGATGCGGATGTTTGCCGTGTGGAAGCCGAGCTGGCGTCCGATCTTGTCGCCGTGCACGACGCGGCCATCGATCGAGTACGGGCGGCCAAGCAGACGCGCCGCGTGTTCGAGTCGGCCAGCCTGGAGGGCGTCGCGAACCGCCGAGCTGGAGGCGCGCTCGCCGTCCACGGTGATGCTCGCCATGGCGTCGACCTGGAAGCCAAGACCGGCGCCGGCCTCGCGCAGCAGCGCGAAGTCGCCGGCCCGCCCGGCGCCGAAGCGAAAGTCGTCGCCCACGATCAATTGCCGTACGCGCAACGCGCCGACCAGTATCCGCTCGATGAACTCTTCGGCGCTCAGGGCGGCGAAGCCCGCATTGAAGCGGCAGACGTGCGCGAGGTCGACGCCGTCGTCGGCGAGCAGTTCGAGTTTTTCACGCAGCGTGGACAGGCGCGGCGGCGCCGATTCCGGGGCGAAGAATTCGCGCGGATGGGGCTCGAAGGTGAGCACCGCGGCGGGCAGGCCGGCATTCGCCGCTGCCGCCTTAAGACGAGCGAGCAGCGCGCGATGGCCGAGATGTACGCCATCGAAGTTGCCTATGGTGAGGACGGTGGCACTGTGCGCTGTCGGCGAGAAACCGCGATAGACGATCATCGGGCGCGAGTGGGGACGGACAAAACGTGCGATTATAACCAGTTTCGTGCGCCGCCGGCCGGCGCTGGCCTCTTTTCCCATCTGCGGCAGGAATGAACATCGGCAATTGCTACCACTGTGGTCAGCCCATCCCGACCGGGGTTGACCTGGCGACCTCCATCGATGGCCAAGCACGCGCCATGTGCTGCGGTGGCTGTCAGGCGGTTGCGCAGGCGATTGTCGACCACGGGCTGGCCGACTACTACCGCAATCGCGACGCCCTGCCCAATGCACCGCGCGAGGCGATGCCGGCGATCGTCGAAGGCCTCCAGCTCTATGATCACGCAGACTTCCAGAAGAGCTTCGTGCGGCTGCTCGGTGACGATCCCGATCGCAGCGAGCGCGAGGCGTCGCTGATCCTCGAGGGAATCACCTGTTCTGCCTGCATCTGGCTGAACGAGCAGCATCTTTCGCGCCTCGCCGGGGTGACCGCAGTCGACATCAATTACGCGACGCGGCGTGCCCGGGTCCGCTGGGACGAGCGGCGAGTCCGGCTGTCCGGGATCCTGGCGGCGATTGCGGCGATTGGCTACCGCGCCTACCCCTACGACGCGGCGAAGAGCGAGCAACTGGCGCGCCACGAGCGCCGCAGCGCGCTTTGGCGGGTGTTTGTTGCCGGTTTCGGCATGATGCAGGTGATGATGTACGCGGTACCGGTGTATCTGGCCGGTGACGGCGAGATGACGCCGGCAGTCGAACAATTGATGCGCTGGGCGAGCCTGGCGCTGACGGCGCCCGTGGTCTTCTATTCGGCGGCGCCGTTTTTCCGCAACGCCTGGCGCGATCTCCGGCTGCGCCGCGCGGGAATGGATGTGCCGGTCGCGCTGGGCATCGGAGCCGCTTTTGTGGCCAGCGTCTGGGCGACGCTGACGGCCAGCGGCGAGGTCTATTTCGACTCGGTGACGATGTTCGTCTTTTTCCTCTTGAGCGGTCGCTTCCTGGAAATGACGGCTCGTCAGCGAGCGGTCAGCGTCACCGAGGCGCTGGCCAGGCTGATGCCGGTAGTGGCGACCCGCCTTGCCGCCTACCCGGCGAGCCGCGACGGCGAGCAGGTGCTGGCGGCCGACCTGCGGCCCGGCGAGGTGGTCCTGGTACGGCCTGGCGAGACGATTCCGGCCGATGGTCAGGTCATTGAAGGGGTAAGCAGCGCCAATGAGGCGCTGCTTACCGGCGAGAGTGCGCCGGTCGGCAAGCGCCCGGGAGTGGCCGTGACTGGCGGTGCGGTCAATATCGAGAGTCCATTGCTGATCGAGGTGACGCAGGTGGGCGACGGCACCCGGCTGTCGGCGATCGTCCGGCTGATGGAACGGGCGGCGACCGAGAAGCCGCGAATCGTTGAGCTGGCCGACCGCATCGCCAGTCATTTCATCATCACGCTGTTGTTCCTCGCCGCGGCGGTGGCCGTCGCCTGGTGGTTCATCGATCCCCGGCAGGTGCTGTGGATCACGGTTTCGGTGCTGGTCGTGACCTGCCCCTGTGCCTTGTCGCTGGCGACGCCGGTGGCGCTGACCGTGGCCAGCGGGGCGATGGCCAGAGCCGGTCTGCTGGTGACCCGCAGCCATGCGGTCGAGACCCTGGCGCGGGCCAGCCATTTCGTTTTCGACAAGACCGGCACACTGACCACCGGCGAGATGAAACTGCTTGAAGTGCTGCCGCTCGGCAGGCTGGACCGGGACGCTAGTCTGGCTTTGGCGGCGGCGCTCGAGCAGGCGTCGGAACATCCGATTGGCGCTGCCTTGCGGCAGGCAGCGGCGGGTCAGGTTCTGCCGCTGGTCGATTCCCTGGTCAACGAGCCAGGCTGTGGCGTCAGCGCCGTCCAGGCGGGCCGCAAGGTGCGCCTTGGCCGTCCCGACCACGTTGTTGCCCTGCATGGCAAGCCGCTGCCGGAACGCGCTCGGTCCCTGTCCGGCAGCGGCGATACGGTGATCGGGCTCGGCGACGAGGCTGGCTGGATCGCGCTCTTTCGCCTGGGCGACGATCCGCGACCGGAGGCGGCAGCGCTGGTGTCCGCCTTGCGGGCGGCGGGGCGGCAGGTGGCGCTGCTGACCGGCGACGCCGCACCGGCTGCTCGCCGAGTGGCGTTGGCGTTGGGGATTGACGAGGTGGAGGCGAACGCTTCACCGCAGGCCAAGCACGACTACGTGCGTCGACTGCAGGCCGGCGGGGCCGTGGTGGCGATGGTTGGCGACGGCGTCAATGATGCGCCGGTGCTGGCGCAGGCGCAGGTGTCGGTGGCCATGGGCGGGGGTTCGCAGTTGGCGCGCACGCAGGCCGATCTGGTGCTGCTCTCGGAAAACCTCGATCACCTGCGGCGCGGCATTCTCGTCGCGCGCAGTTCACTACGCGTGATCCGGCAGAACCTGTGGTGGTCCTTCGCCTATAATCTGGTCGTCCTGCCTCTGGCGATGAGCGGTTTCATCACCCCGTGGATGGCCGGCATCGGCATGTCGGGCAGTTCCTTTCTGGTGGTCGCGAATTCCTTGCGGTTGCAGAAGCTTGCCGAGCGCTGAGCGATCATGGAAACCCTGTACCTGCTGATTCCAATCTCCGTCGTGCTGGTCTTCCTGATCGGCATCGCCTTCTGGTGGTCGCTGCGCAGCGGCCAGTTCGACGATCTCGAAGGGCCGGCCTACCGTATCCTGATGGACGACGACCGCTCGTCGCCGCCAACGGCAACCAAGGATGCCGCCGCGCCGGCCGAACCCGGATCAGACTCGTGACAAAGCCGAGCCCGGGCGGGTGGGCCGAATCTGCGCAACTCTTGACGCAGGTCAAGACGATTCTCCTGCGTGCTGGGACAATTGCCCGGTCGATGGCGTCAATCCTTTGGTATTTGGCGCCTGACGGGTGTCAGGTCATTTCTCTGTTGGGGTTTGGGTGCGTTTCGACGCACCCTTTTTTTCGCCATAGGGATTCGCCTGTGCTAACCGCGCGGAGCTTGATCTGTGTCAAATTTGACCTCCAGCGGTTAAAATAACATGTTGAAAGTTAGTGCTCAGAATAAGGGTATTCAGGGCGGTGAAAACCGGTTTTTTTGGTCAAGAACGAGGTGAGTCCATGTCGGAAACTCAGTCAACATACAATTACAAGGTGGTGCGGCAGTTTGCCGTGATGACGGTCGTCTGGGGAATTGTCGGAATGCTGGTCGGCGTCATCATAGCCGCCCAGCTGGTCTGGCCGGAGCTCAATGTCGGTTGGCTGCATTTCGGCCGCCTGCGTCCATTGCACACCAACGCCGTGATCTTCGCCTTCGGCGGCAGCGCATTGTTCGCCACCTCGTATTACGTGGTGCAGCGCACCTGCCATACGCGAATCTTCTCCGATGGCCTGGCTGCCTTCACCTTCTGGGGCTGGCAATTGGTGATCGTCCTGGCCGCCCTTACCCTGCCGCTGGGGTTTACTCAGGGCAAGGAATACGCCGAGCTTGAGTGGCCGATCGACATCCTCATCACGCTGGTCTGGGTGGCGTATGCGGTGGTCTTTTTCGGCACCATCGCCAAGCGCAAGGTGACGCACATCTATGTCGCCAACTGGTTTTATGGCGGTTTCATCCTCGCCGTGGCGCTGCTGCATCTGGTCAATAGTGCTGCCATCCCGGTCTCGCTGACCAAGTCCTACTCGGCTTACGCCGGCGTACAGGACGCCATGGTGCAATGGTGGTACGGCCACAACGCGGTCGGCTTTTTCCTCACCGCCGGCTTCCTGGGCATGATGTACTACTTCGTGCCGAAGCAGGCCGAACGGCCGGTGTACTCGTACCGCCTGTCAGTGGTTCACTTCTGGGCGCTGATCTTCACCTACATGTGGGCCGGTCCGCACCACCTGCATTACACCGCGCTGCCGGACTGGACCCAGTCGGTGGGCATGCTGTTCTCGCTGATCCTGCTGGCGCCCTCGTGGGGTGGCATGATCAACGGCGTGATGACTCTTTCGGGTGCCTGGCACAAGCTGCGTGATGATCCGATCCTCAAGTTCCTGATCACCTCGCTGTCGTTCTACGGTATGTCCACCTTTGAAGGCCCGATGATGGCCATCAAGACGGTCAATGCGCTGTCGCACTACACCGACTGGACGGTCGGACACGTGCATTCGGGTGCTCTGGGCTGGGTGGCGATGGTTTCGATCGGTTCCATCTATTACCTGTTGCCGCGCCTGTTCGGCAAGTCCGAGATGTTCAGTGTCAAGCTGATCACGGTACATTTCTGGGTGGCGACGATCGGCGTGGTTCTCTACATCGCCTCGATGTGGATTGCCGGCGTGATGCAGGGCCTGATGTGGCGGGCGGTCAACCTCGATGGCACGCTGACCTACAGCTTCGTCGAATCGGTCAAGGCTTCGTACCCGTTCTGGGCGATCCGTTTCCTCGGGGGCGTTCTTTTCCTCTGCGGCATGCTGATCATGGCCTACAACATGGTCAAGACGATTGCCGGTGGCCGGACCGTCGACGACGCACGCGTCCTGCTGCCCGCCGCTCATCACGCCTGACAGGGGAAAGAAATGAAACTTACGCAAGATGCAATTGAACGCAATGTCGGGCTGATGGTACTGCTGACCCTGCTGGTGGTCAGCGTCGGTGGTCTGGTCGAGATCGTGCCGCTCTTCTTCCAGAAGTCCACCACCGAGCCGGTGACCGGGCTCAAGCCCTACGATCCGGTTCGTCTGACCGGGCGTGATGTCTATATCCGTGAAGGCTGCTTCCTTTGCCACTCACAGATGATTCGCCCCTTCCGCGCGGAAACCGAACGCTATGGGCATTATTCGGTTGCGGGTGAGTTCGTCTATGATCATCCGTTCCAGTGGGGTTCCAAGCGGACTGGCCCGGACCTGCATCGAGTCGGCGGGCGTTACTCGGATGAATGGCATCGCGCGCACTTGATCAATCCGCGTGACGTGGTTCCCGAGTCCAACATGCCTGCCTTTGCTTTCCTCGAGAAGGCGGCGGCCGATGCGAACAGCATCGAGAGCAAGATGCACGCTCTGCGCAAGGTCGGTGTTCCGTATACCGACGACGAAATTGCCGGGGCCAGAAAGCAGCTCGAAGGCAAGAGCGAACTTGACGCTCTCGTTGCCTACCTGCAGGGCATGGGCCTCGAAATGAAGAACGTGAAGTAGGCCATGGACATCAACGATCTGAGATCCATCGTCACCGTCGTTTCCCTGTTGACTTTCCTCGGGATCGTCTGGTGGGCTTACGGCGTGAAAGGCAACAAGAAGCGCTTCGAGGAAGCGGCCATGCTGCCGTTCAGCGATGAAGAGGCGGATCGGCTGGAACTGGGGCTGGATCGCAACGGACAAAGGAAAGCATCATGAACGATTTTGTTAATCAGTTTTGGAACTGGTACGTCATTCTTCTCGTGTTGGTCAGCATCATTGCCTGCGGCGTGCTGTTGTGGACGCAAAGCAGTCCGCCTGCCGGCAGCAAGGTCGACACCACCGGGCATGTATGGGACGAGACGCTTGAGGAATACAACAATCCCCTGCCCAAATGGTGGATGTGGCTGTTCTATATCACGGTGATTTTTTCGCTGGTCTACGCCGTGCTCTATCCGACACTCGGCAGTTTCCCGGGGCTCCTCGGCTGGTCGTCCAGTGGCCAGTGGGCAAAGGAAATGGCAAAGTTCGACGAGCAGACCAGACCGCTCTATGCCAAGTACATGAAGACGGATCTCAAGGCGCTGGCTGCCGACAAGGAGGCCAACGAGACCGGCAAGCGCCTGTACCTGACCTACTGCATGCAGTGCCATGGTGCTGATGCACGCGGCTCGAAGGGCTTCCCGAATCTTGCCGATAACGACTGGCAGTGGGGTGGCGAACCGGCCCAGATTGTCGAGACGATCAGCGCCGGCCGCATGGGGGTGATGCCGCCGCACGCTCAGCTCGGTGCCGAAACGATCAAGGATCTGGCTGCCTATGTACGTTCGCTGTCCGCTTTGCCGGCTGATCCGGTGCGCGTCGCCAAGGGGCAGGAAGCCTTCAACAGTGCCGGCTGCTCGGGCTGTCACGGGCCGGATGGCAAGGGCATGCATGCGCTGGGGGCTCCAAACCTGACCGACAAGGTCTGGCTCTATGGTAGTTCCGAGGCAACGATCATCGAGACCATCACCAAGGGCCGCACTAACCAGATGCCGGCCTGGAAAGAGTTCCTCGGTGACGAAAAGGTGCATGTTCTTTCTGCCTATGTCCTGAGCCTGAGCCCTGACGCCGCTGCCAGCAAGTAAGTTGTCTTTGACAACGGGGCGGCGTGGCCGCTCCGTCCTACGGGCCCAGGATGGCGCTGCCCTGACGCCATCCAGCAGGCACGACTGGCCGGCGTAAGCGCAACGTCCGGCCCGGATTTGTCGCGCGGCGTTGCAATCCAATTCGGCTTTGGCTGATTCAGATCAAGTTCACTCTCGCACCAGAACGTAATATTAGAGTTTGCTGTAATTTTGAAATCGATTGGAGCCGAGATCATGGACCAGGCGGCCGGAAGCAAGGCCAAGGCAATTCCCATCAACGTCGATACCTTGTACGAGAAGCACAAGACCGTCTACGTCCGCAGCGTCACAGGGTTCTTCAATAACTGGCGCTGGGCGATGGTCTTCTTTACCCAGGCTCTGTTCTATGGCCTGTGCTGGCTGGAGTGGGGCGGACGGCAGGCGGTGCTCTTTCATATCGTCGAACGCAAGTTCTACATTTTTGGCCTGGTCTTCTGGCCGCAGGACGTCATCTACCTGGCGATTCTGCTGGTGATTTCCGCCTATGGCCTGTTCCTGGTCACCGCCGTGGGCGGGCGACTCTTCTGCGGCTATGCTTGTCCGCAGACGGTCTATACCGAGATTCTGCTGTGGATCGAGCGCAAGATCGAGGGTGAACGCCCCGCCCGCATGAAACTCGACGCGCAGCCGATGAATCCGCGCAAGCTTCGGCTGAAGCTCATCAAGCATTCGCTGTGGCTGGTGATTGCTCTGTGGACAGGGATCACCTTTGTCGGCTATTTCACGCCGATCAAGGATCTGCTGGCGGCGATCGCTGCTTTCGATCTCGGCCCCTGGGAAGCTTTCTGGATCCTTTTCTACGCCGCGTTCCTTTACCTCATGGCGGGCTTCCTGCGCGAGCAGGTCTGCAAGTACATGTGTCCGTATGCCCGCTTCCAGGGCGTGATGTTCGACCCGGATACCCTGATCATCAGCTACGACCCCGAGCGGGGGGAGCCGCGGGGATTGCGCAAGAAGGGATCCGCCGCGACGGCGCAGCCACTCGGCGACTGTGTGGACTGCAGCATATGTGTTCAGGTCTGCCCGACAGGCATCGACATCCGCAATGGCCTGCAGCTCGAATGCATTGCCTGCGCGGCATGCGTCGATGCCTGCGATCAGGTGATGGACAAGGTTGGCTCGCCGCGTGGCCTGATTCGCTACTCGACCGAGAATGCCCTGGCGAAACACTATACGGCAAAGGACATGTTTGCCCACCTGTTGCGGGCGAGAACGCTGTTGTACACCAGCATTCTGCTGGCGATCATTTTTGCGGCCGTGTGGAGTCTTGCCCACCGCGTGCCCCTGAAGGTTGACGTTTTGCGTGACCGGTCGACCTTGTCGCGCGAGGCAGACGACGGGCGCATCGAGAACGTCTTCAGGCTGCACATCTCGAACACCGACGAAGCGAAACATCGTTATGTGATCAGTGTCAGTGGTATCGACGGTATTGATATCGTCGGCGAGCGTCTGGTGGAGGTGCCGTCGGCTTCATCGACGACTGTCGCACTATCGGCGCGGGTCGAGCCGGGGGCGGGCAAGAAGGGTTCGAACCAGATCTTTTTTGACATCAGGGCCGAGGGTGACGATGAGATTGCGGTGCGCGAGAAGGCGAGCTTCTTCCTGCCATGAACAGCAAGCTGAATGCCCGCGCCCAGCCGTGGTACCGTGAGCCCTGGCCGTGGCTGCTGATGCTGGGGCCAGTAGTGGTTATCTTGGCGGGTTTTGTGACCGCTTATCTGGCAGTCGTCAGCAATGACGGCCTGGTCGAGGACGACTACTACAAGCAGGGCCTGGCGGTGAACCAGCGTACGGCGCGCGCTCAGCGGGCTGCCGAGTTGGGAATCGAGGCTCAACTGCTGCTGGGCGGCGCTGGTGACCGAGTTCGCGCCCTGCTGCGCGGCAAGGAGGGCTTCCACCTGCCGGAAGTGTTGAACCTGCGCATTGTGCATCCGACGCGCCCGGGTTTCGACCAGAAGGTGGTTCTGCGTTCCGAGGGGGGCGGGGTCTATACAGGTGCTCTGGCGCCCCTGCAGGGCCGCTGGCATGTAACGCTCGAGGACGACAGGCAGGAGTGGCGACTGGCGGGCGATTGGCTAACCGAGTCGCAGGCGGTGTTGCGCTTGACGGCATCGGCCAGGGCAGAGAGTGTTTCGCAGACAGATTCAGAGGGGAGGTAGGAGATGGCTTGGGATCTTTTGTTTACGAGTGATTACGGTTTGTTCAGCGTGTTCGTGATCGTCTTCATCATTGGTATGGCGATCTGGTTTCCGTATTTCTTCAAGAAGAAAATGCGCGAGGACGAGCAAGCGAGAAGATAGGCCGGCTTCCCGTCGTCTGCTGCTCGCGCTGACGGTATCGGTGCTGGCGCACGCGGGTCTGTTGTCGACCGCCTTCAGGTTTTCTCCGGTGCGTTTTGAATTGGCGGCGGCGCCAGTTCAGGTCGTGCTTCAGGTCTCGCACAGGGGCGTGCCGGCCGGAGCTGCAGTGGCACAAAGGCCGGCGACGGGCGCTGCCGATGATCGGTTGTCAGCCGCGCCAGAGGCGTCGCGACAGCCGGTTGAGCCGGCACGACGGGCCGTGGTGCGTGCAGCTGTCCCCGAGCCGGCGCCGATGGCCGTGGCAAAGCCCGTGCCCGATCGCTCGTTGCTTCCCGATGCCACGCCTGCTCCCGGGGGTGGCCCTGCGGCGGTGCGTGAAGGCGTCAGCCCGGATGATCTGCGCCAGTATCGGCTGGCGCTGGCAATGGCAGCCCGTCGCTTCAAACGCTATCCACCACTGGCCCGCGAGCGCGGCTGGGAGGGAAGGGTCGAGGTGGCGGTGAGCGTGAGCCCATGGCAGCCTGGCCCGCAGTCTTCGCTTGTCCACTCAAGCGGGCATGCCGCACTGGATGAGCAGGCTCTGTCGATGATCGCGCAGGCTTCGGCGACCACGATGCTGCCTGAAAGTCTGAAGGGTAGGGACTTCCGCGTCCTGCTGCCAATCGAATTCACCCTTGACGATGATCGCTGACCGGTACCGCCGGACGCGGTAGGTCGTCTTCATGAAAAACAAAGCGCCCCGCCTTGCGGTCAGCGAAATAGGCTTGCAGGCACAGCGTGACGCTCTGGAAGGCCAGAGACTGCCACGGCAGGGTCTGTTCGGAGAACAACCCGGTTTCCAGGGTTTCGAGGCCGGCGGCGAAGCTAGTATCGAGCAGCCGAGCCCGATAGAACAGATGCACCTGGTTGATGTGCGGCACATTGACCAGCGAAAAGAGCTGCTGGATGTCGACCCGGGCACAGGCTTCCTCCAGTGTTTCCCGGATGGCGGCCTGGGTCGTCGATTCACCGTTTTCCATGAAGCCGGCCGGCAGGGTCCATAAGCCGTAACGTGGTGCAATCGAACGTCGACAGAGGAGAATCTGGTCCTGCCACTCGGCAATGCAGCCGACCACAAGCTTCGGGTTGACGTAATGAATCGTCCCGCAGCGCTGGCACACGTGACGTGGCAGGTTGTCGCCGTCGGGAATCAGCAGCTTCACCGTGTCGCCGCATTGACTGCAGAAATTCATCCGTGGAGTTCCTTCAACCGTTGCCTGATCATCCGGCAAGTCTATATGATTCATCCGGAGAGGGAACGCCCGAGAGCGGCCTTTTGGCCCGATCGTGGCCTTGCCGCCTGTCGGAGATGCGGCTGGCGACGGGGGAAGGTTCTCGCTGCTCTATCGGTGGCCGTCAGTCGGCTTGCGGAAGCAATCTCCCGCGGGTGCCAGGGAATCCGCGACCGGCATCCTGATGCCGTGGCTCGGGGATTGTCCTCAGCCAGTGGTTCGCAATCTGGCTACAATGCGGGACAATGGTTAGGTTCGGTCGGCGGCGTTCATCGAGGGCGCCATGACAAGGGGGGGTGGATGTTTCTGATTGTTGGTTACGTGATCATTCTGGCCTCGGCATTGGGAACCTATGCCGTGCACGGCAGCCTCGCGGCGCTCTGGGTACCACTCGAGTATATTGCCATCGTCGGCCTGACCGTCGGTGGTTTCGTGGCCTCCAACGACATCAAGATCATCAAGTCGACGGTCGGCGCCTTACCCGGAATATTCAAGGGATCGAAGTTCACCAGGATCCTTTACGTCGATCTGCTGGCGATGCTTTTCGAGGTCCTGGTCAAGGTCCGCAAGGAAGGCCTGATGTCGATCGAGAACGACGTCGAGAACCCGCAAGAGAGCCCGATATTCACCAAGTATCCGGTGCTTTCCAGCGACCATCATGTGATGGAATTCATCACTGATTATCTGCGGATGATGGTTGGCGGCAACCTCAATGCCATCGAAATCGAGAGCCTGATGGATATCGAGATCGAGACGCACCACCACGAGGTTGAGACGCCGGGCCACGTGGTCTCCAAGGTGGCTGACGCGGTGCCGGCTTTCGGTATCATTGTCGCGGTCATGGGGGTGGTGAACGTCATGGGCTCGGTCGGCGAGCCGCCGGCGGTGCTGGGCAAGATGATCGGCGGGGCTCTGGTGGGTACCTTTCTGGGTATTCTCATTGCCTATGGTTTCGTCTCGCCGGTGGCCAACCTGCTTGAGCAAAAGGCGCAGGAGGGTTCCAAGATCTACCAGGTCATCAAGGTTGTGCTGTTGGCGTCGATGTCTGGTTATGCGCCACAAGTGGCGGTCGAGTTCGGGCGCAAGGCGCTGGCTGCCGGGGTACGTCCGACTTTCCGTGAGCTGGAGGAAGAACTCAAGGCCCGCAAGGGCAAGTGAGTAGCGCTTCTGCGACCGATGGGGGACTGAATGAGCGACGATATACGGCCAATAGTCATCAAGCGCGTGAAAAAGGTGACAGGCGGTCACCATGGTGGCGCCTGGAAGATTGCCTATGCCGATTTCGTCACCGCGATGATGGCTTTTTTCCTGCTCATGTGGTTGCTGGGTTCCACCGCCAGCGGTGACCTGAAAGGGATCGCCGATTACTTTCAGAATCCGCTCAAGATCGCCTCGCAAGGGGGTTCGGGAACCGGTGACAGCTCGAGTGTTCTGAAGGGTGGCGGCAAGGACCTGACGCGCAGTGCCGGTCAGGTCAAGGGTGGCGACATCGATGCCAAGAGCAAGACCGTGAACCTCAAGGAGACCAACGCCGAACAGGCGCGCAAGGAGTTCGAGGAGCGCGAGAAGGTAGTGCTCGGCGAACTCAAGCAGAGTATCGAGAGGCTGATCGAAAGCAATCCCGCACTCAAGCAGTTCAAGAACCAGCTCCTGATAGACATCACCAGCGAGGGTTTGCGGATTCAGATCGTCGATGAGCAGAACCGCCCCATGTTCGATACCAGTAGCGCCGAGCTGAAGGCGTACACCCGCGTCATTCTGCGCGAGATAGGCAAGGCGCTTAATGCCGTACCGAACAAGTTGAGTCTGTCGGGTCACACCGATGCAGCCCAGTTCGGCGGTGGCGACAAGGGCTTTTCGAACTGGGAGCTATCGGCCAATCGCGCGAACGCTTCCCGGCGCGAGTTGATTTTGGGCGGGATGGATGAGCACAAGGTACTGCGCGTCGTAGGACTCGCTTCCACGGTTCTGTTTGACAAGAACGATCCGTTGAGCTCGATCAATCGCCGGATCAGTATAGTCGTCCTGAACAGACGGGCGGAAGAGTCCCTGTTGCAGGAAGACGGCAAGGTCGACGCGGTCGAGGTGGGGGGCCAGGGACTCGACGCCAAGAGTATTGCTCCTCAGGTGGGTTCCGGCAGCAACGGTTGAAGAGAAAGTCACCGGCATCCGTCTGGCGAAGAGTTTGTTGTGGCCATCGGCAGCCCGGCAGTGGCCGGATAGCAACCGGGCAGGGATTTTCTGAGGCCTGCCCATCTCGTGGGAGGTGGAACCAGATGAGAAAGAATGGTCTTTGCAGCTGCCTGTTGGCTGCTTTGGTGATGGTGGCGAGTGCCGGCCCGGCCTCCGGGCTAGAGTTTGGAAGTAGCGAAGAAACCCGCTACGGCGCCCATTTCGGTGCCGACAAATGGGTCGATTTTGTCGTTTACGCACCAGAGGCAACGGCGGTAGACCTCCTGCTGTACAGTGATCCGCGAGCACGGGCGCCGAAGCATCGGGTGCGCATGACCCGTTCGGGCGACGACTGGAAAGTCCGGGTACGCGGGGCAAACGTCGGTCACGGTCTGTTCTACATGTATCAGGCCAGCGGCATGCGCGTGGTCTCACCTGAACGGCCGTACGGCCCCTTGTTCAACCCCGCCTATGTGCTCAATGACCCCTATGCTTATCGCACCGACAACGTCAGGTACGATGCGTTTTTCAATAGCGTTCCCTTTGCCGACAGGCAGGCTTCAGTCTATGCCGGCGGAGGCAAGAGTGCCGTTTACGACCATTCCCGGGACCGCTTTCCGGGGCACGTGAAGATTGCGCCCGAGGATCTCATCGTTTACGAGCTTCACGTCCAGGACTACACGGCGACGCTCGCAAAACTGCCTACCAATCAGCGCGGTACCTATCTCGGCCTTACCCGCAGTGGCCTCAGGACTCCCGGAGGCCTTGCCGCCGGAATCGACCACTTGGTTGAACTGGGGGTGAACGCGGTGGAACTGATGCCGGTGATGGAATACGACGAGCAGACCGGCAACGAGAACGGACGCCTCAACCACTGGGGCTACATGACGACAAATTTTTTTGCGCCTGAAGCACGCTATGCCGCTCGCCCTGGTCGCCAGGTGGTGGAGTTCAAACAGCTGATCCGGGCTTTGCATGACAGAGGTATCGCCGTTTTCATGGACGTGGTCTATAACCACACGGGTGAACAGGGCCCCTGGGTGGCCGACGGCCGCCTGGCGGCCAAGTGCTTCAACCTGATGTGCTTGGCCGCCGATCGGGTGTACCGGGGGACGCCGGATAAACGCCATTATCTGAACAACACGGGTACCGGTAACGACCTCGATTTCTCCGGTCGCGAACGCTTCAGCAAGCAACTGGTCAGGGATTCGCTGGCTCTGTGGCATGAGGTATACGGGATCGATGGTTTCCGCTTTGACCTGGCGCGAATCCTTGCCGAGGGTTCGGACGACGCTGCCGACTGGGTCGACAACGATCCGCGCTATGCGGCTGCGCACCTTCATGCAGAGCCCTGGGACATGGGGGGCCAGTGGTGGGACTTCATGGACAGCAGCGGCTGGGGTGCCGACAACAATCGCTGGGCCAAATGGTTGGGTCGCTACCGCGACAAGGTCCGCCGCTTCTCGCAGTCCGCACTGAAGAACCCGGGCGCCTTCAAGCAACTCATCGAAGGCTACGGGTCGGTGAGCGATGGCGAGGGGCCTGCCGCTTCGAGCCGGCCATGGCGCTCGATCAATCTGGTTGCCGTTCATGACGGCTATACCCTGCGCGACTGTACCTGGTTCAACGACTCCGATGGTTCGCAGAATTGCTGGGACAGCAACCAGGACGAGGAAGAGCGGCGCAAGCGGCAAAAGCTGCTGCTCGGCGTGCTGCTGACCTCACAGGGGGTGCCGGTCATTCTGCAGGGAGACGAGTTCGGCCAGACCAAGGCCGGCGCATCGTCACAGGAGGGGGCGCGCAACAGTTACAACTATGAGTCCAGCACGGGGGACCTGGCAGTCAACCGGGTGAACTGGGTCGACTGGCGTCTCAAGGACGGCGACAACAGCGCGTCGCCTATGGGTCCGCGCTACGGTACCGAACTCTTCGAATGGACACGCGGATTGATCACGCTGCGCAAACAATGGAGCCATTTCCGCCGCAGTGAGTTCGCGCACTACGTTTCAGCAGCCCCTGACGATCGTTCGGGTCCGATCAATGATGGCCGCTATACCTATACGTGGGAGGGGCCCGCCAGTGGCGAACCGTCGCAACTGGCCGTGGTCTGGTGGGGCAAGGCAGGCGAGCCTGACCTGATGGTCGTCTATAACGAGCGCTGGGAGCCCTTCACGGTGAATAACCTGGCTGACTGGTCGCAGGGCAACTGGAGAATCCTTGCGCGTTCCTGGCTCGGGGCCGGACAGGATCTGTGTCGCCCGGAGAATTGGCAGAAGTCTTGCCCGGAAGCGGGCGACCTCATTACAGTCGCTGGTCGTTCGTTGGCGATCCTGATCAGCGACAATAACTGATCGGGCTACCGGAAGTACCTCTCTGGCCCCTGATGCCGGCAGGCGCCGGACGACCAATGACCGGAACCTGGCTGCCATGTCGGGCAGCCAGGTCGAAAATCAGCCAATCACCCCTGCGGCACGGTGTCCACGAAGGCCGGTCGCTGCATCACCTTGTTGTAAAGGCGAGCGAGGTTGGGGTGCTTGACCTGCCAGTCGATCTCGGGAAAACGGAAAACAAGATAGCCGAGGGCGCAACCGACGGTCACATCGGCGAGCGAGAAATGGGTGCCCATGCACCAGCTATGGTCGCCAAGTTCGCCCGACATGAACCCCAGACTGCGGATGATCTTGTCTTCCTGGCGGGCGACCCAGTCGAGACTCTGTTGGGCGGCAGGCCGCTTTCTCTCCAGGAAGACCAGTGCGGCAGCGTCGCAGACGCCGTCTGCCAGTGCTTCCCAACGCTTGACTTCGCAGCGTTCACGATTTGCGCCGGGCATCAGCTTGTTATTCGGGGCAACATTGTCCAGGTACTCGACGATTACCCGTGAATCGAACAGAACGGTGTCGTCGTCGAGGATCAATACCGGGATTTTGCCCAGTGGATTGACGTTGGCAACCTGGTTCTCCGGTGTCCATGGAGAGTCGAGCTCGAAATCGTAATCGATCTTCTTCTCGGCCAGAACGACCCGAGCCTTGCGTACGTAGGGGCTGGTCAATGATCCGATAAGCTTCATTCGCTTCCTGTCTTTAGCCATGTGCGCCAGATTATAGCATCGCGGTTGAAACCCGCTTACGGGCATCTCTCACAGACAGGTAGAATAGCGATTACCCTGAACACGCCTTGAGGATGTCGAGTATGCCCGATTCTGACCTTACCGCCCTTTCGCCTCTGGACGGTCGCTACGCCGCTAGGCTTGACGCACTGCGGCCGCAGTTTTCCGAATACGGGCTGATCAGGCGCCGCTTGCAGGTTGAGATCGAATGGCTCAAGGCGCTGGCTGCGGAGCCGCATTTCGTCGAGATCCCGGCTTTTTCGGCCGCCACGCTGGGCGAGCTCGATGGCCTGCTGGCCGACTTCGGCCCACTTCAGGCCGCCGAGGTGAAAGCGATCGAGGCGGTAACCAATCACGATGTGAAGGCTCTGGAGTACTGGATCAGGCAGCGTCTGGCAAACAACGCCGAAGTCATGCGCGTCGCCGAGTTCATCCATTTTGCGTGTACCTCTGAGGATATCAACAACCTTGCGCATGCGCTGATGCTGCAGGCGGCGCGAGATGAAACGATGCTGCCGAAGTTTGACCAGGTTCTCGCCCGGTTGCGGGGGCTTGCGCACGAATTGGCCGATCTACCGATGATGTCGCGCACGCATGGCCAGCCGGCAACGCCGACGACGCTTGGCAAGGAAATGGCCAACGTGGCTTATCGTCTTCGCCGCGCCCGGTCGGCGATTGCCGGGGTGAGGCTGCTAGGCAAGATCAACGGCGCGGTCGGCAACTACAATGCCCATCTGGTGGCCTATCCAGGCTACGATTGGGAGAGCTTTGCCCGACGCTTCGTCGAATCGCTGGGGCTCGAGTTCAATCCGTACACGATTCAGATCGAGCCGCACGACGCGATCGGCGAGTTGTTCGACGCCTTTACGCGCGCGAACCTGGTCCTCCTCGACCTGAACCGCGATCTCTGGGGCTACATCTCGCTCGGCTTTTTCAGGCAGAAGCTCAAGGCGGGCGAGATCGGTTCATCGACCATGCCGCACAAGGTCAATCCGATCGACTTCGAGAACTCCGAGGGTAACCTCGGGCTGGCCAATGCCTTGCTGCGCCATCTCGCCGACAAGCTGCCGGTTTCGCGCTGGCAACGCGACCTCACCGATTCGACCGTGCTGCGCAATATGGGCGTCGCGCTCGGCTACACGCTGCTTGCCCACGACTCACTGTTGCGCGGGCTGAACAAGCTGGAAGCCGATGCAGAGCGCCTGCACGCCGATCTCGACGCCAACTGGGAACTACTTGCCGAACCGGTACAGACAGTCATGCGCCGCTATGGCGTGGCGAATCCGTACGAGAAGTTGAAGGAACTGACGCGCGGAAAGCGCGTCTCGCGGGAGGACATGCGGTGTTTCATCGAGTCACTTGAAATCCCCCCAAATGCGAGGAGCGAGCTGCTTGAACTGACGCCATCGGGCTACACCGGCATGGCCAGCCAGCTGGCGAGGAGAATCTGATGAGTGGTCCAGAAACTGTTCGCGAAGCAGACGAGCCGCTGGCAACTGGTACGGCGTCATCGAAGACGATGGTCTGTCCGAGTTGTGAGCGCCTGTTGCCGGTTGGCTCACCTTACTGCCCGCATTGCTGTGGGGACGACGGGCGACGGGGAGCCATCGGCCGCGGCGCCATGTTCGGCTGGGTTTTCGGGTTCCTGGCGGGAGGCCTGGCGAGCGCTGCCTGGTCTTCTTTCGTTGGCCCCGAACAGGCGGGCTGGACAGCGGTGATGACCACCACGTTCACTTGCGCAGTCGTCGGTATGGTCGTCGGGATGGTCGTCAGTCGAAAGGGGTGAGGCGGGGCGAAATTTGCCGAAAACCTGAAGAAGCTGCCGGGAATCGCGCACCTCGCTGCACTCCGGCTGCTAGACGTCGACGGCGAAGTGCTGGCCACGATCGAAAACAAGGCCGGCAGTCAGGGCCCTCTGGCGGTGTACAATCATCTGGCACAAATGCGATCTGTGTGCAGTCGGTAGCCGTTGGCTGAAAGCAGCCAAAAGTGGAGAAGTGGTTTTCCGATTTTGTCGTCAACCTGAATGGAGAAAAAAATGAAGAAGGTCGTTGCCGCCCTGGTACTCACCGGTGTTGCCGGAGGGCTTTTCGCCCAGCAGAGCTTGAAGCCCGAAGAAATGATCAAGTTCCGCAAGGCCGGCTACAGCTTCATGGCGTGGAACATGGGCAAGATCAAGGCCAACCTTGAAGGGACCTATAACAAGGAGCAGGTCATTGCGGCGGCAAACGTGGTTGCGGCGACGGCCAACTCGGGCATGGGCGCGCTTTTCGCGGTGGGCACCGAAAAGGACGTCGGTGGTCAGGCCACGCGTGTCAAGCCCGAGTTCTTCAAGGAGCAGGATAAGGTCAGGGAACTGGCGATGGCTTATATCAAGGAAGCCAACGAGTTGCAGAAGGTGGCCGCCACTGGCGACGCTGCGGCTGTCAAGGTGCAGTTTGGCAAGACTGGCGAGAGCTGCAAGGCCTGCCACGACAAGTACCGCAAGGATTGATCGCGATCTGCGCGGGGTAGGCCTGCGCAGAACCGAGGCTGCCCGCAGGCAGCCTCCAGGCGTTGATGCTTACCACGCTGGCGCCGAGACGGGTGCCGGGGGAGCTGTCGGCAGCCAGGCGCCGGAAGCGGCATAGACCGCAGCCAGAGCAACCAGCAAGGCGATGACGAAGGCGATCGGGCCGCCGCCGGTCGCCGAGGTGCCTTGGCCCGGCTCGACATCCTGCCAGCCGGTGAGCATCGGCTTGAGAAGATTGTTCTTCCTGATGCGGATGTAAAAGAAGATCGCCGCCAGGTGCAGAACGACGAGGGCGATCAGCGCATTGACCGACAGCTTGTGCAGGCCGGTCAGTCGGTCGCTCAAGTCCTTTCCGATCAGATCGTGAAGCGGACCGCGGAAAGCGATATCGTCGTTGCCGAACAGGCCACTGGCGACCTGGAAGGCAAGCAGGCCCAGCAGGCTAAAGACCGAGAGGGCGCCGAGCGGATTGTGCCCGACACCTCGCCACTGGCCGCGCAGATAGGCAAGAACTGACGCCGGCGTCGGGAAGAAGCTGGCAAAGCGGGCATAGGTCGAGCCGACAATCCCCCAGACCAGGCGAAAAGTCAACAGCCCGAGAATGGCCAGGCCGAATTTCCCGTGCCAGTCCATCGCATTACCCCCGATCTTGCCGCTGATGAAGGAGGTAAGCACCAGGATGACCAACAACCAGTGAAAAAGGCGTGTCGGCAGGTCCCAAAGCCGAATGCGCTGCCTGTTCATGGGCTTTCCTTCGGCAGGATCAATTCCAGCCTGACGGCTGACGTTCGCCGGGTTCATCTAGACGACCGCGCCATCCTCGTTGGCACCTTCGATCTGCTTCTTCGGGCGGATGAACTGCTCGCGCGAAACGCCGAGCCACATGACCAGCGGACTGGCCACCAGTACCGAGGAGTAGATGCCGAAGCAGATACCGATGGTCAGTGCCAGCGAAAAGTAGTACAGCGTTTCACCACCGAAGACCAGCATCGACAGAACCATCATCTGCGTTGATCCGTGCGTGATGATGGTGCGCGAAATGGTGCTGGTGATCGCGTGGTCGAGTACCTGTGGCGTCGTCAGGCCGCGGACCTTCCGGAACGTCTCGCGCACGCGGTCGAAGACCACAACCGACTCGTTGACCGAGTAACCAAGAACGGCCAACACCGCAGCCAGCACGGAGAGCGAGAACTCCCACTGGAAGAAGGCGAAGAAGCCGAGGATGATGATCACGTCGTGCAGGTTGGCGATGATCGCCGAAACGGAAAAGCGCCACTCGAAGCGAAAGGCCAGGTAAACGACGATGCCGACGACAACCAGCAGTAGGGCCAGGGCCCCGTTCTCCGCCAGTTCCCTGCCCACCTGGGGGCCAACGAATTCCACCCGGCGCAGCGTGGCGCCCGGAGCTTCGGCATCGAGGGCCTGCATCACCGACTCACCGATCCTGGCGGTGTTCTGCTCGGCTTTGAGGGGCAAACGGATCAGGACGTCCTGGCTGGAGCCGAAATTCTGTACCGAGAAGTCGCTGTAGCCGGCCTTGCCGAGGCTCTCGCGGACTTTTTCCAGATTGGCTGCCTGCGCGTAGTTGATCTCGATCAGCGTGCCGCCGGTGAACTCGACCGAGAGGTGCAAACCGCGGCTGAAGAGGAAAAACACCGCCAGCAGGAAAGTGAGCAGCGAGATGACGTTGAACACCACGGCATGGCGCATGAAGGGGATGTCTTTTCTGATGCGGAAGAATTCCATCTTCGTGCTTCCCTATTTGATTTCCGCAGCGCCGACGTTAGCCGGCTTCCAGACCTGACCGATGGCCAGCGACTCGACTTTGCGGCGACGGCCGTAGATCAGGTTGATCATGGCGCGCGAAACAACCACGGCCGAGAACAGGGAGGTCAGAATCCCCAGACAGTGCACGACCGCGAAGCCACGTACGGGGCCTGAGCCAAAAATCAGCAGGGCAATGCCGGCAATCAACGTCGTGATGTTGGAATCGAGAATCGTGCCAAACGCGCGCTCGTAACCGGTGTGGATGGCCGCCTGCGGCGAAGAGCCATTGCGCAGTTCCTCGCGGATGCGCTCGTTGATCAGGACGTTGGCGTCGATCGCCATACCCAGCGTCAGTGCGATGGCGGCGATTCCTGGCAGGGTCAATGTCGCCTGTAGCAAGGAGAGCAGGGCAACCAGGAAGAGCAGATTGGACGCCAGGGCAATGACCGAGACCAGACCGAAGAGCTGGTAGTAGGCGATCATGAAGACGGCAATCGCGGCAAAGCCCCACATCGTCGACTGGAATCCCTTCTGGATGTTGTCCGCGCCGAGACTGGGGCCAATCGTGCGTTCCTCGATGATCTCCATCGGCGCGGCCAGCGAACCAGCGCGCAGCAGTAGTGCCGTGTCGTTGGCCTCCATCGTGCTCATGCGGCCGGAGATCTGGACGCGACCGCCGCCGATCTCCGCGCGTATGACGGGCGCGGTAACAACCTCGCCCTTGCCCTTCTCGATCAGCACAATGGCCATGCGTTTGCCGACGTTGTCGCGCGTGACGTCCTTGAAAATGCGCGCACCGGCCGAATCGAGGGTGAGATGCACAGCGGGTTCATTGGTCTGGTTGTCGAAGCCCGGTTGCGCGTCAGTCAGTCGGTCGCCGGTCAGCACCACCTGCTTCTTGACCAGCAGTGGCATCCCACCGCGTTCGACATAGAGTTCGGTACCGAAAGGCACCTGACCGGCCTGGGCCGCTTCGAGGGCGCCGGCGGTTTCCTCGACCATGCGGATTTCCAGCGTTGCGGTACGGCCGAGTATGTCCTTGGCCTTGGCCGTGTCCTGCACACCGGGCAACTGGACGACGATGCGGTCGGCGCCCTGCTGGGCAATCACCGGTTCGGCAACGCCGAGTTCGTTGATCCGATTGTTCAAGGTCGTCATGTTCTGCTTGATTGCGAACTCCTGGATGCGCTTGATCGCCTCGGGCTTGAGCGTGGCGACCAGTCGGAGGTCGTCGCCTTCTCCCTGGTCGACCAGGAGCAGGTCGGACTGGCTGTCTTCCAATACCACTCGGGCCTTGTTACGTGTCTCGTTGTCGCGGAAGCGAATGACCACCCGGTCGCCTTCACGGGTAATGCCGGCGTGCCGGACCGTCTTGTCGCGCAACAGACTACGCAGGTCGCCGCTTATCGAGTCCAGGCGCTTGGTCAGTGCCCCCTTCATGTCCACCTGGAGCAGGAAATGTACCCCGCCGCGCAGATCGAGGCCGAGATACATCGGCAGGGCATGCAGACTGGTCAGCCATCGCGGTGAGCTCGACAGCAGGTTGAGTGCAACGACGTACTGCGGGTCGCCTGCGTCGGGGTTGAATTGCTTTTCCAGCAGATCCTTTGCCTGCAACTGGCTGTCCGTGGTTTGCAGGCGAACCTTGACACCGTTGCTGTCAAGGAAGATGCCGTTGCTCTCGATCCCTGCCGTCTGCAGGACCCTGGCCACGCGTTCTCGCGTCTTCTCATCGATCTTCAGCGTCGCCTTGGCACTGGAAACCTGCACCGCTGGCGATTCGCCAAAGAAGTTCGGCAGTGTATAGACCAGGCCGAACAGCAGGGCAAGGGCGACGATAACGTACTTCCAGAGCGGGTAACGATTCATGGATGCTTGCGGGCAGATGGCGCGGGTGCTGCTGGCAGGCAGGCCACCCGGCAGGTGGTTAGAGTGCTTTCAGTGTGCCTTTGGGAAGAAGCACGGTGACTGCCTGCTTCTGCACCTGGATTTCGACGGTATCGGCGACTTCGAGGCTGATGAAGTTGTCGCTGACCCGGGTAATGCGACCGGCAACACCGCCCCCGGTGACCACTTCGTCTCCCTTGGCGAGGGCTTCAATCAGTGCTTTGTGTTCCTTCGCGCGCTTCATTTGCGGCCGAATCATCAGGAAGTAGAGGACAACGAACATCAGAATGATCGGCAGCAACTGCATGAAGCCACCCATCGGGTCGGCAGCGGCGGCGGCTTGTTGGGCGTGGGCGGTGCTGATCAGCACATCGGTCTCCTAAGGCAGAAGGTTGGAAATAAGCCGGCGATTGTACCACTAGCGCCTGGACTCCTGAGTACGGACGCTGTCGAGGGAAGCGACCTGTTGCCGAAGGGTGCCGGCAGCAATCGCGAACCAGCACCAGCCGCGAGCAGTCCAGTAGCCATCGATCAGGCCGTTGGGCAGGTTCATGCGGCCTGGCCTCCCTGGCGCGGCTCAGCCGAGTTCCGCCTGCAGCGCCGGCAGGACTTCGAAGAGGTCGCCGACCAGGCCATAATCGGCGACCTGGAAGATCGGTGCTTCGGCGTCCTTGTTGATCGCGACGATCACCTTGCTGTCCTTCATCCCGGCCAGGTGCTGTATGGCACCCGAAATGCCGACCGCGATATAGAGCTGCGGCGCGACGATCTTGCCCGTCTGGCCGACCTGGTAGTCATTCGATACGTAACCGGCATCCACCGCCGCACGCGAGGCGCCCAGGGCGGCCCCGAGTCTGTCGGCCAGCGGTTCGAGCAAGCGGTGAAAGTTCTCGCCGTTGCCCATGCCGCGACCACCCGACACGATCACCTTGGCAGCGGTCAGCTCCGGTCGTTCCGACTTGCTCAGTTCGCGACCAACGAGCTTGTTCTGGGCGAGATCGGGGCCGGCGCTCAGGTTCTCGATGCGCGCGCTACCCCCGTCGCCGGCGGCTTCGAAGGCCGTCGCCCGTACCGTGATGACCTTGACCGGGTCGGCCGACTGCACGGTGGCGACGACGTTGCCGGCGTAGATCGGGCGGACGAAGGTGTCGGCGGATTCGACGCCGATGATCTCGGAGATCTGCGCCACATCGAGCAGCGCGGCCACGCGCGGCATGAAGTTCTTGCCGCAGGTCGTCGCCGCCGCCAGCAGGTGAGTATGGCTTGCCGCATTGGCTACCACCAGCGCCGCCAGGTTCTCGGGTGACTGATCGGCGTAGTGCGGCGCGTCAGCGACCAGCACCTTGCTCACGCCGGCCAGCCCTGCCGCGGCATCGGCGGCCGCGGCACAGGCGCTGCCGGCAACCAGCAGGTGAATCTCGCCCCCGATTTTCGTCGCCGCGGTGACGGCGTTGCGTGTCGCCGCCTTGATCGAGGTATGGTCGTGTTCAGCAATGACGAGAATGGCCATGGTCAGATTACCTTTGCTTCAGTCTTGAGTTTCATCACCAGATCGGCCGCATCGGCCACCTTGATGCCTGCCGTTCGCTTCGGCGGTTCGGCGACCTTGAGTGTCTTCAGGCGCGGCGCGACATCGACCCCCAGCGTCGCCGGGTGGGTCGTCTCGAGCGGCTTCCTCTTGGCTTTCATGATGTTCGGCAGCGTCGCGTAGCGCGGTTCGTTGAGGCGCAGGTCGGCTGTCAGCACGGCTGGCAAGGGTACCTCGACGGTTTCCAGACCACCGTCGATCTCGCGCGTGACGGTCGCCAGCTGCCCGGCGACGACGATCTTCGAGGCGAAGGTTGCCTGCGGCCAGTTCATCAGCCCGGCCAGCATCTGCCCGGTCTGGTTGGCGTCGTCGTCGATCGCCTGCTTGCCGCACAGGACGATCTGGGGCTGCTCCTTCTCACACACCGCCTTGAGCAGTTTGGCGACCGCCAGTGGTTGCAGTTCGACATCGGTCTGGATCAGGATGCCGCGGTCGGCGCCAATCGCCATCGCCGTGCGCAGGGTCTCCTGGCAGTTGGCGATGCCCGCCGAAACGGCGATCACTTCCGTGGCAATACCGGCTTCTTTCAGACGCACCGCCTCTTCAATCGCGATCTCGTCAAAGGGGTTCATCGACATCTTCACGTTCGCCAGATCAACGTCGCTCGCGTCAGGCTTGACGCGAACCTTGACGTTGTAATCCACCACTCGTTTCACTGCAACGAGGATCTTCAATTTTCTCTCCCTTATGACTCAGCCGGATCAGTTCCCGATAATCCTGTTTACGCCAGCAGACCGGCCGGAATGACCTTCGGCCGGGACAACATCGACGGCCGTTCGCAGAGTGTCGAGCGTCACACTCCGGAGCACGATCGGCTGGCGCCCCGCCTGGGTTTACTTGCCTGCCGCTTCGCGCTTCTGCCGCGAGGTGGGCATCAATGTCGCCTCGCCATCAATGACCACCTTGTCACCGACGGTGCACACGGTATCGAGCACCACCCGGCACTTTTCAGCGATCACTTCCTTGACCGTCACCCTGGCATGGACAGTGTCGCCCGGACGTACCGGGGCGCGGAAGCGCAACGACTGGTTCATGTAAATCACGCCCGGACCGGGCAAACGATTGCCCAGCACCGCTGAAATCAGGCTTGCGGACAACATGCCGTGCGCGATACGGCCGCCGAACATCGTGGTCTTGGCAAAGTCTTCATCCATATGAACCGCATTGACGTCGGTGGACACACCGGCGAACAGGACAAGGTCTGCGTCGGTAATGGTCTTGGCGATTTCTGCGCTCATGCCGACAGACAAGTCTTCTATGTCGTAACCGTTCTGGGGATTCATGAAAGTCCTTTCTCGTAATCATCAGCGCGGAAATGGCCGCGCCCAGGGAAAGTGGCGCTTGCCAATGCCTGCGCCACTAGATTCTGTTGGAGGTTTCGGGAACCTGTGAGATGGGTGCGCTGCGGGGATCGTCATCTGAACCGAACCATCTGCAGTATCCTTGACACGTACATCTCCGTCAAGCGCCCATGGTTATCCGACAAGGCGCTGTCGATAGAGAACTGATCGAGTAGCGGGGCATTGGTAGCAGTTCAGCTGGCAGCAATGACGACCTTGCCGGTAGACTTGCGGCTCACCACCTGATCGAGCGCCTCAACCGCCTGCTTCAACGGATAGGTCGCAGAGACGTGCGGCTTGATCGAACCTGCCAGATACCACTGAATCAGCGTCTGGAAACTCTCGGTCATCACCTCCGGATTCAACTCGGCATAGGCCGGCCAGTTCACTCCAATCACGTCCACATTCTTGACCAGCAGATGATTGGCAGGGATCTGCGGTACGCTGCCACCGGCAAAGCCGATGACCAGGATGCGCCCTTCGAAGGCGATGCTGCGCAGCGAAGCGGTGAACAGCTCTCCGCCAACCGGATCGTAGACCACGTCGGCCCCTCGACCATCCGTTAACTCCTTTATCCTTGCCCGCACGTCCTCCTGGCTTGAATCAATCAGATGGTCCGCTCCGTGTTTACCAGCTACCTGCAGCTTGCCAGCGCTGCTGGCCGTCGCGATCACCGTCGCCCCCAGTTGCTTGCCGATAGCGACGGCGGTCAATCCGACGCCGCCAGATGCACCGTGCACCACCAGTGTTTCCCCCGCGCGCAGCCGTGCTCGATGCGACAGGGCGACATGCGAGGTGCCGAACACCACGGGAAAGGCAGCGCCGTGTTCCCACGACATCGCCGCCGGCATCGGCACGCAGCGCTTGCTGTCGGCGACAACCTGCTCGGCATAGCCGCCGTGCGGCGTGATGGCGATCACCCGATCGCCAGGCGCGATCCCGGTCACGCCGGCGCCCAGTTCGAGCACCTCACCGGAGACTTCAAAGCCGGGACTGAAGGGCGGCTGCGGTTGCTTCTGGTATTGGCCACGGGTGATCAGGCTGTCGGCGAAATTGACTCCGCAGGCCCGGACGCCGATGCGCACCTGGCCGGGACCGGGGCGCGGCTCTGCAACCTCGGCCAGGCGCAACCCAGCTGGACCAACGAGTTCTTGGCAGACGATGGCTTGCATGTCAGCGAGTCCTCCATCGTTGAAGAAAAAAAGCCCTTCTCGGCCGCGAAGGATAAGAAGGGCTTGATGCCTGTTCCCCCGCCCGGGGTCGGGCGGGGTGGCGCGAAGCGCCTGCTGGCCAGATCGAACGCCGATTACTCGCCGATGATCTTGCGCACGACGTCGGTCATCGAGATCACGCCGACCGGCTTCTCCTTCTCGGTGACCACCAGGCGGTGCATCCGGCGGCCCGTCATGAGGCTGACCGCATCGCTCAACAGCATGTCCGCATCGCAGGTTGCGCAACCGGGGGTCATGACCTGGCTGGCCAGCATTGCGCGTGCCTGATCGGGTGTCCGGCCCTGCCGTGCCAGAACCATATCGGTTTGCGAGACGACGCCGATGGCTTTTCCTTGCGCATCCATCACCACCACGGCATGAATCTCCTTCTCCACCATGATCTTGGCCACACTGCCGATGGTATCGTCCGGCGTGCACGAGATGATGCCAAGATGCATCAGATCGCGAACCCTGCTGCCATCGTCGGCGACCGTGATCGGCTCGCCCTCCGCGATGCCCGGCAGCGGCGTGGACATCGGGTAAGGCGCTGGTGTGGTATGCACGTCGCCCTTGGGCAGTGTTGGATGCACCATCGCCACGGCCGGCTTGCCGCTGGCGCCCAGGCCGAACTCGGTGGCGCCAATCAGCACCGACATGTTGCCGTGTGGGTGTTTGTTGTCGTGCATCAAGAGATGGGCAAGCGGCAATTCTTCGTAGGTGAACGCCCGCGACAGGCATGGGTCAAGCTGGCCGCGCAGCGCCAGCTGGTTCATCTCGTTGCACTGATCGGCATTGGCGAAATGCGAACCTTGCAGGCGCTTCTGGCGCATCCATAGGTAGCGTAGATCGACCGTCGCATTGTAGCCGGAGGTGCCGGCGCAGACGACGACCATACCGCCAGTTTCGCAAACGAAGATCGAGGTCGGGATGGTGCTTTCACCGGGATGTTCGAAAACGATGTTCGGCGCGCGCTTCTCACCCAGAACTTCCCAGATCTTTGCCCCGAACGACCGCACCCCCTTCAACCACTTGGCGTAGCCGGCATTATCCTTCCAGTGCGGCAACATTCCCCAGTGATCGAAGTCGTTACGGTTGATGCAGCCCTTGGCCCCCAGTTTCATGCAGTAGTCAAACTTGTCTTCGCCTGACACCATGGCGACCGACGTCGCGCCGACCGCCTTGGCGATCTGAATTGCCATCGAGCCGAGACCGCCCGCACCGCCCCAGATCAAGGCCACATCTCCCTTCTTGATCGAGCTGGCCCCCCAGCCATGCAGCATTCGCCAGGCAGTCGCCGCGACCAGCGTGTAGGCTGCCGCTTCTTCCCAGTTCATGTGCTTTGGCTTCGGCATGCACTGATGGCCTTGGACTCTTGTGAATTGGGCAAAACTGCCGAAATTGGTTTCGTAACCCCAGATTTTGAAAGACGGCGAGTACATCGGATCGCCGCCACCCTTGACCCACGCGCAGTTGCGGTTCCATTGGCCGCAATGCATTACCACTTCGTCACCGACCTTGACGTTGGTAACGTCCTTGCCGACGGCGTAAACGATGCCGGAAGCATCGCTGCCACCGATGTGGAAGTCCTCGGGTTCGCCACCCTTGTTGCGAGCGGCGATGACGTTCACCGGGATACCCAGTGCCGCCCAGACGTTGTTGTAGTTGATTCCCGCTGCCATGACATACACCAACACTTCGTCATCGGCGATAGACGGGGTATTGACGACTTCCTTCTGAAACGCCTCGGTTGGCTTGCCAAAGCGCTCCGGACGGATCAGCCAGGCATTCATTTTCTCCGGAACTTCGCCCAACGGAGGTCTGTTGCCTATTGCATAGAGTTGCGTACTCATAAACATGCTCCTATCTGGTTGAGTTGCTCGATGATTTTCCCGAGGTGAATCGGGAAAGGATGTGCATTCGCATACGTTCGTACTCGGCAAACTGATTACAACGATTTTCGCTCAGCCGCTGGTCGATGATGCCGTGACCACCAGCCAACTCCAGGCCAAAGGTGCCGAATTCCTCTTTCAGCAGACGCATGACCCAGGCACTCTGATGGCGGGAGCGCAGTTTTCCCAGCAAGCCCGCATCGGTGAGAAAGCTGCGGTGCCTGTCGAAATGGTCGAGGAATGGTTTGATGCCGGTATGCGTGGTGGCACTCACCAGACATACCGGGTAGTCCCAACCCTCCCGGCGATCCGGCCGGGAAGCGCTGCGGCCAAGCTCGCTGGCAGTCTTGTGCGCCGCGGCGCCAAGATCGGCCTTATTGACCGCAAAAATGTCCGGAATCTCGATGATGCCCGACTTGAGATACTGGATCGTATCGCCCGAGGCCGGCTGCGCCACATAGCAGACCGTGTCGCCGATCTCCGCAATATCGATTTCGGTCTGGCCAACGCCGACTGTTTCGATCACCACAATATCGAAACAGCCCAGCATCAGCCAACTCATCGGCCAGACCTCGGTCGCCACCCCACCCAGCTGACTGCGATTGGCCAGCGAACGAATGAACAGGCCTTCGTCGTAAGACGAGTTCTTGATGCGGATGCGGTCCCCGAGCAAGGCGCCACCGCCCAGTTCGGGGCGACTCGACGGATCCACCGCCAGGACGCCGACCGTCCGGCCGGCGAGCCGCCACTCGCGGATCATCGCGGCGACGAGCGATGACTTGCCGGCACCGGGCGGGCCGGTGACGCCGATGAGGTGGCCGTCGTTCAGCCAGCGCTCGCCCGAGAGCGACGCGAGCAGCCGCGCTGAACGGTCACGTGCCGCCGCCAGCTTGTTGTCGAGCAGGTTCAGCCCGCTGGCAACCGCCGCCCGCTCCCCGCGCAGTATTCCTGACGCCAACTGCTCGGGGTCCGGAAGCTTGACCTCGGTCATGGTCGATCCGTCAATTCATCGCCGGAAGTCGTTCGAGGCCGTTGCACTCCCGGATCACGTTGACCATATCCTCCATGATGGTATTGAGATTGAAATCCTTCGGCGTGTAGACGGCTCGCACGCCTAGCGACGTCAGCTTTTCGGCATCCTCCGGCGGGATGATGCCACCGGCAATCACCGGCACATTTGCCAGATCCCGCAACCGCAGTTCCTGCAGAACCGATTCCACCAGTTCCATATGGCTTCCCGAAAGGATCGACAGACCGACCATATGCACGCCTTCCTCCTGCGCCGCCTGGGCAATCTGCTGCGGCGTCAGCCGAATGCCGTCGTAGACGACCTCGAAGCCGACATCCCTGGCCTTGACGGCGACCTGTTCCGCACCATTGGAATGTCCGTCGAGCCCCGGTTTGCCGACCAGCAGTTTCAGGGGCCGCCCGAGGGCAGCGCCGGTGCTCGCCACCCTTGCCCGGAGATCGGTGACCTGATCCCGCTTACCCAGCACTTCGCGGCTGTCGATGGCAATGTCGATCCCGGTCGGTGGTCTGAACTCGCCGAACACCGCGCGCAGCGAATCGCCCCATTCGCCCGTGCTGACGCCCGCCAGGGCGCAGCGAATCGAACTGGGCATGATGTTCTCGCCACTCCTGGCGGCGTCGGCAAGCCCCTGCAGGGCGGCACGGACGTCGTCGGCATTGCGGTTCTTTCGCTGCGCCTGCAGCCGTTCGATCTGTTCGCGCTCGGCCGCCGGGTTGGTTTTCATGATCGCCCCGTCGCTGCCCAGGGTCAGCGGCGATACAGCCGTTTCCTGGAAGCAGTTGACCCCGATGATCTTCAGATCGCCCGACTCGATGGCGCGCAAGCGGTTCATGTGGCTACCGACGAGTTCCCGCTTGATATAGCCCGATTCGATCGCGGCAATGATCCCGCCCTGGGCCTCGACGTTGTCGATTTCCGTTCGCGCACCCGCGATCAGTTCCCTGACCTTGGCGGCGATGACCGGCGAGCCATCGAGAATGTCCTCGTACTCGAGCAGATCGGTTTCGAAGGCCACCACCTGCTGCATCCGCAGTGCCCATTGCTGATCCCAGGGGCGCGGCAAGCCCATCGCCTCGTTCCAGGCGGGGAGCTGGATGGCGCGGGCTCGTGCGCCTTTCGAGAGCACCACCGCCAACATTTCCAGCACGATTCGCTGGACGTTGTTTTCCGGCTGCGGCTCGGTCAACCCGAGGGAGTTTACCTGCACGCCATAGCGGAACCGCCGCAGCTTGGGATCTTCAACCTTGTAGCGGGTCAGCGCCAGTTCGTCCCACATTTCTCCGAACGCCCTGAGCTTGCAGCACTCTTCGACGAAACGTATGCCGGCATTGACAAAGAAGGACATACGTTCGACGACCTGGGGAAACGCTGCCGGCTCGATCTCGCCGGAAGCCTTTACCCGATCAAGCACCGCCATCGCCGTGCACAGGGCATAAGCCAGTTCCTGCACCGGCGTGGCCCCCGCCTCCTGCAGGTGGTAACTGCAGATATTGGTCGGATTCCACTTCGGCACCTGCTTGACCGTGTAGTTGATCGTATCCGCGATCAGGCGCATCGAGGGGCCTGGCGGATAGATATAGGTGCCACGCGAGAGATACTCCTTGATGATGTCGTTCTGGGTGGTACCGCTCAGTTTCTTCGCGTCGATCCCCCGGCGCTGCGCCAGACCGATATACAGCGACAATAACCATGCCGCAGTCGCATTGATGGTCATTGACGTGTTCATCTGATCGAGCGGGATCTGATCGAACAACTGATCCATGTCCTCGATGGATGATATTGGCACGCCGACCTTGCCGACTTCCCCCCTTGCCAGCGGACTGTCGGCATCGTAGCCGGTCTGCGTCGGCAGATCGAAGGCCACCGACAGTCCCGTCTGGCCTTTGGCGAGATTGGTGCGATAGAGCGCGTTGGAGGCCTTGGCCGAGCTGTGACCGCTATAGGTCCGCATCAACCAGGGCTGATCCCGTTTTTTCTGGACGGCAACCATGACTATCCCCTTTTCCGGATCAAGAGACGTCTCTCGATCTCAAAGATCTTCTGATCAATCTTCTCCTTGCCCATCTCCTTCTTGTCGTTCTCCTTGATGAACAGGTCCTCGCCATACTTGGCAAACGCGTTCGCCGCGCTGATGTTCTTGACGCCAATGAGCTGGAAACTGACGAGCCCGAACTTCGCGCCGAGGTCGCCCGGCGCATCCTCGGCCGCCAGCACGCGCGACAGGGCGGCAACCGTATCGCCACTGACCGATGGCTGCGTGTGATAGCCCTCGGTAAAACCGAGTTCCCAGACGCTGTTCTCGCTCACGTCGCGGCTGGCCAGGCCTTCCAGCCAGGCGAACACCAGACCGCCATAAACGATCGGGTCACCGCTCATTTTGCCCGACAGGCCGGCACTGAAGATACGGTCGAAATGGAGCGGATGCGTGTTGCCCACCGCATAGGTCAGTGGCAGATGTTCCTCGGTGATCGTCCGCCCGTTGGCATGAACGATGACCTCGCCGACGGTGAAATCCTCGAACCAGGAATTGGGGCCGGTGAGACGCGAAGGGATCTGCGCCGGAAAGTCCGGCAGCAGGACATCGGCATCCTCGACCCAGGGGAAGGCCGGCATCACTGCCGATGGCGGCAAGGGGGTGGTAGAGGGGCGGTCTCCCTGCCCGGCGACCATGATTTTTCTCTCGTACTGGAGGACGACCTCGTCGTTCTGGTTGATGCCCAGGGTCCGGATGGTCACGATACCCGGCTTGCCGGCACCGCGTTCCTTGCGGTCGATGACCTTGGTCAGCGAGCGAATCGTATCCAGCGCATGAACCGGCCGCAGGTACTGTGCATCGTAATAGCCGAGATTGGCCATCGCCTTCTCCGAATCGTTCTGCACACCCAGTGACAGAACGACGTTGAAGACCATCTGCGGCGACGCCAGCAGACCAGAGAAGCCATTGGCCCTGGCATACTGCTCATTCAGGTAAAGCGGATTGCATTGCATGTAGGTTCGGGCGAAAGCCTCCATCTGGGCAGCAAGGAAGGTGAAACCGCGGGGGTGGACAAAAACCTGCCCCGGCACGAACTCTTCCAGATAGCGGCCATAGTGCGGATAGCGGACGCTTCTTAGGTCCACCTCCACTTTCCCGGCCAATTCAAGCTGTGCTCGAAAACGAATTGCTTGCGACATGGCATCTTCCTTTTGGCATGGCTATCCCGCGCGCTGTATCGGCGCGCATCGGGCTGAAGGTGGACCTACACAGCGTCAATCAGCGAGCGTGCGATGACCTTCAGAGCCAGCGTTTCCTCTGCCCCCTCGAAGATCGACAGCACCCGCGCATCGAGGAAGTAGCGGCTGACCGCCGTCTCCTCGGCATAACCCATCCCGCCATGAATCTGCATCGCTTCGCGGGTGAGCCATTCGGCCGTCCGACAGGTGAACAGCTTGACCATGCTGGCTTCCATTTGCCCCTGTCCCTGATCCATCAAGCGACCCACGGCGTAGGTGAACTGGCGGGAGATGGTCAACAGCGTTGCCATGCGCGCCAGCTTGACGAGCGTGAGTTGATAATCTCCGATAGGTTTGCCAAAGGCCTTGCGCTCCTGGGAATAGGAAACCGCCTTTTCGAAAGCCGCCTGCATGACGCCAATCGCTCGCGCAGCGGTCTGAATGCGGCCGCCGGCAAATCCGGCCATGGTGAAGTAGAACCCCTTGCCTTCGCCGTCCGGTCCACCCACCAGATTTTCGTCCGGAACAAAAACGTTGTCGAAGAACACCTCGTACGAATGCATCCCGCGATATCCAATGGTCGCAATCGCCCGGCCAGTCAGCACGCCGCCCTGCGGCTGACGGTATTCGAAGTCGTGGCCGTCGTACGAGTCCTTCTCGACCAGGAACATGCTCAGGCCGCGATGGCCGAGCGAGCGGTCGGGATTGGAGCGCGCCAGAACCAGGAGGACGCCAGCCTTGCCGGCCATTGTGCACCAGGTCTTGACGCCGTCGAGAATCCAGCCGCCCTCACACTTCGTTGCTTTCAGTCGCATCGCGGCGACGTCGGAACCGGTATCGGGTTCGGTCACGGCGATTGCACACAAGGGGTCGCCCATCGCCACCTGCGGCAGCCACTTCTGTCGCTGCTCTTCTGTTCCACCCTTGAGCAGGGAGCGGCTGAGGATTTCCGGTCGAGTGATCAGACTACCCGCCCCGCCGAGCGAGCCGCGCGAAAGCTCTTCGGTGACCACGATCATCCCCATGTTGTCTTCATGATCATCGCTCTGCAGGCCACCGTAGCGCTCGGGAATCGACAGACCAAAGCAGCCCATTTCCGTCAAGGGATCGAGAATCTCCTTCGGAATGATCTGGTCATGACGATGAATCTCCTCCGCCAGTGGCATTACCACGTTCGTAGCCAGCTTGCGGAACGAATCCTGCATCATGGTCGCATCGTCACTCAGCATGTAGGCGCCGCTCGCGCCATTCAGCGCGATGACTTGCCTGCCCAGCGCCTCGAGATTGCCCGCGTCCAGCTGCGTCTGGCAGAACTGGTTGAGGGCCGATGCCGACAAGGCAGCGATGTCCGTATCGTTCAGGCCAAAGCTCTGCGGTCGCGCCCGCAGACGATTGTGAATGTTTTGCAATGCCTCGGCACAGAACACCTGGGCCATCTGCTCTTCCAGACAGGTGCCACCGCCTGTCTGAACTGCGGCCGCCTTGCCGGCATATTCCACCGCGAAACGTGCGCCGGTCGATTCGGCGGCACACCAGGCCAGATCAAAACTGGCCATCTGATGTGCATCCAGTTTCTCGTTCGAGACTCCCTTGCCGCCGATGCTTTGCTGCTTGATCCAGTTCAGTGACTTCCTGATCAGTGCATCGGCTGATTCGAGATGCTGCAACGCTCCCTGCATCCCGCTGTTGACCTCAGTCATGGCTCATCCCTTTCTTTCCAGCCAGTCGGCCGGTATCGTTTCCTGGTCCGATTACTTCTTGGTCCGATTATTGACGATGCGAACAAACGAACGGGAACGCAATTCGTCCAGGGTGATCCCTGTCGCCAGAACCTCCTGTTCGGTGATTGCGCCGCAGGCCATTCCCCGCAGGAAGAAGTTCAGCAGTCCCTGACCCGTTGCCGCGTCGTCGAAGGTATTGCCCACCAGCGTTGCCTGGGCGGCCTTGTTGAGGAATGCGTTCAGCCGTGCCGAGGCATCCTGCAGGCCGCTGAGGAAGAAGGTGTCGACCGCCGCATAGCGCACCGGTAACTGCCCCGGATTCAGATCCCACCCCTGGTAGTAGGCGTGCCGCATCGAGTGCATGATGTTGTCGTAGTGCAGCTTCCAGGCGCCATGCACCACCGCGCGATTCTCATCCATCTGCTGGGGAGAGAGCACAGCGTCCCTGGTCGCCTTGTGCGGTCCGATCGGCATGCTGGTGGTGGCCCCGTCGCTGATCGTGATACCGGTTCCTGCCAGGCTGACCTGCAGCACATGGCGGGCAAAATCGCAGGCCGGATGGGTGTGACTCTGGTGTGCGGCCGTGATGTTGCACGACGCCGTGTAATCGTAAGTCCCGAAAATCGCCGAACGGCAGCGGTGACCGCCAGCTGCCACCAGCAGTGGAACCGTGTTTTCGCCCTTGTGGTTGATGATCGACTGGGTGGTTTCGATCATGATCTCCATTCTGAGCGAATCTTTTGGAAAGCCAAGCCTGGCTTCCAGATTCTCCAGTACCTTCGCACAGGTGGAGACCTGCGTCGGCGTGGTGACCTTGGGGAGCGTGACAATGAAGTTCTGTGGCAGTTTGCCACCGGTTTTTTCGGCCAACCGGGTCAGGAAGATATCCAGGGTACGAATCGAGCGAACCTTGCACTCGTCCGAGAACGTCTTAACCCGGATACCGATAAACGGTGAGAGCACATTTTCGCTCATCCCTTTGGCCACCTCATCGGCAGCGGCGACGGCATGTCCGTCTTCCTCGTCGTCCGGGCGATTGCCGTAGCCATCCTCGAAGTCGATGCGGTTGTCTTCGATGGGCTCGGTTTGCAGCTTCTTCAGTACCCGGTTGTAGACCGTGAATGCCAGCCAGGCGGCAGGCTTGATCTCGCGCACGTACTCGGGATTCGCTTCCAGCGCACGCGTCAGACTCTCGATATAGATGGGGTTCGTCGGCAGCGCATCGGCGCCCGGCAGACCCAGCACACGGGCAAACACGTGGTAATTGGGCGCATAGGTGTCGAGCGTCTTGAGCGCAACTTCACCCAACTTGGCGGCAAACCCCGCCTTGAACAGATTGGCGCCTCCATAGACCGTGTGTACCGGCTGCCTTTCAAAGGAATCCGCAGGATAGTGGGCCTTGAAATCCGCATTGGAATCGTGCAGTTCGCTGCAATAGGCATTCACTTCATCATGGGTCAGCGTGAGCTTCATATATTGCCTCCGTAATGTTGGCTAACAATTCACAGACATCCACTGGTTTGACGATCCTTCCCAGGAATGGGCCGGGAGACCGTCGACAATCGCAACTGGTATTGAGGGAACATGAACGGTGTTGCCTGGGGTTCGACGGGGCTTGGCTGAAAGAGAAGACCGGTCGCGGCAACTGAGAGTGAAGGCGGCCAAAGGGCGAGGTGTGCTTGAAGCGAAGGGGCGGGCGACAGATGGTCCACCCGGAACCTTCCGGCGGCGATTGAGCGAAAGCCACTTGCGCGCAGCCTTGATCGACACAATTCCCTCCTTGGGCCGGCCGCAATCCGCCCGGAGAGAGCGACTGGCGCCTGCTGCATGGAGAAGGACGGCAAAAGGGGGTGTTCATGCCCAAAACGAGAAATCTAGACGAAGAATAGGCTAACCGTCTCTGTCAGTCGGTCAGGGTCGTCGCGATTGATGTTTTGGCTCTTGATCCGCATCCTGTGCTCAGGGTGCAGGCAGCGGCTTATTGGCTCCGGCTTGACGCCGAAGCATACAGAATCCAACGGCACCGAGTAGAGTATAGGGGCCCTTGTCTGGCGCTGTCAATCTCGGCGTCAGGACGGATTCGTTCGTCCTGATGATGGTTTAGGAGGTCGTCGGCGGGTTTGGTCGCCATGGCCCTGCGGGCCAGTTTTTGGTCCCCGGCTTCCCCGGCTGAAGCGGCTTGCCCCTACTGCTCTCGGCTGCTCCTCGCCCCGTGGAAACTCGCCATCATTTCCGGCAGAGAGCCGTCAGCAATGGCCGCCCGAAGCTCCTGCATCAGCGCCTGATAGTAATGAAGGTTGTGCAGCGTACCGAGATGAGCGCCGAGAATCTCGCCGACGCGGTTGAGGTGGTGCAGGTAGGCGCGCGAAAAGTTCCGGCAGGCGTAGCACGAGCAGGTCTCGTCAAGCGGTCGCGGGTCCTGCTTGTGCTTTGCATTCCTGATGCGCACGTCGCCGTGGCGAGTGAACAGATGGCCGTTGCGCGCATTGCGCGTCGGCAGTACGCAGTCGAACATGTCGATCCCGAGCTCGACGGCAGTGACCAGATCCTCCGGTGTGCCAACGCCCATCAGATAACGCGGCTTCAACTGCGGCAGGCGCGGTGCGGTGTGCGCGAGGATGCGCGCCATGTCGACCTTTGGCTCGCCGACCGACAAGCCGCCGATCGCGAAGCCGTCAAAGCCGATCTCTTGGAGCCCGGCCAGCGACTCGTCACGCAGGTCTTCGTACATCCCACCCTGGACGATCCCGAACAAGGCGTTGCGATTGTCCAGCTGGTCGTGCTGCCGGCGCGAGCGCTCAGCCCAGCGCAGTGACAGGCGCATCGACGCGGCCGCTTCAACCTGGGTAGCCGGGTAGGGCGTACACTCGTCAAGGATCATGGCGATATCGGAGTTGAGCACGTGCTGGATGCGCATCGACTCCTCAGGCGTCAGGAAAAGGCGGTCGCCGTTGATCGGTGACTGGAATCTGACTCCATCCTCGGTGATCTTGCGCAATGCGCCGAGAGAAAAGACCTGAAAGCCACCCGAATCGGTCAGTATCGGTCCGTTCCAGCACATGAAGCGATGCAGTCCGCCATGCGCAGCGATGGCCTCCAGTCCTGGTCGCAGCCACAGGTGGAAGGTGTTCCCCAGGCAGATCTGCGCTCCGGTTTCGATCAGGTCGCGTGGTGTCATCGCCTTGACCGTTCCGTAGGTGCCGACCGGCATGAAAGCGGGGGTGTCGACAGTGCCATGGGAAAGGGTGATTCGGCCTCGACGGGCCGCGCCATCACTGGCGAGAAGTTCAAAGTTCATTTGGCGAAGGCGAGCGGGCAGGGGTAGGAACCGCGGTATGTCGGCGCCTGGCTGCCGAGCATGCTGGGTCTGCCACGGCGGCAGTTGGCAAGCGGCCACTGGTCAGGCCACTTCACTGATTACAATAGCGGGTCGCTGCGCGGGCAAGCGCTGGCCGGGTGAGCGACCAGCACCCCTGGCGAACCAGGGGTGCCTGTTCCCACGCTGTCTTATTCGGCGTTGTCGATCGCCGCTTGCGCAGCCGCCAGTCGGGCAATGGGCACCCGGAACGGCGAGCAACTCACATAGTCAAGGCCAACACGATGGAAGAACTCGACCGAAGCCGGGTCGCCACCGTGCTCACCACAGACGCCCAACTTGATGCCCGGGCGCGCTGCCCGACCTTTTTCGACGGCCATCTTGACCAGCAGTCCGACGCCCTTCTGGTCGATCGACTGGAAGGGATCACGCTCGTACATGCCGTCCTTCAGATAGCTCGGCAGGAACTTGCCGGAGTCGTCGCGGGAGAAACCCATGGTCATCTGCGTCAGGTCGTTGGTGCCAAACGAGAAGAACTCGGCTTGCTGGCCGATACTGTCGGCGATCAGAGCCGCGCGCGGCGTTTCGATCATGGTGCCAAGCAGGAAGTCGAGCTTCTCACCACGTTCCGCAAAAACTGCCGCTGCCGTCTGGCGGATGACCTTCGCCTGGGCGTTGAATTCACGGACGGTTCCGACCAGCGGGATCATGATTTCAGCCTTGACGTCATAACCCTTGGCCTTCATGTTCAGTCCCGCCTCGAGGATGGCGCGCGTCTGCATCTCGGTGATTTCAGGGTAGGTGATGCCGAGGCGGCAGCCGCGATGGCCCATCATCGGGTTGAACTCGTGCAGATCGTCGACCCGCATCTTGATGACGCCCAGCGGCACATTCATCTCATGCGCCATGATTCGCTGGTTGTCTTCGTCATGGGGCACGAACTCGTGCAGCGGCGGGTCAAGCAGGCGGATGGTGACTGCCAGGCCGCTCATCTCGCGGAACAAGCCCTCGAAGTCACCGCGCTGCATCGGCAGCAGCTTGGCCAGTGCCCGACGGCGACCGGTTTCATCCTCGGCGAGGATCATTTCACGCACCGCCTTGATGCGGTCGCCCTCGAAGAACATGTGTTCGGTACGGCAGAGGCCGATACCCTTGGCGCCGAAGTTACGCGCCGCCTTGGCATCGTCGGGAGTGTCGGCATTGGCGCGCACGCCCAGTCGCTTGTAGCGGTCGGCGAGGTCCATCAGCGACCCGAAGTCGCCGGTGAGTTCGGCTTCCTTGGTCGGTACCTGGCCCAGGTAGACCTCGCCGGTCGATCCGTCGAGCGAAAGCCATTCGCCTTCCTTGTAGGTTTCGCTACCGACTGACATCGTGCGCGCGTGGTAATCGACATGCACCGCGCCGGCACCGGAGACGCAGCACTTGCCCATGCCGCGCGCGACCACGGCTGCGTGCGAGGTCATGCCGCCGCGGGCAGTGAGAATTCCGTTGGCGACGCTCATGCCGCGCAGGTCCTCTGGCGAGGTTTCCTGGCGCACCAGGATCACCGTCTTGCCTTTTCTGACCCATTCTTCGGCTTCGTCGGCAAAGAAGACGATCTGCCCGGTCGCCGCACCCGGTGAAGCCGGCAGGCCATGCGCGATCGAACGTGCCTTCTTGATTGCGGCCGGGTCGAAAACCGGGTGCAGGAGCTCGTTGAGGCGCTCCGGGTTGACCCGGCGCAAGGCTTCCTTCTCGTCGATGATGCCCTGGCGCAGCATTTCCATTGCGATACGCACCATCGCCGAACCGGTGCGTTTGCCGTTGCGCGTCTGAAGCATCCACAGGCGGCCTTCCTGGATCGTGAACTCGACGTCCTGCATGTCGGCGTAATGCTTTTCCAGCTTGGTTTCAGCCTGCAGAAGTTGCTGGTAGATCTCGGGCATCAGCTCTTCCAGCGACGGGAACTTGCTGCGGCGATCGGCTTCGCTCACCAGGGCCAGCTGTGCCCAGCGGCGCGAACCCTCGAGGGTGACCTGTTGCGGTGTGCGGATGCCGGCAACGACGTCTTCACCCTGGGCATTGATCAGGAATTCACCGTTGAACAGGTCTTCGCCGGTACTTGCGTCACGGGTGAAGGCGACGCCGGTGCCGCTGTTCTCGCCAAGATTGCCGAAGACCATGGCCTGGACGTTGACCGCTGTGCCCCAGGAATCCGGGATATCGTTCAACTCGCGATAAACTTTGGCGCGGTCGTTGTTCCAGCTTTGGAAGACCGCCATCACGGCACCCCAGAGCTGTTCCCAGGGATCGGTCGGGAACTCGCGGCCAACCCGCGCACGAATCAGGCCCTTGAAACGCAGGACAAGCTCTTTCAGGTCCTCGGTTTCGAGATCCGTATCGAGTTGGACCCCCTTCTTCTCCTTGACCATGTCGATAACCACTTCGAAGGGGTCATGATCTTCCTTCGAGACCGGCTTGAGGCCCATGACCACGTCACCGTACATCTGGACGAAGCGGCGGTACGAGTCCCAGGCGAAACGCTCGTTGTTGGCCTTGCGAGCCAGCCCGGCAACCGCCTCGTCATTGAGCCCGAGATTGAGGATGGTGTCCATCATGCCCGGCATCGATGCGCGCGAGCCCGAGCGGACGGATAGCAGCAGCGGATCCGAGGAGTCGCCGAACTTCTTCCCCATTTCCTGTTCGACGAACGCGACTCCCTCGCGAACGTTGGCTTCGATCAGTTTGAATACTGCTTCCTTGCCCTGCTCGCTGTAGACGGTGCAGGCCTCGGTGCTGATCGTGAAGCCTGATGGCACCGCAATTCCCAGGCGGCACATTTCGGCCAGGTTGGCGCCCTTGCCGCCCAACAGATTCTTCATCTTGGCATCGCCGTCAGTTCGAGCAGCACCGAATACATAGACGTTCTTGGTTTCAGTTGACATACACACATACCTCGCAGGTGAGGGAACAAGGAAAGGACACTTCAAACGACACGTTCGAAGTGCCCCCAGAGTTGGTGATCCGGACATCCACACCGGGCCACGGTGTTTCTTGCTCCTGCCGGTACAACAGGTCAGGAGCGGCAGACTTGGTCTTGCGGAGCGCTCAGATCTCTTCTGCCTCCATCTTGATCGCGCCGCAAGGACATTCGGCGACACACATGCCGCAACCCTTGCAATAGTCGTAGTTGAACTCGAAGCGTTTGCCGGGGCCGAGCTTGATCACCGCGTTGTCGGGGCAGACGCCGTAGCAGTTGTCGCATTCGAAGCAGTTGCCGCAGGAAAGACAGCGCCGCGCTTCAAAGAGCGCATTGCTCTCGTCGAGTCCGCCCTGGACTTCATCGAAGGTGGACTGACGACGGATGATGTCGAGCATCGGCCGCACGGTCTTGGGTGCGTCGGCGTAGTACCAGGTGTTGAGCTTCTCGAAGGTAGCGACCTCGCGCTGGACCGGCGGGAAATACTGCTCGCCGCGCAGCCAGCCATCGATATGCCGTGCCGCCTGCTTGCCGTGTCCGATGCCGACGGTTACGTTGCGCTCGGCGGGGACCATGTCGCCACCCGCAAAGATGCCCGGATGGCCGGTCATCATGTTGGCACCGACCTCGACCACACCATCGATCACCTTCAGTCCGGGAACGCCTTCGAGCAGCCCGAGATCAACGTCCTGTCCGAGCGCGAGCACCAGCGAATCGGCTTCGATGGTCTCGAACTCGCCGGTGGGTTGTGGAAAGCCCTTGCTGTCGAGAGCCATCTTCTCGATGGTCAAAGAGGATTCGTGCGCCTGCTTGATGGTCGACAGCCACTTGACCATGATGCCTTCCTGGAGCGCTTCCTCGAGTTCGAAATCGTGCGCCGGCATTTTCTCGCGGGTGCGGCGATAGACGATCAACGGCTCGGCACCCATACGCTTGGCGGTGCGGGCCACGTCGATGGCCGTATTGCCACCGCCATAGACGACGACGCGGCGGCCGAGCAGGGGCTTGTCTTCACCCTCCATGCTGCGCAGCAGGGAGATGGCGTCGATGATCTTGGCGGCGTCACCGGCCGGGATCGTCGCTCGCTTGCCGATGTGCGCCCCGACGGCCAGGAAGGCGGCGTCGAATTTGCCTTCCGTCATGGTCGTCAGTATGTTGTCGACCTTGCTGTTGAGCTTCACCGTGACGCCGAGGTCGACGACCCGCTGCATTTCGGCTTCCAGAATGTCGCGCGGCAGGCGGTACTTGGGGATGCCGAAGCGCATCATGCCGCCAAGCAGCGGGCCGGCTTCGTAGAGCGTGACACTGTGGCCGAGCCGGCGCAGGTGGTAGGCCGCCGACATGCCGGAGGGGCCGGCGCCGACGACCAGGACGTGCTTGCCGGATTCGGTGGCCGGCGGCGTCAGCTTCCAGCCCTGCTTGAGCGCTTCGTCACCAAGAAAGTGTTCGACTGAGTTGATACCCACCGGTGCGTCGAGTTGCCCGCGATTGCAGGCGCCCTCGCAGGTGTGGTAGCAAACCCGACCCATGATTGCCGGGAAGGGATTGTCTTTCGTCAGATGCCGCCAGGCGCTTTCGTAGTCGCCGGATTCAGCATGGAACAGCCAGCCCTGGATATCCTCGCCGGCCGGACATTGCTTGTTGCAGGGAGGTAGCCGGTCAAGATAAACCGGCCGCGACGTGCGCCACGAGCCGGTATGGTTGGCCAGGGATGAGCCTGGGTCTAGGGTAATGGCAAAGGGTTTTTCCATCAGTTCGCCTCCTCGTCGAGCAGTCCGTATCTGCGAATGTTCTTGTCTGCCGCCGCTTGCAGGCGGGCGATCGTTTCCACTGCCGGCTTCTTGCCGAACAGGTGCGCGTAGCGCTTCTGAAGCTTCAGATACTCCTCGACGGGCTGCTGCCGGCGGATTTTCAGGGAACTGGTGAGATCGCCACGTTCGGCTTCGAAAACCGGGAAGATGCCGGTTTCCTTGGCCAGACGCGCCAGCTTGATGGTGTCTTCGGAAGCCGCGCCCCAGCCGAGAGGGCAGGGCACCAGAATGTGGATGTAGCGTGCGCCGCGTATCCCCATGGCCTTGGTCACCTTGTATTCAAGGTCGCGCAGGTCGGCGACGGTGGCCGTCGCGACGTAGGGGATCTCGTGCGCCATGGCAATCAACGGCACGAACTTGCCCTGGCCGAAAGCGTTGCCGGGTTCGGGGCCGACCGGCATGGTGGTCGCTGTGCGTGCTGCCGGCGGGGTCGCCGAACTGCGCTGCACACCGGTGTTCATGTAGCCGCCGTTGTCGTAACAGATGTAGAGCACGTCATCGTTACGTTCGAACATCCCCGACAGGCAACCGAAACCGATGTCGGTAGTGCCCCCGTCACCGCCTTGGGCGACGACACGCACGTCGCCCATCTGGCCCTTCTTCCTTTTGACCTTGATCGCGGCGGCGATGCCAGTGGCCACTGCCGCCGTGTTGCCGAACAGCGAGTGAATCCAGGGAATCTGCCACGAAGTTTCCGGGTAGGGCGTCGAGAAGACCTCAAGGCAGCCGGTGGCATTGGCCGCAATAAGGCGACCACTGGCCGCTTTCATGGCCGCATCGATGGCGTAGCGTGCGCCCAGTGCTTCACCACAGCCCTGACAGGCACGATGCCCCGAGTTGAGGGAATTGGTACGTTCCATGTTCGCCTGCACACTGCGTTCTTCCTCGGCCAGCAAGCGATTGCCGACCGTGAAGGTGCCGGTCTGATAGAAATGAACGGGTTGGAAGCTCATCAGTGTTCTCCTCAGACAATACCGGTGGCAACGACGCCGATGTCGCGCAGCATGCTTTCGGCTGCCGGACCCGAACGGCGCGTGGTTCGCTCGCGTTCGAGTTGCTTATTGACCACGTTCCAGTCGAGATCGAGAAAGGTCAGGTGGCCCAATTCGCCGCGCGCTGCCTTGGAAAACAGCGCATGCAAGGACTTTCTGGTGATCGCCCGTCCGCCGAGTCCGGCGACGACGGTGTGTCCATGCAGTTGCAGACCCGACATCGCCATCCGTACATCGGTAGACACGACGCCACCGATGCCGACAGCGAGGCTCTTCTCGAGCACCACGACGCGCTGCGCGTTCTGCAACGCGGCACGTACGCTGTCGATCGGGAAAGGCCGGTAGGACGTAATGCCGAGCACGCCGATCTTCTCGCCGGCCGCGCGCATGTCGTCTACGGTGTCCTTGATCGTTCCCAGCACCGACCCCATGGCAACGACGATGGTTTCCGCGTCTTCGGTCAGATACGAATGCGTCAGACCGCCCGAGTCGCGACCGAAGATTGTCTTGAATTGTTCGGCCAGCTGCGGGATACGTTCAAGCGCCTGCATCTGCTTGGCGTGCGCCAGGTAGCGGACCTCGGAGAAAGCTTCCGGTCCGACCATGGCGCCGATCGAAACCGGCTCGGTGGGATCGAGCACCTGGCGTGGTTCGTAAGGCGGCAGGAAAGCGTCGACCTGTTCCTGCGTCGGCACGTCTACGCGCTCGTAGGCGTGCGTCAGAATGAAGCCATCCATGCAGACCATCACCGGCAGGCTTACTTCCTCAGCCAGCTTGAAGGCCTGGATATGCAGATCGAGCGCCTCCTGGTTGGTCTCGGCGAAGAGCTGGATCCAGCCGCTGTCGCGCTGCGAGAGCGCGTCGGTGTGGTCGTTCCAAATGTTGATCGGCGCTCCGATGGCGCGGTTGGCGACCGTCATGACAATCGGCAGGCCGAGGCCGGAAGCGTTATAGACCGCCTCGGCCATGAACAGAATGCCTTGCGAAGCGGTGGCGGTGTAGGTGCGGGCACCGGTCGCCGACGAGCCAATGGCGACGCTCATGGCAGCGAACTCGGACTCGACGTTGATGAACTCGCAATTTTCGATTTCACCCCCTTTCACCATTTCGCCGAGACCTTCGACGATGTGCGTCTGCGGTGAAATGGGATAGGCGCAGATTACCTCTGGTCGGCAAAGGCCGACCGCTTCGGCAACAGCGTGTGAACCTTCAGTCTGCTTAAGCATGTGCGGCCTCCTGGTGACGTGCTCCGGCGATTTCGTCCATCACGAACTGATAAGCCTCGCTGGCGGCAGCGATGTTGGCAATGGCGATCTTTTCCGGGAACTTGGCGTTGATGGCCTTGATCACCGACTCCAGCCGGATGAGACCGGACGCGGCGGCGAAGCCGGCCAGCAAGGGCACATTGGGCATCGGTCGGCCGACGTGCTTGCGGCTGAGTTCGGTGGCGGGAACCGTGCATAGTCTGTCCGCCGGCCAGTCACGGACATAATCACCGAGGCCCAGCTCGTCGAAAGTGCGGCTGGTGTTGATCAGGATGTAACCGCCTTTCTTCAGCCCCGAGAAGACGTCGACCTGGAGCAGCAGGGTCGGATCCTGAATGATCAGGGCATCGGGTTCCATGATCGGTTCGCGCAACCGGATCTCCTTGTCGGCGATGCGGCAGAAGGCGACGACAGGGGCACCGGTTCGTTCCGAACCGAAACTCGGGAAGGCCTGAGCGTGGCGGCCCTCCTCAAACGCAGCAATCGACAACATCTCGGCAGCCGTAACCACGCCTTGGCCGCCGCGACCGTGTATTCGGACCTGGAACATAATTCCTCCATTGTTTTACATCGTTCTATTGACGTTCGCGCAGCATAGCTGAGTTCGAGTCCGATGAAAACAACGATACCGCGGCGTATGGCGGAATTTCTTGCGGTGGCGGTGGCTCCGGAGCACGTTTTGTGGTAGCCAAGAGGGCCTCATGCTGACTGCTGAAAGCCAGTCGCTGGAGCAGAAAGGCCCGCAGCGGCGCGGTGACTGTGCGCGCACCGCTGGTGGTGGCCTTCGGATAGTCGAAGCCTACGCTCTTCTCGGTATCAGCACCGTATAGTCGAAGTCGAGCAGCACGCTCGGGTCATAGCGGCCATCGATGGTCTTGTAGGGAAACTCGGCGCAGGGCTGGTCCTTGGTCGCCACGGTGCGCAGGCGGAGCGCCCCGAGATCATTGCGTCCCGGCAGGTCGACCCGGTCGATGACTTCCGACCAGGCGTAGATCGTATCGCCGGCAAAGGCCGGGGCGACGTGCCGGCCGCCGTTGATCGCCGCGACGCTGAAAGCGTTGGCCAGCCCGTTGAAGGAAAGCGAGCGCGCCAGGCTGATGATGTGACCGCCATAGATGATCCGGCGGCCGAAGCGCCCGGCTTTTTCCGCCTGCTGGTTGAAGTGCACGCGAGCGGTGTTCTGGTACAGGCGAGTGGCCATCATGTGCTCGCTTTCTTCGATGGTCATGCCGTCCACGTGGTCGATGCGTTCGCCGACCTGATAGTCGTCCCACAGGTCAGGGCTACCTGACAGGGCCTGGTCATACTGTTCGATCCTGATACCGGTCGGAACGATCAGATCGCTTGCCGCCACAGCAGTGGGAAGATCGGGCACGACGGCTTCCGGCGCTGGCGATTGCGGGTCACGCTTGCGAACCATGACCCAGCGGCAATAGTCGAGGGCGATCTGCCCACGCTGATTGACGCCGCAGGAGCGCACAAAAACGATGCCGGTTTTGCCATCGCTGTTCTCTTTCAGGCCAATCACCGTCGAATCGGCGCTGAGCGTATCACCCGGATAGACCGGGTGGCCAAAACGGCCGGCCGCGTAGCCGAGGTTGGCGACGGCATTGAGCGAGATGTCCGGTACGGTCCGGCCAAAGACCATGTTGAAGGCAAGCAGGTCGTCGACCGGGGCGCGCGGAAAGCCCAGGCTGTGGGCGAATGTGTCAGCTGAATTGGTGGCAAAGCGCGTGCCGGTCAGCGCGGTGTACAGCGCCACGTCGCCCTCGGTGATGGTTCGCGGTGTCGCGTGGGCAATCGCCTGCCCAACGTGGAAGTCCTCAAAGAAATTACCCAGTCTGGTCTTTTCGCTCACTTGACTTTCTCCCCGCGCGCTTTAATAAAGAGTCTACAGGCCATAGGCTGCCGCCAGTTCAGGATCTCGCCTGGCCACCAGCCGCGCCAGGTCGACGATGACCTTGGCCTGTTTCCAGGTCGCATCGTCCTGCATCTTGCCGTCTATCGTCGCCACGCCGCTGCCATCGGGCATGGCTTCAAGGATGCGTTTGGCAAACAGCACTTCCTTGACGTCGGGGCTGAAAACACGCTTGGCAATGGCGATCTGGTTCGGTGCCAGCGACCAGGCGCCCGAGCAACCCATCAGGAAGGCGTTGCGGAACTGAGCTTCGCAGGCCGCTTCGTCCTTGAGATCGCCGAACGGACCGTAAAAGGAGCGCAGGCCATGCGCCACGGCCGCATCGACCATGCGCGCCACGGTGTAGTGCCAGAGATCCTGCTGGAAGAACGCGCGCCGCTCGTGGCCTTCTTCCGGGTCGGCGAGGACGCCGTAGCCGGGATGTCCGCCACCAACGCGGGTCGTCTTCATGCCGCGCGAGGCGGCGAGGTCGGCCGGGCCGAGGCTCAAGCCGTGCATGCGCGGGCTGGCGCCGCAAATGGCCTCGACGTTGGTCACGCCCTGCGCCGTCTCGAGCAGGGCGTGCAACAGAATCGGCTTGCGGATGGCGTACTTCGCTTCCAGCAGGGCGACATATTGATCGACAAAATGGATGTCCCATGGCCCCTCGACCTTGGGAATCATGATTACATCGAGTTTGTTGCCGACGTGCTTGATGATCTGCTCAAGGTCGTCGAGGACCCACGGGCTGTTCAAGGCATTGATGCGCACCCACATCGCGGTATCGGCGAAATCGTGATTGCTCAGGAGGTCGATGAAGCCGGCGCGCGCCGCGTCCTTGGACTCGATCGGGATGGCATCCTCGAGGTTGCCGCACATCACGTCGCATTGCCGCGCGGTTTCGGGTGCCTTGGCACGGATCTTGTCGATGTGCGGGGGAAAGAAATGGATCATCCTTTCCGGCCTGACCGGCAGTTCACGCAGGGGCTGAGGGGCGCCAATGGCGAGCGGCTTGTAGAAGTGTACTGGTAGCTTCATGGGGCAATTTCCCTGGTCAAAAGAAAGCAGTTGGATTCTTGGACGGCCGCGGAGCCTTTACCCGCGGCCGTTTCACTTGGGTCCGGCGACGACGCGCGCGTCGTGCAGGCGGCCGACTTCGGCTTCGCTCAAGCCGAGGATGTCGAGGAGAATCTGATCGGTGTGCTCGCCCAGTCTGGGCGCCGGTGTCGCCGGCAGGCGAGGCAGGCGGCCGAAGTCGAGCGGCGTCGTCGGCATCAGGTAGGTGCCGATGCCGGGTTGTTCAGTCAGCGTGAACAGCGGATTATCGGTCGAGCAATCGGGGTCAGTGGCAATTTCTTCGCGCACGCTGCGATAGGGGCCCCAGGTGACGCCGTGCGCATCGAGGGTCAGCGCGGCTTCGGCCAGCGTACGGGCGTGGAACCACGGTTCGAGCAGCCTGGCGATCTCCTGGCGGGCGCGATAGCGATCGCCCTCGTCTTCGAAATCGAGGCCCAGCCGGGCAGCGAGCGCGGCGACCGGCTCGCGGAGACCGGTGGCCTTGGTCAGGCGGCGCCACTGCATGCCGGTCAGGGCGACGACCATCAGGCGCTTGCCGTCGAGCGTTGCGAAGTCACGGCCAAAAGCGCCGTAGAGGTAGTTGCCCTGCCGTGGTCGGTCGGTGTCGTTGACCATCGCTTCAGCAAGCATGCCGAAATTGCCGAGCATTGCCAGCGCCACGTCCTTCAGCGCCAGGCGAACGAGTTGTCCTTCGCCGGTCAGCCGCCGGTGCCTTTCGGCCGCGAGCAGACCCAGCGCGATCATCTGGCCGCTGATGAAGTCCCAGGCCGGAAAGACGTGGTTCACCATCTCCGGCGAAGTATTTGGCCCGGTCATCATTGGCAGGCCCATCTGCGGGTTCAGCGTGTAATCCACCTCCGAGCTGCCGTCGCGGCGCCCGGTCAGGTTGACCATGATCAGATCCTGACGTTGCGCTTGCAGCGCTTCGTAAGCCAGCCAGCCCTTGGCCGGAAAGTTGGTGCTGAACAGGCCGGCGCCTTCGCCCGGGGCACAGATCAGCTGAGTCAGCAGCTCCTGTCCGCGTGGCAGCCGGAAATCGACGGCGATCGAGCGTTTGCCCTTGTTCAGGCCGGCCCAGAACAGGCTGTGCTTGCCGTCGAGAGTCAGTGGCCAGCGGCCATAGTCGAGACCGCCGCCGATCGGGTCGAAACGGATGACCTCGGCGCCTAGCTGGGCGAGCGTCATGCCGCCCAGCGGCGCAGCGACAAAGGCCGAGCCCTCGATCACCCGCAGACCCTTGAGAATTCCTTCCACTTTCTTCCCCCCAATCCAGCTGCGTTCAGATCACGCGCTTGCGGCGCAACTCTTCGATTTCGGCGGCATCCATGCCCAGCAGGTCCGCGAGCACTTCGTCGGTGTGCTGCCCGAGCTTCGGTCCGAGGTGCTTGATTCGTCCCGGCGTTGCCGACAGCCGCGGCAGCACCGCGGGCACGATGACCGTCTCGCCAATGTCCTCCTCGTCGATCGCCACCAGATTGCGCCGGGCGTGAAACTGCCGGTCGCCGAAGATGTCTGCGATGCTGTTCAGTGGGCCGGCCGGTGCGCCTGCGGCAAAGCAGCGATTGAGGAGTTCCTCGCGATGCAGCGAACCACACCAGTCGCGGACGATCTCGTTCACGTCATGGCGGTTTTCCAGCCGCGTCTTCTGGTCGCCGTAGACGTGCGCCGCCGCCAGTTCAGGTCGGCCCATGGCAATCGCCAGACGTTCGAAGAGCTTGTCGGTGACGCACGAAATCGCCACCCACTTGCCGTCGTCCTTGGTCGGGAAATGACCATGCGGGCAGGCAAAGTCGTTGTGCGTCGGCCCGTGCCGTTCGCGTATCCGTCCGAACATCCCGTAGGCCGGCGCCAGTTCGTCGGTGCAGCGAAACACGGACTCGTAAAGCGCGGCATCGATGTACTGCCCCTGACCGGTGCGCTCGCGGTGGCGCAGGGCCATCAGAATGCCGATGCAGCCGTAAAGACCGGTGAGGTAATCGCCGAGGGTCGTCGAACCCGGCGTCACCGGCGTTCCCCTCGGCATGCCGGCGAGAAAGGCGATACCACCGACGGCGTGCGCGACGCGGGCAAAGCCGGGTCGATCGCGGTAGGGCCCGGTCTGGCCGTAGCCGGTGACGCGCAGCATGATCAGGCCGGGATTGATCTTGCGCAGCACCTCCCAGCCGAGTCCCCACTTTTCCAGGGTGCCGGGCCGGAAGTTCTCGCACAGCACGTCCGACTTCTCGATCAGCTGCTTGAACAGCTCGACGCCTTCGGGCAGGTGCAGGTCGATCGTCACCGATTTCTTGTTGCGTGCTTCGCTGAGCCAGGCCAGGGTGTCCTTGCGCTTGGTCGGCGTGCCGAAGTAACGCATCGGGTCGCCGCCAACCGGGTTTTCGACCTTCAATACCTCGGCGCCAAATTCGCTCAGAATGGTGGCGCTGTAGGGCGCAGCGATCACCGTCGCGGCATCGATGACGCGGATGCCGGCAAGTGGCAGCCGGGCCTCGGCCTGATCAGTGGTGGTCATGGAAGCACTCGCTATGGTCCGTTCAGATGATCTTGTGTTGCCGCAGCCGCTTGATTTCCTGCGCCGAGATCCCGAGCAGCTCGCGCAGGATTTCATAGGTCGCATTGCCCAGCGGTGGTCCGAGATTCGAAATCCTGCCCGGCGTTTCGGACAGCGTCGGCACAACGCCCGGGATGACCACTTCACCCAGGCCTTCTTCCTGCAGACGGACGAGATTGCCACGGGCCTGGAAATGCTCGTCCTCGAAGATGTCGGCGATGCTGTTGACCTTGCCAATCGGCACTTCGCCGTCGATGCAGCGCTTCATCACCTCGTTGCGGGTCAAGGAGCCGACCCATTCGATGACCATGCGGTTGACCTCGTCGCGTGCCGCCAGGCGCTTCCGCTGGTGGCCATAGCAATCGGCAGCAGCCAGTTCCGGTTTGCCCATCACCGCGGCGAAGCGTTCGAACATCTTGTCGGTGGTGCACGCGATGGCCACCCACTTGTCGTCGACGGTGCGGAAATGCCCGTGCGGAACGGCGACGAAGCTGCCGGCGCCCTCGCGTTCGCGGACCTTGCCGAAGAGGCCGTAAGCGGCGGCGATTTCGTCCATCTGGCGGAAGACCGCCTCGTAGATGCCGATGTCGATGATCTGGCCTTCGCCGCTCGCCTCGCGGTGGCGCAATGCCAGGAGGATGCCGATCGCGCCGTAGAGACTGGACAGGTAATCACCCATCGGCGCGGTGCCGGGGACTACCGGCGTCTCGCCGGGGAAGCCGGCGAGGTAGGAGAGCCCGGCGAAACCATGCGCGATGTGCGCGAAGCCCGAACGCCGGCGATACGGCCCGGTCTGCCCGTAGCCCGAGACGCGCAGCATCACCAGGCCGGGGTTGGCCTTGCTCAGCGCATCCCAGCCGAGTCCCCACTCCTCCATCGTACCGGGACGGAAGTTCTCGATCAGCACATCGGACTTGGCGACCAGTTTGAGGAAAAGATCGACCCCTTCCTGCTGGCGGAGGTCGAGGGTCACCGACTTCCGGTTGCGGCCTTCGCTGAGCCAGGCCAGCGTCGCATCATGGCGTTTCGACGCGGTGCCGAAACGGCGCATCGGGTCACCGGCGATCGGGTGCTCGACCTTGAGGATTTCGGCACCGAATTCGCCGAGGATCGACGCGGCATAGGGGCCGGCCAGAAAGGTGCCAACGTCGATCACGCGCAGGCCGCTCATCGGCAGCTGGTCGTTTTCGCTCGACCGCTCCAGGTCGGGGTCGTCCTCCCGCGATGGCCCGCCGGGGGACGCAACCCTGGCCGGCGCTTCCTTCGCACCGGTGGCAAGGCCAGGCGGCAGCGAGGCGGACCTGGTCGAACCTGCTCCCTCTTTCATGGTCGTTTCTCCCGACGGCAGCGCCAGAAAACCGATCAGTTCCTGATCCCAAAACCGACACGGCGCCGGCGCAAGGGCGACAGTATACGAGCAATCGGGTGCCGCTGGCGCAAAGATCTGAGCCTTGCGGGGTATCGGCTCCGCGGTCGTGTGCCGAAACCGGTCTGGCTGCGTGCTATGCTGTCACGGTGAATTGCTTCCGGAAATCCGCGAAAGGATCGTTTTCATGACTGATGCAAGCGAAGATTACGCCGCATGGATCGGCCGCCAGGAAGTCACTGACGATGACCTGTGTCTGGCGCCCGCCCTGGCGGCGGCGGCGATGTTCGATGACACCTCGACGACTTTCGCGATGGGTAGTCCGCTGCCGCCCGTGTGGCATTGGTTCTACTTTCTTCCCCGGGCGCCGCAGGCGCTGCTCGGCGTCGACGGGCACCCGCAGCGTGGTGGCTTCATGCCGCCGATCCCCTATCCGCGACGGATGTTTGCCGGCGCACGCATGCGTTTCCACCGTCCGCTCCTGATCGGCCAGCCGGCGAGGCGTGAGGCGATCATTCGCGATATCCGGCTCAAGTCCGGACGCTCCGGCGCACTCGCCTTTGTTTCCGTCCTCTGCCGTTTTCACCAGGAGGGCCGGCTGTGTATCGAAGAGGAACAGGACATCGTCTATCGTGAACCCGGACCAGCGGTGGCCAGCCCGCGCGTGCTCGACTGGTCGCCGCTACCGGCAGGCGCCTGCTCCCGCATCGTCACGCCGGATCCCAAGTTGCTGTTTCGCTTCTCGGCATTGACCTTCAACGCGCATCGGATTCATTACGACCGTCCCTACGCAATCGACGAGGAAGGTTACCCGGGCCTGGTCGTGCACGGCCCGCTGACCGCCGTGCTGCTGATGGAAGTGCTGCGGCAGCAGGTGGTGGCGCAGCCGGTGAGCGAGTTCAGCTTCCGCGGGCTGGCACCGCTCTTCGATCTGGCACCGTTCCGGCTGGTGTGTACACCGGAGGATGGCGGGTTTTCGCTTGAGGCGCAGGCACCGGACGGCACGACCGCGATGAGCGCGCGGGCGGCGATCGCCAACGGCTTGCCAGCCGGGTGAGCTCTGGATCTCACTCCCCCCGGATCAGCGCCACCAGGTCCTCGGTTGATGGCAGGGCACTGGCTTCACCTTCGGCGAGGATGCTCTCGGCGAGCGAACGCTTTTCGTGGTGCAGATCCACGATGCGTTCCTCGACCGTCCCCTTGGTGACCAGCCGATAGACCGTCACCGGCCGTAATTGGCCGATGCGGTGCGCGCGGCCCATGGCCTGGTCTTCAGCCGCCGGGTTCCACCACGGGTCGGTGATCACCACGTAATCGGCGGCGGTCAGGTTGAGGCCGAAGCCGCCGGCCTTGAGGCTGATCAGGAAGAGGTCGCCTTCGCCGGCCTGGAAGGCGGCGACGCGGCGGCTGCGTTCGGCCGCCGGGGTGGCGCCGTCGAGGTACTGGTAGCGGACCCCTGCCTCGTCGAGCGGTGCGCGCAGGATTTGCAGGAAGTCGACGAACTGGCTGAAGACCAGCGCCTTGTGGCCGTTGGCGATCAGTTCACCGGCGAGGTCGGCGAAGGCCTGCACCTTGGCACCGGCGATGCCGAACTCGGGGCTGCACAGGCGCGGGTCGCAGGCCGCACGGCGCAGGCGTGTCAGTTGCGCCAGGATGTTGAACTGCGCCTGCGCCTCGGGTGCGCTTTCCAGGGTGGCGTCGATTTCGCGTGCAGCCTCGCGGCGCAGGGCCTCGTAGTGCGCGGCTTCGGCGCTTTCCGGAGCGACGGTGAGGACCAGTTCGGTGCGCGGCGGCAGTTCCTGCAGCACTTCCGACTTCGTGCGGCGCAGGACAAAGGGGCCGATCAGGCGCTTGAGCACATGCTGCGCCTCGCGGTCGCGGTTGCGCTCGATCGGGCCGGCGAAGCGTTCGTTGAAGCGGTGGGTGGTGCCGAGCAGGCCGGGGTTGGCAAAGCGCATGATCGACCAGAGGTCGGCCAGCCGGTTTTCCACCGGCGTACCGGTCAGTGCCAGGCGGAAATCGGCGTTGAGTTCGAAGACCGCCTGCGAGCGCTTGGCGGCGGCGTTCTTGATCGCCTGCGCTTCGTCGGCGATGAGCGTATGCCAGGTGACGCCGGCGAAGCGTTCCTGCGCCAGTTGCAGCAGCGTGTAGGAGACGATCAGCAGGTCCTGCGGCCCGGCCCTGGTGACCAGTTCCTCGCGCTCGCTGTCGCTTGCCTCGCCGTAGATGCGGGCGTTGAGCGTCGGTGCGAAGCGCTGTGTTTCGGCCAGCCAGTTGCCGCAGACCGAGGTTGGCGCGATCACCAGCGCGGCGCCCCCGGCCGCCCGCTCGAGCAGCACGCCGAGCGCCTGCAGCGTCTTGCCGAGGCCCATGTCGTCGGCCAGGCAGCCGCCCATGCCGGCGCTTGCCAGGCGGACCGCCCATTGGTAACCATCTTCCTGATAAGGCCGCAGCGTGGCCTGGAGCAGGCTGGGCAGTTTCGGCTCGATCGATTGCGCCTTGCGCAGGCGGTCGATGGCCTGGCGGAAGTCGGCCGTGGCGTTCAGCTCGGTGCCTTCGAGCACCTCGTCGAGCCAGGCGGCGGCGATCGTCGGTGCCTTGCCGCCGTCCTTGTCGGTTTCGAGAACGGCCGCCAGATCGCTCAGCTTCTGCTTCAGCGAACGGGTCAGCGCGGCATAGACACCGTCACCCATCGGCACGAAGCGCGTCTTGTCGCGCGCCGCGGTGAGCAGGGTGGCGAGCTGCAGCACCAGCCCTTCATCGAGCGTTGCCTGCCCGGAGACGCGGAACCAGTCACGCTCGCGACTGACCCGGACGCCGAGCTGCCGCGTGTCGACGGTGACGACGCGCACGCTCTTGCCCTTGGGCCATTCGACCGCGGCAATCGCGGGCAGCGTCGGCAGCTTCTCGACGACACCGAGCGCTTCTTCCGGATCGTCGACCAGCCATTCGGCGGTGCCCTCGCTGCTGTCAAGGAAGGGCAGGGCGTCGAGGACTGCTTCGAGATGCCGGCGCTCGGCGGCGAGGTCGCGCTCGGTGCCGACCGTCTCGCTGCCGATCACGCTCATCAGGCGGGTCCGGCCGCTGCCCGCCGGCAGGCGCGGTCCGTCGGCGCCGAGCGGCGTCACCACCAGGCGCAGCGAAAGCTGGTCACCCACCGGCGAGAGTTCGGCGTGCAGGCGCGAGTCGCTGGCCACTTGCCGGGTGGCCTGCGCCGAGTCGGCGTGCACCTGGAAGCGGGCGGCGAGCGCGCGCAAGGTCTTCTCGACTTCCTCCTGGGCACCGGGCGCGTGCGCCGGAATGGCAAAGCGACCGGCAACGAGGTGGGCCGCCTGCTGTTGCTCGGCCGAGAAGCGCACCAGCCGCAAGCGCTGCGGGCCGTCCTGAACGAGCGTGATCAGGCGCAGTGCTTCGGCTTCACGGCGTTCGTCGGCGTCGGTGACGTAGTAGATGTCGTGGTCGACGGTCGGCCGCAGGGGTGGTTCGATGCGCATCACGAAGTGGTCGCCCTGCCGGATCAGCTCGAGTTCGGGAGCGCTTTCGGTGAGGTCGACGAACTGCTCGGACGCATTTGCCAGGACGATGCACGGATGCCCGACGAGGGCCACGATCGCCGTTGACAGATCGAGGTGATAACGGTTGCTGTAGCCGCGCTCGGCGCGTATGGCACGGGCGACCTTGGTATCCCACGTGGGCAGCTGCTCGCTGCCAGCGATTCTCGTCAGGCTGATGGCGCGCGGGCGGCCCCAGCCGCGCTGCGTGCGCTTCTGTTCGAGCGGCTTGATGTCGAGCAGCCGGCCCTGCTTGCCGAGTTCGATTTCCCATAGCAGGCGCGTGGCTTCGCCGCCGGCATCGCCCGTTTGCCCGCCGCCCAGCGATTGCAGCGCGGCGAGGATTTCCCGCCACTGTTCGCCGGCGCCGGCGATGAAAAAGCCAGCCGGCGGATCGCGCCCGTCGAGCACCGCTTCGCCGCCATCGAGCAGGCGCACCAGCGACTGCATCTGACAGGCGAGCAACTTCTCGCGCAGGAAGGCGATGGTGTCGCTCCATTGCTTCGCCGGACTCGGGGCGTCCCGCTCGGCAATCATCTCGCTACCCAGCCAGGCCGCGAGCAGGATCGCCCACAGCGAGTCGAGCCCCGGACGTTGCCGCACGTCCGATGATGGCTTGAAGGCGCCGCGCACGACCGGCGCCTTGCCGAGACGCACGTCGAGCGCATGCACCCAGCGCCCCCAGCCGCTGTAAGGGTTCGGCACGCGCTGACCGGCCTCGCCGGCGCAGAACTTGCGCGCCAGCTGGAGGTGGCCGGGCGTTGCCTGGGCAAGCAGCGACAGCGGGTAGAACCAGGCGACGCTGTCGGCAAGGAAGCGCTTGGTGCCGCCGATCTCGCTCTTGCGCTGCTTGAACGCCGCTTCGAAAGCCGCCTGTCCGGCCGCCCATTGGCCGTCGAGCACCAGCATCGCGGCCCGCATGCCGGCGGCCACGCCACCATCTAGGCCGGCCAGCGCCGCGGCCAGCAAGCCGGCGTCAGCACGCTCCATGGCGAGGTCGGCGAGCGCCATGCGCAGGCTCTCGGATAACTCGGCGGGGCGCTGTGCGAGCTGCGCGAAGGCCCAGTCGGCAACCGGCAGGTAGTGCTTTGCCCAGTGCAGGCAGATGCTGGCGGTGGCCTGGCTGGCAAGCTGCCAGCGTTCGACGGCGTCGATACGTTCGAAACTCGGGCCATCGAAACCGAGCAGAATGCCGTTGATGAGAATGCTGTCCCAGCCGATGTACTGCGAAACCTGGTTCCTGATGTTCGCCAGCTCTGCGGCCGGCGCGCCCAGGAAGAACTTGGCGCGCACGTAGGCAATTGTCGTCGGAATGCTGCTGGTGCCCCAGTAGTACCTTGATCGCGACGGATCAAAATGGTCGAGCTCGCAGATCAGTTGTACGAGCTGGTTGCCCCGGCTGGTTTCGAGCAATTGCCGGTAGAGCGGCGCGCGCAAGGCGTCGGGCAACTGGATGGCGGCGGGCCGGGCCGGGTCGTCGAGCAGCAGTTGCCTCCGGGCGAGGTCCTGCACCGCTTGCTTGACGTCGCCGACGGTGAAGGCCTTGCCGGCGCTGGTTTTCAGGCCGCAAAGGCCGAGCAGGCGATGGATTTCGGTTGGCGAGCGATAGGTCCATAGCAGCGCGCAGGCCAGCGCGACCTTGTGCGTGTTGGGGGTCAGGCCGAGCTTGTCGAGTGAGTTGACCGCGGCGGTGTCGAGAGGGTCCCTGAGCATATACGGAGTGAGGAGTGAACGGACGGGGAGGGCGTGCGGCTCAGTGCCGAGTCAGCAGCATGGCGTCGCCATAGCTGAAAAAACGGTAGCGCTGGCGGATCGCATGATCATACGCGCCACGGATGGTCTCGAGGCCGGCGAACGCCGAAACAAGCATCAGCAGCGTCGATTTCGGCAGGTGAAAGTTGGTGATCAGCCGGTCAACGACGCGGAATTCGTAGCCCGGGGTGATGAAGATGTCGGTTTCGGCAGCCCCGGAACGTAACTCGCCACCCTGTGCCGCTGCCTCGAGGGCGCGCAGGCTGGTCGTACCGACCGCGATGACCTTGCCGCCACGCGCACGCGTGCGGGCAATGGCGGCGACGGTGGCGGGCGGAATCTCGAAGCGCTCGGCGTGCATGCGGTGCTCGCTGAGCCGGTGCACGCGCACAGGCTGAAAGGTGCCGGCACCGACGTGCAACGTCAGCCAGGCGACTTCGACACCGCATTCAGCGAGTCGGGCGAGCAGTGCCGCATCGAAATGCAGCCCGGCGGTGGGTGCCGCCACGGCGCCAGGGCACCGGGCAAAGACGGTCTGATAACGCGCCTCATCGGCGGCGCTGGCAGCGTGCTGGATGTACGGCGGCAGCGGCAACCGGCCGTGCTGCTCGATCAGGCTCCACAGGTCTCCCTCGCCGACCAGTTCCAGCACGAAGAACTCGTCCTGCTCGCCGCTGCGGCCGCGGACCACCAGCTCGATGCTGTCTTCAAGCAGGATCCGGTTACCCGGCTGTGGCGACTTGCTGGCCCGCAGCTGAGCCACCGCGTGGCGCGGATCGACGATGCGCTCGATCAGAACTTCGATCCGGCCACCGCTCTGCTTGTGGCCGAAGAGGCGCGCCCGGATCACTCGCGTATCGTTGAATACCAGCAGATCGCCAGGTTGCAGCAATTGCGGAAGCTCGCCGAAGCAGTGGTCGGCAAGCATTCCGTCGGCGAGTTGCAGCAGCCGGCTGGCGGTCCGCTCAGCGGTCGGGTGCTGGGCGATCAGTTCGCCGGGCAGGTCGAAGTCAAAATCGTCGAGCGTGAGCATGCGTGAGCGGGTTGATGAAGCGGTGTCGAGGGAGATCTGGCGGCGGAATGTGCTCCGGTCTGCTTGTTCGCTACCGGAGAATCAGCGATAATCAGCGCCTCTTCCGGCTCGGCAGCAGCGAGCCAAAGCCGAGATGGCGGAATCGGTAGACGCAGCGGACTCAAAATCCGCCGGTGGAAACATCGTGGGGGTTCGATTCCCCCTCTCGGCACCAACAGGCAAGCCAAGGTAGTCCATAGCCGTCCGAAAAACCCGCCAGGTGCGGGTTTTTTGTTGGCTTCTTGTCCTGTGCGGTTTGGCATGGTGCAGTGGCATCCGGTGTAAAGCAGGGCCAGTGTCCGGGGCATGTCCACTTGCTTTCGGGTAAGCGGATGCCAGCCCAACGATGCCCGAACCGGACTCTGACGCGAGGCAGCGAGTTTAGACCATGGCGGCCTCTGTGTCTCTCTCTCACGTCGAAGTAGTCGGCCCTGCAAAATTCGCCTACCAGCCCAGGAACGCGAGGCCCGGCGCGTGACGCACCGCCCGACGAGGTTCATTGCCTGAAATCACCGCCCACAGCGCCAGCCACAGCGAGCGCAAAAAAGCCG
>JAFLDL010000010.1 GCA_017302435.1 Candidatus Accumulibacter necessarius
CTGCTCGGGGCGATCGCCGGCGCCGCCGGCGGCGCCGGGCTGGCACGCGGGGTCAACGTCCTGCGCGGCCACAGCGACGCGCGAGTGCGCTGGAACGACGAGTTGCTCGATGGCCTTGTCACCTCCGCCCTGCTGCGCTACCTCGCGGTGGCGCACTTCGGCCGCGGCCGAGGCGAATGGAGGGAAAGCGAGTACCCGCCGTTCTGGCGCGAAATCGTGCAGCAGACCGTGGCAGCCCGCCAGCCGGCGCTTGCCGCCCTTTGGGCACAGCGAACCCTGGCCGCCAATGCGGCAAACCTTGAAGCCGGCGTGTACACCGTCCTCAGGGAAGCCGCACGTTCGCTGCTTGACGAGCTCTATCCAGGGGCATTGGCCGCAAGCTGAGCGCAAGGGAATCGCTTGTTTCCGGAAGCGTTGCCTCTTTTCATTGATCTTCGCCCGCGTTTTCTATAATGTAGGTATCTCGTCGAGGTCTGTTGTTGCACCATCGCTTTCCCTGTCATCACCTTCCACTGTGAGGTTCGCCATGTCTGAAGTTACCGATCTTTCCACCGCCAACAAACAGAAACTCGTCTCCGACATGAAGGTTGTGGTCGCAGACGCAGAGGAAATCCTGCGCGCCACTGCCGGCGTTGCCGGCGACAAAATGGGTGATTTGCGTGAACGCTTTGGCGAACGTCTACGCGACGCCAAGCTGCGGCTGGCTGATGCCGAAGCCGCGCTGGTCGACCGCACCAAAGCCGCAGCGCGTGCCACCGACGACTACGTGCACGAAAATCCGTGGCGCGCGGTCGGCGTTGCCGCCGGGATTGGCTTGCTGCTTGGCGTGATCATCGGCCGGCGTTAAGCGGACCCGTCCGAGAGATGAGCGAATCCACCAGCAGTGCAAGCGGCGGCCTGTTGGCTGCCACCAGAAACAGCGCTGCGACACTGCTGGCTACCGGGCGCACGCGTCTTGAACTTCTCGCCAACGAAATCAGCGAAGAAAAGCTGCGTGCGGTCCACCTCCTGCTGCTGTCGCAGGTGGCGGCTTTCTGCCTCATGGTCGCCACGATTCTGGCGGTCGGCGTGCTGCTCGTCCTGTTCTGGGACAACCGGCTGGCCATCCTCGGTGGCCTGACCGCCTTCTTCCTCGGTGGCAGCTGCCTCGCTTATCTCGCGCTGCGACGGTCGATGACTCGCAGCAACCGCCTGTTTGCCGCCAGCATTTCCGAGCTTGGCAAAGACCTCCGTCAGTTGCAGGGCGCGGCCGACAATGAATCAAGACCTGATTAGCCTCGCCATCGAGCGCGGCAGGCTGCTCGAACGCATCGGCAACCAGCGCCAGCTGTTGGGTCAGCAACTACAGCCGGTTGGCGACGCCCTGGAGACCGCTGATCGTGCAATCGCCACCGTGCGCAAGGCCGGCACTTACCTTGGCCAGCACCCTGAAGTCGTCGCGGCCGGTGTCGTCGTGCTGGTTGTCCTGCAACCCGGCCGCGTGTGGCGCTGGAGCAAACGCGGGTACTTTGTCTGGCGCACCTGGCGCCTGCTGCGCCGAAAGATGTCGGAACTTGGCATCAACCCAGCCCGTCGCGGCGCTACCGGTCAAGCGTAGGAACGTCGCCATCGCCCGTTGACTCGGACCACAGCCGGACACCGGCAGGCCGTTTCAATCCCAGACGCCCAGGGCGACCAGCTGCCTGGTCGCCGCTTCCGCCCAACCGCGGTTGGCAACCGGGCTCGCGGGACTCGGATGCAGCACGCGACCGATTCTTGCATGCGTCCCGGCCAGCGCCTCGGCGGCGCGCGCTTCGGCGAAAGCGCCGACACCAATCACCCATTCCGGCTGCATGGCGGACACCAGGGCCAGCAAATGAGCGTCACAGGCCGCCCTCAGCGGCGCCGCCGCTGCTGCCGCCAGCTTGTCCGGGGTCAGGTTGCGGCCATGATCGAAGAAAGCCAGGGGACAGTAGTTGGCGACAAAGTGCTCGGCAAAGAAAACATCGGGGCTGCCGAAGCGCTCGCGGAACAGGCCCCAGAGCCGTCGTCCGCTGACCTCCGAACGTGAGCAGGCGAAGCCTTCGATCGGCCGCGCCGGGTTTTCCGTTGCCGGCTTCTGCACGATCGCCTCGATCCCCAGCCAGTCACGGACGACGGCGACTTCACCAAACGGAACGCCGGTTTGCACCATCCCGAAAGGGCCCGGATTCATGCCCAGGAACACCACCCGCCGGGTACTCGCAGCATAGCGGCGCAGGTAGCGCTCATGAACCGCCCAGGCATAGGTCAGCGGATTGTAGAGATGACTGACCGGTGGTGCAAAGGTCAGCGTCGACAGCCTTGCCGACAACGCGCGGGCGGCAGCGATCAGGTTTTCGGCGATGCGGGAATCTCGTTCCATGGCGCAACTTTGAGCAACAGGGCCATGCCCGGCGCAGCGAGCACGAAACAGAGGATGAAAAAGCTGACCCAACCCATCGACTCCACCAACGCGCCGGCGCTGGCATTGATGAAGGTCCGCGGAACAGCGGCGAGGCTGGTAAACAGGGCAAACTGGGTCGCCGTGAAGGCCGGATTGGTGGCGCGCGCAATGAAGGCGGTGAACGCGGCCGTCCCGAGACCGACACCCAGATACTCGGCAGCAATGACGCCGGCGAGCGCTGCCCGGTCGAAGCCGTCGATGCTTGGCTGCACGCCGCGCCACGCCAGCCAGGCGAAACCGAGAATGGTCACCATCTGGACCAGACCAAACAACCACAGTGCCCGGTTGATACCCAGGCGGACCATCCACAGCCCCCCGAGCAAGCCACCAAAGACCGCCGGCCACAGTCCGGCATGCTTGGCAATCATGCCAATGTCGGTCTTGCTGTAGCCGAGGTCGAGATAAAACGGGGTGGACAGCGCCGTAGCCAGCGAGTCGCCGAGCTTGTAGAGGAAGATGAAGCCGAGCACTGTCAGCGCGCCTGACCATCCCTGGCGACCGATAAACTCGTGGAAGGGCTCGACCACCGCCTGGCGCAGGGTCTTCGGGGCCCCGACCACGGCCGGTTCTTCAACCAGCAGCACCATCGCCATGCCAGGCAACATGAAGATAGCCGTAATCCAGAAGACCTGCCCCCAGGGAAGCAGGTCCGCGAGGATCAGCGACAGGGAACCGGGTACCAGACCAGCAATCCGATAGGCATTCACGTGTACCGAGGTGCCCAGGCCGAGTTCCTGATCGCTGAGAATCTCGCGCCGGAAGGCGTCCAGCGCCACATCCTGCGTCGCTGACAGAAAGGCCAGCGCCACCGACAGCCAGATCACCGGGATCAGATTGCTCGACGGTGAGAAGCCGCCGAGCAGGCCGATCGAGAACAGGAGGCCAACCTGCGAGACCATCATCCAGCCGCGCCGCCGACCCAGCGGCAAACGGTAGCGATCGAGCAGCGGCGCCCAGAGGAACTTCCAGGTATAGGGAAACTGGATCAGCGCGAAGAGGCCGATGGTCTTGAGATCGACGCTCTCGCTGCGCAACCAGGCGGGCAGCAGGTTGAGCAGCAGGTACAGCGGCAGGCCAGAGCTGAAGCCGGTAAACACGCAGATCAGCATCCGCCTGGTCAGCAGCAGGCGTAGCCAGTCGGGCATCAGAATTTTCGTCCGAGGCGATAGAAAGCCAGACTGCCGTTCAGATTGGGATCGTGGCTGACCTCGCGACCCGTTTCGTCGAAAGCCAGACGCTCGCGAATCTCGATCCCGAGCCGGCTGCACAAATCCTCGAAGTCAAAGATCGTGAAGAAACGCACGTTCGGCGTATCGAACCAGTCATAGGGCAGATCCTCCGAGACCGGCATGTGTCCTTCGGCAATCGCCACCCGGTTGGTCCGGTAGGCAAAGTTCGGAAAGCTGACCACCGCCTCGGCCGCCACCCGCAGCATCTCGGTCAGGATGCGCTCGGTGGCCCGCATCGTCTGCAGCGCCTGCGAGATGACCACATGGTCGAAGGAGTTGTCCTCGAAGCCGGACAGCCCACACTCGATGTCCATCTGGATCACATCAACCCCGTTGCGGATACAGCCAAGAACGCTTTCATGGTCGATCTCCACCCCGTAGCCACTGACATCCCGGGTTTCGCTCAGGTAGCGCAGCAATCTGCCGTCACCACAGCCCAGGTCTAGAACACGCTCACCGGGCGGAATCCAGCTGGCAATCACGGCAAAGTCGAAGCGCTCCCGCTGCTCGGCCCTGACTCTTCTCTCGTGCTCCGTCATACGACGATGTTCTCCAGATAGGCGGCCAGCAGCGCATGGTAGTGTCCATCGTCGAGCAGGAACGAGTCATGCCCGGCGTCACAGTCGATCTCCGCATAAACGACATGCAGGCGATTGTGCAGCAGCGCAAAGACTATCTCACGCGAGCGTACCGGTGCAAAACGCCAGTCGGTCGAGAAACTGGCGACGAAGAAACTGGCCTTGGCGCGCGCCAGCGCGGCCGCCAGACTCCCGTCGTACTCATAGGCAGGATCGAAGTAGTCGAGCGCCTTGGTCATCATCAGGTAGGTATTGGCGTCGAAGAAGCCGGCGAACTTGTTGCCCTGATAGCGGAGATAGGACTCGATCTCGAAGTCGACGTCGTAGCTGAACTTGTGCTCGCCGTGACGCAACTGCCGGCCAAACTTCTCGGCCATCTGGCTATCCGATAGATACGTGATGTGGCCGACCATCCTCGCAAGGCGCAAGCCCCTGGTCGGGATGATGCCATGGTCAGCGTAGTAACCGCCGTGGAAATCGGGATCGGAGATGATCGCCTGCCGTGCCACCTCATTGAAAGCGATGTTCTGCGCCGACAGCTTCGGCGCCGAAGCGATCACCATCGCGTGCCGGATGCGGTCAGGAAACTGCAGCGACCACGCCAGCGCCTGCATGCCGCCGAGGCTGCCGCCAATCACTGCCGCCCAGGTGTGGATGCCAAGATGGTCTGCCAGACGTGCCTGTGCCGCTACCCAGTCCTCGACCGTCACCATCGGGAAATCGGCGCCGTAGCGCTTGCCGGTCTCCGGATTGACCGACAGCGGACCCGTCGAACCATGACAACCACCCAGGTTGTTGACGCCGACAACAAAGAACTTCCGGGTATCGAGCGGCTTCCCCGGACCGACGAGATTGTCCCACCAGCCGATGTTCTCCGGATCGTCGGCATACTGCCCGGCGACGTGGTGGCTCCCGGAAAGGGCGTGGCAAACCAGCACGGCATTGGAGTGCTCGCCGTTGAGCGTGCCGTAGGTTTCGAAAGTCAGTTCGAAGCCGGGCAGCACCGCTCCGCTTTTCAGCGTCAGCGGCTGGGCAAAGTGCACTCGCTGTGGCACAACAACTCCGACAGAATTCTCTGATGACATCGCGATCGTATCGGTACCAGGACAGAAAGAAAAACCCAGTCGGCTAGCAAGGCGGACTGGGTGTGCCGCGCTTTAGCCGTATTTATAGTGCGCCCGCAAGCTGATCGTTCAAATCGGCGCCAAGGCGGCGAAAGTTACCCGCAGCCCGCGAAAAAGTCAATTCAGACGCTGGCGTTGAGCTTCTCCAGTTGCTCGCGGATCTTCGCCGGCTCTTCATAGCGCAACATGCGGCGAACGATCGGCGCCAGTTCGGAGCAGTTGCTCTGCATGATCTTCTGTTTGACCGACAGGATCTGGGCCGGATGCATCGAGAACTGCCGCAGCCCCATGCCCAGTAGCAGGCGCGTCAGCGTCGGATCGCCAGCCAGTTCGCCGCAGATCGAAACCGGAATCGCGACCTTCTCGGCGCTCGCGATGGTGTGCGCCAGCAGCATCAAGACCGCCGGATGCAGCGGATCATAGAGGGCTGCCACCTGTTCGTCACTGCGATCGATGGCCAGCGTGTACTGGATCAGGTCGTTGGTCCCGATCGAGAGAAAATGCACGCGCCGCAGGAAGAGACCGACGGCCAGCGCAGCGGCCGGAATTTCGATCATCGCGCCGACCTCGATCGCTTCGTCGAAAGCAACCCGCTCGCCGCGCAGGCTCGACTTGGCGCGCTCGATGGCGGCAAGCGTCTGGTCGATCTCGTGTGCCTGCGAAAGCATCGGAATCAGCAGTTTGATCTTGCCGTACTTCGAAGCGCGCAGGATCGCTCGCAACTGCGTCTGAAACATCTTCGGCTCGGCCAGCGACAGGCGGATGGCGCGCAGCCCGAGTGCCGGGTTGCTTTGCAGGCGATCACCGTGCACCTTTCCCGGATGCAGATCCTTGTCGTAACCGAGATCGAAGGTGCGGATGGTGACCGGTCGGCCGCCCATCCCCTTGACCACCGTCCGGTAGGCCTCGAACTGCTCATCTTCGGTCGGCATGTCGCCCCGGTCGAGGAACAGGAACTCACTCCGAAACAGGCCAATGCCCTCGGCGCCGCCGTCCAGCGCGTTGGCCACATCGCCCGGCAGCTCTATGTTGGCGTGCAGATCGATGTCAACGCCATCGAGGGTGACCGACCTCGCCGTCTTCAGCCGCTTGAGCTTGGTGCGTTCGAGCTCGATCTGGCTTTTTCTTAGCCGATACTCCTCCAGAATGCGCGCATCAGGGTTGACGATCAGCACCCCACGCGTGCCGTCGACAATCATGACTTCGCGGTCGTGAATCAGCTGTCGGGCATTGAGCAGACCGAGGACAGCAGGAATCCGCAGGCTACGCGCCAGAATCGCGGTGTGCGAGGTCGAGCCACCGACATCGGTCACGAACGCCGCAAAATGATGCTCCTTGTAGGCAATCACATCGGCCGGCGAGAGATCATGTGCGACGACGATCAGATTCTCTTCCCTGATGCCTTTGCCTGTTCTGAGCGACATCCGGCCCGGCTGGCCGACAAGTTCCTTGATCACCCGCTCGACGACCTGGCGCACGTCGTAGCTCCGCTCGCGCAGGTACTGATCGTCGAACTTCTCGAACTGGGCGACCAGGATCTCCATCTGCTGCACCAGTGCCCATTCGGCGTTGCAGCGACGCTCACGGATCAAATGCTTGGGGGTTTCCGCCAGCTCGGGATCGGAAAGGATCATCGAGTGCAGATCGATGAAGGCACCGAACTCGGCCGAAGTGTGCTGCATGCGCCCTTTCAGGGCCGCGAACTCCTCGCGAACCCGCTGCAGCGCGGCCTCGAAGCGGGCCACCTCCTTGTCCACCATGCGCGGCGCGATGACCAGGTGGGACACTTCGAGCGTCGCGTGCGACATCAGGTGCGCCTGACCAATGGCGATGCCACCTGAAACCGCCAGACCATGCAGGGTAAAACTCATGATGTGCTTACTCCGCCTCGCCAAACCGGTTGGCGATCAGTTCGAGGAGCGCCTCGCTCGCCGCCTGCTCGTCTGCGCCATCGGTCTCGACGATGACCGTCGAGCCCTTGCCCGCAGCCAGCATCATCACCCCCATGATGCTCTTGGCGTTGATCCGGCGGGCCCCCTTCTCCATCCAGACCTCGCTCGCGAAGCGGCTGGCGAGCTGGGTCAACTTGGCTGACGCACGCGCGTGCAGGCCCAGCTTGTTGAGTACTTCAGCTTCAACACGTACCATTCAGAACTCCTCTGGCCACAGGGGCCTAGGCCGGCGGTGGCAACTTCACCACGCCATCATGGGCGCCGCTGATCGCCTTCTGGAGCATCGTTTCCATGCCCTTCTCGCGATAGGTCAGCGCACGCAACAACATCGGCAGGTTTACCCCGGCAACGCCTTCGATGCGTCCCGGCTCAAGCAGCTTGAGCGCCAGGTTGCCGGGCGTCGCCCCAAAGACATCGGTCATCACCAGCGCACCCTCGCCAGCGTCAACCTCTTTCAGCAGCAGGCGCGCCAGCGGCAGAATATCAAGCGGGTCGTCCTGCGCGGCCACACCGAGCTGCGCAATCAGTGGCGGACGCTTGTTGAGGACATGGCATACATTCTGGACCAGGCTTTCGCCAAACGAACCGTGGGTTATCAGCAGGACACCGATCATTGCACTTATCCCTTACGACAGGCCGCCATTCTAAGCGATTCCCGGTCGCTCGGCAGCATCGGCAGGCCGGTCACGGGATCACGTCGAGCGCCTTCGGCTGACCACCGACGTACACGAGCCGGCCGTGCATCGCACTACTGACCTGCAGGCGACCGGTTGAGTCGACCCGCAGGACATGCTCGACCTGCATCTCTTGTGCCAGGCGTGGCCAGTCGCTACCGGCGATGAACAGGGGTTTGGAGGCAACGTCGGACAATGCGCCGGCCGCCGGGCGCGACGTGATCAGCACGGTCAGGGCCTGCGTGTGCATCACCGGCTGGCCGCTGCGTGGATCGAGCAGATGGCAATAGCGCCGGCCATCGAGCTCGAAATAACGCTGATAGTCACCCGAGGTGCCGATCGCCTCGCCATCGTCTAGCTCGACGGTCGCCAGCGGGCCCGGCTGGCGTGGATGCTGGATGCCGACCCGCCAGCGCTGCCCGTTCTTGCTGCCGAGCGCCATGACGTTGCCGCCGATATTGATCAGCGCGTGCTGTACCCCCTGCGCCTTGAGGATGCTCGCTGCGCGGTCGAGCGCGACCCCCTTGAGATAGCCGCCAAAATCGAGCGCCAGTTCCCGCTGGCGACTGCTGGCGTAATTGCCATCGAGCCGCAGGTCGACGATGCTCGGTCGGGCCGCTTGCCAGACAGCCAGAGCGCTGGCGTCAGGCAGCCTGGCGGGCAGCTCGTCGGACTGGAAACCCCACAGGCTGACCAGACGACCAATGCCGGGGTCAAAGAGCTGCTCGCTGAGTCGCGTCAGGCGCTGCGCTTCGGTGATCAGCTCCGCCATTTCCGCCGTGACCGGTTGCCGCCTGCCAGCCGCGACGGCCTCGTTCAGGGCGCTCAGCTCGGACGGCTTCCATGCGTGATAACTGCGATGCAGGCGATCGAACTCGCTCAGCACGGCGGCCGCGGCCGGTCGCGCCTCCGCCTCGGCCAGCCCGGCAATCAACACTTGCACCCGGGTGCCGAAAACAAAGGCTTCCTGTTGATGCAGCGGCGCCCTGCTGCAGGCCGGCAAGGCCCACGCCAGAACCAGCAGAAGCGCTAGGCAGCGGCCACGCACTGGCGCTCCAGCGCAGCGATGAACATTTCGGCGGCGTCGAAGCCGGTCTGCTCGGCGATCTCTACCATGCACGTCGGGCTGGTGACATTGATCTCCGTCAACCAGTCGCCGATGACGTCCAGACCGACAAACAACAAGCCGCGAGCGGCCAGCACCGGCGCCAGGGTGCTGGCGATTTCCCGGTCACGTGGGCTGAGTTCGCGCGCCACGCCGGTACCGCCGGCTGCCAGGTTGCCGCGCGTTTCGCCGGCCTTGGGAATGCGTGCCAGGCAATAGGGAACGACCTCGCCACCGACAATCAGGATCCGCTTGTCGCCATCGGCGATCTCGGGGATGTAGCGTTGCGCCATGATCGTGCGGGCACCATCGTGGGTCAGCGTCTCGACAATCACGTTGCGGTTCGGGTCGTCGTGACGGACCCGGAAGATCTCGCTGCCGCCCATGCCGTCGAGCGGCTTCAGAATCGTATCGCGTTCAAGGTCGATGAAAGAGTGGATCACGGCCGGCGCACGCGCCACCGCCGTCGGTACCGTAAACTGCCGGAACTCGGCCACCGACAACTTCTCCGAATGGTCACGCAGAGCGCGCGGCCGATTGAAAACGCGCGCCCCCTCGGCTTCGGCTCGTTCGAGCAGCCAGGTGGTCGTCACGTACTCCATATCGAAGGGCGGATCCTTGCGCATCAGGACCGCGCGGAAATCCCGCAGCGCGACGACGTAGCGATCGACCTCGATGAACCAGTCCTGGTCGTCAGCCAGCATTTCCAGATGCACCGCTTCGGCACAGACGCCGTGCAGGGGCGACCAGTGTATCGCCTCCTGTTGCACCGCCCAGATTGCATGCCCGGTGGCCTGAGCGGCACGCATCATCGCGATGCTCGTATCCTTGTAGGCTTTCAGCGACGGCAGCGGGTCGACAATGAATGCTATGCGCATGGTATCATCTCCTCCAGTGGCGCGGTACGTTCGAGTTCAAGCGACGCCGCGAGCTGCGCCAGGCGCGCCACGACGCCGTAGGCGTAGAAGCGGTTCGGCGCCGCATCAGGGTTCTGGCAGTGATCGGGCAAGGAACAACTGGTCTCGAACGCGAGTGGCTCGAAGTGCATTCCCGGTGCGTTGAGGTTTTCATCCTTGCCGCGGCCGCTGTGCACCCGGTAAAACCCCCCGACGACAAAGCGGTCGATCATGTAGACCACCGGTTCGGCGACGCCTTCCTCGACCCCGCTACCCACCCGCTCGTAGGTATGCACCCCTTCCTGGATGATTACCTGCGACACCGCCAAGCCTTCCTTGACGACTGACATCTTGTTGCGCTGTCGGCGACTCAGGCCGGTCACCTGGGAAGCGTCCTTGACCGTCATCACGCCCATGCCATAGGTCCCGGCGTCGGCCTTGACGACCACATAAGGGGTCTCGTCGATACCGTATTGCCGGTACTTTTCGCGGATCAGGCCGAGCACGCCGTCCACGTTGGCTGCCAGGCAATCCTCGCCCTGCCGCTCATGGAAGTTGACGCTGTCGCAGACCGAAAAGTAAGGGTTGATCCGCCACGGGTCGATCCCGACCAGTTTGGCAAAGTTGCCCGCGACCTCGTCGTAGGCGGCGAAGTGGTTCGACTTGCGGCGCAAGGCCCAGCCCGCGTGCAGCGGCGGCAGGACGAACTGCCCGTCGAGATCCTGCAGGATCTCCGGGATGCCCGCTGACAGGTCGTTGTTGAGCAGGATGGCGCAAGGATCGAAGTCCTCCAGCCCAAGCCGCCCGGCGCTGCGCCGCAGGGGCTCGAGGAGCAGCGTCGCACCGTCAGGTAGGGCAACCGGCGTCGGCTTGTCAATCTCCGGCAGCAGCGAACCGAGGCGCACCTCAAGTCCGGTCAGGCGCAGGATCGCCGCGATCTGGGCCACATTCTGCAGGTAAAACAGGTTGCGCGTGTGGTTCTCGGGAATCAGCAAGAGCTTCCTGGCGTCCGGGCAGATGCGGTCGATGGCCGTCATCGCGGCCTGGACGCAGAGCGGCAGGAAGGTGGCAGCCAGATTGTTGAAGCCGCCCGGGAAAAGATTCATGTCCACCGGTGCCAGCTTGAAACCCGCGTTGCGCAGATCGACCGAGCCGTAGAAGGGCGGCGTATGCTCCTGCCACTGACCGCGCAGCCAGCGTTCGATCGCCGGCATGGCGTCAAGGAAGCGGCGCTCGATCTCCAGCAGTGGGCCGTTGAGGGCAGTCGTCAGGCGTGGAACCATGGGCTCATCTCCTCCCCGCGAACACCAGGCGGCGCCGGGGATGCTTGGTGGCGAAGCATGCCGCAGCGGCAGCGGACGCCGCTGTTCAATTGGCTATTTTAACACCCCGACCGGGCGCGAACGCCCGGAACGACTCGGGCAGCAGCGTCTGCTCAAGGCTGCGCTGGGCAAACAGGAAGCGGCCGTCGCAGACGAAACCGAGGTCAGCCCAGTCGACCGCATTCAGCGCGGCAGCCAGTGCCTGCACATCGGCTGCCGGGTCGTGCGGAAAAATCGCCAGCACCGATCCGTCATAGTTCGTACACGGGTGTACGAAGAAGGGCTGCAAACGGCGCGTCTTGTTGTTCACATAGACCCGTGGCTGCTGCGACTGGTGGTAGCCACGTCCCCATTGCCACCAGTTGGACTCGTCAAAAGGCCGAATGCGGCGGGCGATCAGCCGTTCCCTGTACGGCAGCAGCGCCGGCGGCGGCGGCTGGCCCGGCTCGCACCAGAGCATGCGGCGGGTTTCACCGCTGCTCACCGTCGCCGAGCAGACGAAGCTGCGATTGCCGTACACCTCACTGGCGTAGAGTTCATCGGCACCGGACACGGCACCGACCTTGACGAAAGCAATTTCGGCCAGCTGCAGTCCGTAGTCACCGCGGGTGAACAGCAGGTGCCCACCGCTCTCGACAAAGTGACGCTCCTCCCACTGCAGCCGCGCCAGGCCGCGCAGGCCATCAGCAACGCCCTGCGCCGCATAGCGCGTCCGCCGCGAGAAATTGTCACGCTCGAAACGCCAGATGGCGCAATTCGGCGTCGCGTCGTCGAATAGCCGTGAATCGCCGAGGTCGACGAAATCGGTGATCGTTCCCGCCGCGTGGAGCAGGCGGTTCAGCGGCACCGCGGAAGTCGCCTTGACGAAATCGCGTGGCGTGATGAACACCAGTTCACCGCCCGGCGCCAGATGCCGCAGACACTTTTCGATGAAGAAGAGGTAGAGGTTGGCGCGCCCGTCGAGCACGCTGCGCCTGACCAGCCGGCGCGTCGCAGTGGCGATTTCCCGATAGCGTACGTAGGGCGGATTGCCGATGATGGTCGCGAAGGCCTCGTGTTCAGGCAAGGCAAAAAAATCCATCACGCGCGCCCCCGGTGGCGCGTGCCGCGGATCGATCTCGACGCCGAGCGCAAACGGAAAATGCTGCAGGAAAGCGCCGTCGCCACAGGCCGGCTCGAGCACCCGACCACAATTGCGGACCAGGGCAAGCATGGCATCGACGATCGCCGGCGGCGTAAACACCTGACCCAGGCGGCCGACGTCGTACTCGGTCGGCGCGCAAGAATTGGCGGTCATTGCCGGCCAGAGGACGGGAAGGGCTGCGGCAGCGTCGAGACTATCGGACCTCGCTGACCAGACCGTCGGCGGCATGCCGGAACCGCTGCCGCCTGCGGCAAGCCCGCAGGTGTGGTCAGTCCGTCCACCTTCAGCGCCCGCCCCAGGGCATCACCGGCACGGTCGAAATGCTGTTCGCTGGCGCACCGTCGATCAGCTTGCGGCTGATCGCGAGGTAGACCAGCGTCCGGTTGGCCTCGTCCCACATCCTGACGACTCGCGTCTCCTTGAACAGGATCGAGGTGTCGTCCGAAAAGACGGTCGCGTCTTTCGGCAATTTTGCCGGCAACGTGATCGGACCGGTCTGTCGACAGGCCAGCGCGAACTGCGACGGATCCTGCGCCAGGCCTAAGGAGCCCTTGACACCACCGGTTCTCGCCTGGCTGACGTGGCAGGTCACACCCGACACCTGCGGATCGGGAAAACTCTCGACACAGACCCGGTGATTGGCGCCGACCAGCTTCCACTCGGTGGTCACGCAACCCACCTGCTCGGCCAGAGCCAGCCCGCTGCAGAAACAGGAAACGCCCCAGATGGCCACCTGCCCGCCCAGCTTCCATTGATTGCTGCCCATCAGATTTTCCCTCCTGCCGGCAAGTCTCGGTCAATCATCACTCATCACTCCGGATACGCCTCGAGCGTCACGTTGGTCATTGGTCCGACGGGCGAGCCGCGCCGCGCTCGCAAGGCGAGATGCCGAGCCTCGGAAGCCAGCGTCTTGACCCGGTTCCGGGCGGTCCCCTTGATCATCACCCGCGATCCCTGCATCGCGATCACCGCCCGCAGCGACTCCGCGTCGCGCAGACCAATGATCTGAACGCCCTTGCCACTCGCCAGGCGCTTCATCTGTTCGAGCGGAAAGATCAGCAGTCGACCATCTTCCGATAATGCGGCCAGATGATCCTTGCCGGCAAGCCTCACCGGCGGCAGGATACCGGCGCCCTCTTCGACGGTCAGGAAGGCCTTGCCGGCCTTCTGGCGCGAGAGCAGATCGCCGAACGTGCAAATGAAGCCGTAGCCCGAGGTCTTGGCAATCAGAAGCTCGTCCTCCGGCAATCCGGTCAACACATGCGCGATCTTGCCGCCACCCAGCTCGACGAATGATGACAGTGGCGCGCCCATGCCGCGACCATCCGGAAGACTGGCGATCGGCACGGTGAACGCGCGTCCTTCGGTCGAGACGATCACCAGCGAGTCCACCGACCGGCATTCCTGCGCCGAACCTGCGCGGTCTCCATCCTTGAAGACGACCCCCGACAGGTCCAGACCATGTCCCTGCCTGACCCGCGCCCAGCCCTTCTCCGAGATGATCACGGTAACCGGTTCGTCAGCAACGGCAGCCACCTCGGAGCGTGAAGCGGTCGCCGCCGGCTGGATGATCGTCCGCCGGGCATCGCCATGCTTCTCGGCATCGGCCCTGATCTCCCGGATCACCTGCCGACGCAGCAGCGTATCGCTGCCAAGCAACTTGAGCAGTCCCTCCCGTTCGCTGCGCAGCTTGGCGAGTTCCTGCTCGATGCGGATTCCCTCCAGCCTGGCCAACTGGCGCAGGCGAATTTCCAGGATATCTTCGGCCTGCCGATCCGAGAGCGTGAAACGTGCGATCAGCGCCGCTTTCGGCTCGTCGGATTCGCGAATGATCCGGATCACCTCGTCGATGTTGAGGAAGACGATGTGCCGGCCTTCGAGAATGTGGATGCGGTCGTCAGCCTTTTGCAGGCGGAACTCGGTGCGCCGATGCACGGTCCGGATGCGGAAGGTGCACCACTCGCCGATCAGGTCGGCCAGGGATTTCTGGCACGGCCGGCCATCGATGCCGACCGCGACCAGGTTGATCGGCGCCGAGGTTTCGAGACTGGTATGCGCGAGCAGCAGCGCCACGAACTCCTGCCGATCAATCCGCGAGCTGCTCGGCTCGAAAACCAGACGCACATCGTCATCCTTGCCCGACTCGTCACGCGCCCGATCGAGCTGCGACGCCATCAGCGCCTTCAGTTGCGCGACCGACTGCTCGATCGCCTTCTTGCCCGGCTTGGGCTGTGGATTGAGCAGCACGCCGATCTCGGCAAGCACCTTGGCCGACGAAACACCCGGCGGCAACTCCTTGAACACCACTTGCCACGCCCCGCGCGCCATCTCCTCGATCTCGTAGCGGGCGCGCACGCGCAGGCTGCCGCGACCGCTGCTGTAGGCCGCAGCGATGTCGCCCGGCGACGAAATGATCTGCCCGCCACCGGGGTAGTCCGGCCCGGGAATGTGCGCCATCAGTTCGCTGACCCCGGCTGCCGGCTGCTCGATCTTGTGGATCGCTGCCGCTGCCACCTCGCGCAGGTTGTGCGCCGGCATTTCGGTGGCCATGCCGACGGCAATGCCCGAAGCACCGTTGAGCAACAGGAACGGCAGGCGCGCCGGCAGGAAAGCCGGCTCATCGAAGGAACCGTCGTAATTCGGCTGGAAGTCAACCGTGCCTTCGCCAAGCTCGCCGAGCAGCAGTTCGGCGATTGGCGTCAGGCGCGCCTCGGTGTAGCGCATCGCCGCGGCATTGTCGCCATCGCGCGAGCCAAAGTTTCCCTGGCCATCGACCAGCGGGTAACGCAGCATGAAGGGCTGCGCCACCCGAACCATCGCATCGTAGGCCGAAGTATCGCCGTGCGGGTGGTACTTGCCGATCACGTCACCAACGACGCGAGCCGACTTGACCGGCTTGGCCGTCGCCGACAGCCCCAGTTCGCGCATCGCGAAGAGGACGCGACGCTGCACCGGCTTCAGGCCGTCCTTGACATCCGGCAGCGCGCGGCCCTTGACCACCGCAATGGCGTATTCGAGGTAATCGCGTGCAGCCGAGTCGTGCAGCAGGATGCTGTCATCGTCTTCGCCCGGCGGCTGCGTCGCTGCAGACGGCGGCACGGCCGGGGGTGCCGGCGGCAGTTGCTGGTTGGCCGGCAGGTCGGCAAACAGGTCTGGCGTTGAATCCTTCCTCACTTTCGGTTCACCCTCAGATTTCTGCGCCGATCAGGGCGCCGTTCTCTTCCATCCACGCCCGCCGGCCGGCGGATTCATTCTTGCCCATCAACATGTTCATCACCGGCCTGGCCGTCTCGGCGCCAGGCATCCGGATGCGCATCAGGCGGCGCGTGTCGGGTGACATCGTCGTCTCCCAGAGCTGTTCGGGATTCATCTCGCCCAGCCCCTTGAAACGCGAGATCGAAACCGCCTCCGGCTTGGTCCCTTCGAGGCGCAGGCGATCGATCGACGCCTCGAGTTCGGCGCTGTCGAGCGCATAAATCTTGCGCGGCGGACGCGTCTTGCCGAGGCCAGGCACATCGAGACGATAGAGTGGCGGCTGCGCAAAGTAGAGATGGCCACTGGCGATCAGCTTCGGAAAATGGCGGTAGAAGAGCGTGCACAACAGAACCCGGATATGCGAGCCATCGACATCGGCGTCGGTCATGATCACCACCTTGCCGTAGCGCAGATTGGCCAGTACCGAATCCGGCGCGTTTGCCTGGTGCGGGTCGATGCCCAGCGCCACCGCAATGTCGTGCACCTCGCGGTTGGCGAACAGGCTGCCGGCTTCGACCTCCCAGGTATTCAGTACCTTGCCGCGTAGCGGCAGGATCGCCTGCAGCTCCTTGTCGCGTCCGGATTTCGCCGAGCCGCCGGCCGAGTCACCCTCGACGAGAAAGATCTCGTTGCGACTGACGTCCTCGCTTTGGCAATCGGACAGCTTGCCGGGCAGGATCGCCACCCCCGACTGCTTGCGCTTCTCGACCTTCTGACCGGCCCGCGTGCGCGCCTGCGCTGCCCGAATGGCCAGCTCGGTGATCCGCTTCGCCGCCTCGGGATGTTCATTGAGCCACAATTCCAGGCTGTCGCGCACCATGCGCGCCACCAGCCCTACCGCATCGCGCGAGTTCAGCCGCTCCTTGGTCTGCCCCTGGAACGAGGGATCGAGCATGCGCACCGCGAGCACGAAGCTGGCGCGCGCAAAGACGTCCTCGGCCGCCAGCTTGATCCCCTTCGGCAACAGCGCGTGGTGCTCGGCGAAGCTGCGTATGGCGTCGAGCACCGCCTGCCGCAAACCGACCTCGTGCGTTCCGCCGGCCGTCGTCGGGATCAGGTTGACGTAGGATTCGCGCGCCACCCCGCCCTCGGCCGTCCAGCAGATCGCCCAGGCGGCGCCCGAGCCGACGGGAAAGTTCTCGTCTCCCTTGCCAGCGTATTTCTCGCTGCTGAACACCGGCGCCACCGCCTCGCCGTCGAGCTGCTCGACCAGATACTGCTGCATCCCCTGGGCGAAACACCACTCGCTGCTGGCGCCGTCCTCGACGGTCAGTGCAACCTGCAGCCCGGGCAGCAGCAGTGCCTTGCTGCGCAACAGACGTTCGAGCTGCGACAGGGGAACGTTCGGCGAGTCGAAGAAAGCCGGGTCCGGCCACGCCCGCACCCGCGTACCACTCGCCCGCTTCGGGGCATCGCCGACCCGCCGCAGCGGCTCGATGACCTCACCCCCGGCGAAAGTCATCTGATGCCGCGCCCCGTCGCGAACGACCTCGACCTCGAGCCGGGTCGACAGGGCATTGGTCACCGAAACTCCAACACCGTGCAGACCGCCCGAGAAGCGATAGGCCGAAGCCTGGTCATCCTTGTTGAACTTGCCGCCAGCGTGCAGCCGGGTAAACACCACCTCGACCGTCGGCACCTTTTCCAGTGGATGCATCTCCACCGGAATACCACGGCCATCATCCTGGACAGTGACCGAATGATCGCGATGGAGGATCACGGTGATGCGTTTGCAATAGCCGCCGAGCGCCTCATCGGCAGCGTTGTCGATCGCTTCCTGGATGATGTGCAACGGGCAATCGGTCCGCGTGTACATCCCGGGACGATGGCGCACCGGCTCCAGTCCCTTGAGGACAGCGATCGATTCTGCGGTGTAGCTCATGACTCCGATATCTCCAGCAGGCCGCCTCGGCAGATTGCACGCCGGCGGCCATGAACGGTTTCTTGTCTTTGAAGCCTGCCGCGGTGCAGGCGGATCGGCGAGAGCCGGCTGCCTGCCGGAACCTCACCAGGCCAGTCAAAACCGGGCAACGCCAGAGGGAGGCCTGGCGCCCTGGGCTTCGAGGTGCGGAGTGTACTACCGAATACGAGCGAATACGACCGAGGCGCTGAGGCCGACTCATTCGTCGCCACGATCCCCGATCAGTCGGCAATCCGTAGTTGCTCCGGTTGCAGAATCAGAAAACGCGCAAAGCGGTCGTCATCCCGGCTGCCGTCGTCACTGACGATGATGAGGCACTGGCGGCCATCGATGACCGCCGGGCTCACCCCCTCGGCATGCCCGAAACCGGCCAGGCCGGCAACACTGACCCGGCGCGGGCGATCGTCGCTGCCACCACGCCAGAACCAGAGCTGGAATTCAACCTGTTCGCGGGCAACGGGACCGGCGACGACCAGATAGCCGGCAAGAGAAGGCACCCAGGACATGCCGCGAATGCCGTTACCGCCCAGATCGAGTGTCGTCAGGGTGACGCCGATCCTCGGCCGCTCTTCGGCGTCAAAGATGGCACCCGGATTCTCGATGGTGGCGATGATCGCTCGCTCGTCGAGCAGCGGACTGCGAAATCCGATCAGCAGGCGCCTCTGGTCGGCGCTCATTGCCAGGGCCTCGATGTTCAACCCGCCCGCGCTCTTGACTTCGCGTATCCCGGCAGAAGCGGCCAGTTCCGGATGCGCGGCCGTCAGATCGCGCTTCAGGCTGCCGACCACCATCGGATCGACGACCTTGTCGCCTTCGATGCGGAAGCGCACCAGTCTTTCCCTGGATTTCCGCTCATCGCCGTCGCTGTCGCGGGAATGCGAGGTGATGGCGTAGAGATTGCCCGCGCCATCGGCAGTGATGCCTTCGAGGTCGTCAAGCTCCCAGAAGTCGCCGTTACCCCACGACCAGAAAGGGGCGCTCAGGGCCGTGTGACTGACTTGGCCGCCAGTGATGCGGAGGAGACCCAGGGCATGCTGCTCTTCGTCCTCAACAACGAGAAAGCGGCCGTCGGCAAGTTGCTGGATGCCGGACGGCTCGTAGACCCCGGTCAGGGGTTGAAAGATCGGCAGGTCATTTGGCGGCATGGCGGTCCCCAATCACGATTGCCGGCGCCACCGGTGCGGCGAAAGGCGCCCCCGGGCGCACCGCTCCGGCTGCGCCGAACAGGCAAGGCCTGGCAAACCCGCGCCCCTTGGGGCCGGTGTCCATGGCGCGCTCAGTCGCTGCCTCCGGCTGTCGAGCGCTTGCGGAGGCGTGTGGCCAGTCGATAAGTGTCGTCGCTCGCACTGGGCAGGACGGCGAATGTCCGGTCGGCGCTGGCTGTGGCAAAGCGCTTGCCATCCGCGCTGAAGGCAACCTCGCTGACGGATCCATTGTGAATGGCCATCGTTTTGACGGGTGCACCGGAATGCGCGTCGTACAGGCGAACCGCCGAGTCCTCGCAGGCCACCGCGACCTGCTTGCCGTCAGCACTGAAAGCGACGGAATAGCAGTATGTACTTGGCGGCAACGCGATCGATTTCTGCGGATTCGCCGTCGACCGGACCAGATCCGCATAGGGCCAGAGGTACAACGCTCTCGGCGCCAGGGTAGCCAGTCTGCTTCCGTCAGGACTGATGGCGACGTCGCCGAGGCGAACCCCATTCAACGAGATTTCCCCGAGTTCCTCGCCAGCGCGACTCCAGCGCCTGAGCGATCCTTCGCTGCTCACAGTGACCAGCGTTGCATCGCCCGGGTGAAATGCGACGGCCATGATCTGCGAAAGCTTCTTCGCGCGCACCTTGGGAAGAAGCACGGGATCTGACTCGGCACCGGAATCGTTCCAGCGGTAGAGGCGAGCATGGCCATCGGCGCACGCCGTAGCCAGGTAAGCACCATCCGGGCTGAAGGCAACATCGCGCAATTGGTCCCCGTGTCTGGCGAAAAACTCCAGGGATTGTCCCGTCGCGACATCCCACAGGCGAACGGTGTTGTCGAAGCTGGCCGTTGCCAGGCGTCTGCCGGTCGGGTCAAATGCGACGCGATACACCTCACCCTTGTGCCCGCTCAGGGTGAAGCGCAACGCCGGAAGGTCGCCGGAAACGTCCCAGATCTTGGCGCTGCCGTCGGCCGCCGCCGTCGCCACCACCATGCCATCGGGGCTGAAGGCGACACCATGCACCGGCGCGGTATGGCGGCTGATGTCCCACACCTTGACCAGGTTGTCCCGTCCACCGCTCGCCACGTGTCGACCGTCGGCGCTGAACGCCACTGCCTCGACCCAGCCGCGGTGTCCCTTGAGCACCAGCAGACTCTCACCGGTGGCGCTGTCCCAGATTCTCACCGTCTGGTCGCCGCTAGCGCTCGCGATGCGCGATCCGTCCGGGCTGATGACGATGTCGCGGACGCGGCCGGTGTGGCCCGCAAGGACATCGATGTCCCACGGGACATCGATGCGTTCCCGGCCGGAAACGGCATCCGCGGCAAGCATCTCGTCGAGTTCGCCTTTCGCCGGCTCGAAGATACGAATGCGGTTGTCCCGACCAGCGACCACGATCTTCCTGCCATCCGCCGCAAATTGTATGGCGTCCCCCGGTTGCCGATTCGGCAGGCTCAGCAGACGCTTCCCGGTGGCGATGCCCCAGACCTCGGTATGGGTTCTGTCGGCTGCGCCTTTTTCGACGCTGACCGTCGCCAGACAGCACCCATCGGGGCTGAAGGCCAGCCCCATCACCCACGCCCCGCCCAGGTCGATCACCGACAGCGGCTGATCGGTCGGGGATTGCAGATCCCAGACCTTGATCAGGCGCTCCTTTCCGTCCACGCCCTGACCCGCCGTGGCCAGCCGCTGACCATCGGCACTGATGGCAACCGCGTCGTAGATCAGGCTGCCGTGTTCGAATGCCTTCGCAACCTCCGACCTGGCGAGATCCAAGACGTGGGCGGCCTTGCCCGAGGTCACGAGCAACCTGGCATCGCTGCCGAGGAAGGACACCGTTCGCACATCCTGCTCAAAACTCAGGTTCGGGGCCGACGCGTCCGGCCCGTCGGCGCTCAAGCTCCACACTGTCGCCTTGTGATCCCGCGTACCGACCGCAATCTTGTCAGAACTCGGGCTGAAAGCGACATCCCATACCCAGTCGCCGAAATCGGCGGTCCTCGGCTCGTAGCCCGTGGCGAGTATCGCCTGGCGCAGCGCATCCTCGGCCTCGGGGGTTGTCGGCAGGAAGAATCGGCGCGTCTCGTCGACCGCCGCAATGGCGACGTCCAGCGCCCGCGCCGGGTCCGTCTGCGCAATCGCGGCGACGCGGGCGGCGCGGGCGTTTGCCTCGGCGCGGTGATGCTGGGTGAAGGAGTACAGCCAGCCGGGAACCGTAATCAGCGCAAAGGCCGAGGCAACGACCAGCAGGCGCCGCTGCCTGCGGCGGCGAGACTCCTCCTGCTGTTGTCTGCTGGCCGCTGCGCGCTCCTGCTTCTCCACATAACGATTGCGCCAATCGACCAGCGCCGCTGCAAGCACGTCATGATAAATCTCGTAGTAAGTTGCCTCGGGCTGGTCGATCGCCGACGCCGTCGTGCGCAGGATGCGCTGTTCCGACAGGGCTTGCAGAACCTGCAGCACGTGCTCCCTGAGCGGACCGGCCCAGCCCATGAGGTCGTCGCGAGCGCATGCCACCTTGCTCCCGCTCGGCGTGACGAGGCGATCGAAGAAGGTGGCGCATACGGCCTGGCTGGTTTCGTCCAGGCGCGACATCACGGCCCCCAGGTGGCTGCGCACGATTTCCTGCGCCCCGCCGAGCCGATCGAACGTCACTCGGCGCAGCACCCGGGATTGCCCGGCCATTTCCTGCGACCACAGGCGTGTCAGCACCAGCTGCAGAAAAGGCGCTTCGACAAGCCCGTCCTCATTCCTCAATGACGCGCCGCCGGACTGGCGGGCCACGGACACGCGCCCGGCGCGGACCTGTTCGATCAACACCGAAACCAGGTCGTCCTCGACGGAAACCGGCGGTGCGGAGGCGTTCTTGCGGTTCCACACCTTCAGGGGGCAACGAATGGCCTCCGCCGCGCCTTCGGAGTCGAGGTGCCTGAGGCGGAGGCGATTGCTCAGCAGGTTGGGGATGCGCTCCTGAAAGCGGTCCAGTTTTGCCAGGCTGTCCTCGCGCAACGCGATGAGGAAGCCGACATCCACATCCTCCCGGTTGATCGCGCGCGCAAGCTGCGCCTCGAAGGAGGTCGGCGCGTTCGCTTTCTCGTGGTAAAGAAAGTATTCCTCGAACTGATCGAGGATGACCAGAACGGTTTCGCGCGCACGCGCGCAACAGGCACGCAAGAGTTCGTCCAGCGGCAGGTCCTCCGCCGGCAAATCCGCGTCCCCGACGCAATTCTTCACAGACGCGATACAGGCCCGGGCCAGCCTTTGCTGAAACTCATCGCCGACCCACTCACGGAAGACGACAACGGGAATCCGGGGCCGGTCGCGACGAAGTTGCGGAACGACGCCCGCCATCAGTACCGAACTCTTGCCGACGCCGCTGGACCCATAGAAGACCGTCAGCGGCGACGCCAGCACGTTGGCGATGATGATGCGCTGATCCTTTTCGCGCCCGAAGAAGTACTCGCGGTGCTCCTCTAGAAACGGCTGAAGACCGACGTACGGACAGGTGTCAAGGTCGCGCGCTGCGGTCATCTGGGCGCCCTCGCCCGCAATTTCGTGACGAACTCGTCGATCGCGATCTGGAAGGGATAGACCCCGCGCCGCCGCCAGAGCTTGACTTCGAGTTCCGAAATCTGCTCATCGACGGCCCACGAGGGTATTTCCTCATCGGCGTCCGCCGTCGTGCGGCGCGCGAAGTACCGACTCAGACTGCGGATCGCAACACGCAGGTTCCAGTCGTGCAGGCAGCAGCCGACGAAGAGCAGACTGCGGTCACGGAGATACGCGAAGAACAGCGACGGAATCGCTGACTTGGCCGCCACCCGCGAGAGGAACTCCACGTGGTCGTCCTCGGTGATCACGAACCCGTCCCACTCGTCGTTTTCCTGACGTACCGAGCCGTGCATCTTGAAGATCACCGTCGTCGTCGCCAGATCGATGTCCAGTTCGTTCGGCGCCGGCGTCCGCGGCTGAGTGTCGCCGTGAGCCCACCAGAGGACGGCGCTGGCCAGATCCTTGCGGTCGGCGGGATAGATCACCAGATCGTAAGGCTTGCCGGCCGCGCGGAATGCCTGTTCGATCAGGGTGTCGAAGCCAGTGCTCAGAACCAGGAGCGGAACAGGCACCTCAGCGAGAAGACGGTACAGCGGAGGAACGCGGATTCCGGAATCCGCCTGAGGAACCAGGATCTGGCGCAAGCGCTCGCGCAGCGCCGGTCGGCCCTGGAAAGTCTCATAGTAGGAGGAAACCTGCGCGAGATCGTCATCGTCCTCGTGCAGCGCCATGTCTTCCGCGAGGACGTGCGACAGCTCGACGCCGCTGGGAAGGAAGATCTCCGGCGCACTGCCGGCAACCGCGCCGGGCGAGCGCCCGACCGACATCGTGCGATTACCGATGAACAACACCACGCGTCCCTTCCAGAGGGCGCGAGCGATCTCGCCAAACGGCGGTGGTGCCTTTTCGGATGAGCGCGTTTGCTCCTGTGCCTGCCCCGCAAGCCGCTGCTGCACATAGGCGCGCAGATCGTTGCGCAGATGGTCGCGGAAGGCTTCGGGCGAGTCGTACTCGGCGAATGCGCCGCGCAACGAGCCATCCAGGTTCTTGAAGCGGTCGAAGAACTGTCGCACGCGCCCGCGCTGTTCGAGCCTGGACGCCGCATCCGGTTGGTCAGGATCAATCGAGACCGCGCTGGTGCATCGATAGACCAGAACATGCGGTGGCGAAGCAGGTGGATTGCCTTGCAGCGCATCCTCGTACTCCCACTCGCTACCCGACAGATAGGGCGAGCCATCCGCCCTGCGGAAGGTCTCCGGCAACGGGGTGCCCATGCGCGACCACAGGATGACGATGACCACGTCGCATTGGGAGGGCTTGGGCAACCCCCGATTCACCGCTTCCTGCGGGGTCAGGGTTGCCGGCATGGCCGCCGGCGCGGCCGGGTCGTCCCAGCGCACCGCCTCGCATGTCACCAGCCCGCGCAGGAGAGGATCCTTCGGGATCTCCTGCTCGACCACCTCCTGCGCCAGGGCTCTTTCCCTGGCAACGTCTCCTGGCGACGAAATGAAAAAGCGGAGGTGCACTTGTGGTTGATCTCCATGTCCTGGGTCCCGAATTGACTGTAGCACCGAAGAAAGGGAATTACAAAGGACGGTCGGCAATCCGCACGATCCAAGCACAGAAATCTCGCTGCCCTTTTCCAGGAGTAATCCGGGCCATCGAATCGTGGTCAATCGTCGCGTTGACGAGCGCAGACGACCGGATTCCACTGCGAGCAGTCGTTCGGGTCTTTCACTCCACTGGCTGCCACCGACCCACTGCCGTCATTGGTGGATTCAATGCTCCAACAGCAGGTTAGCGAGAGGAGCGGTCGCTATGTCTCCAGGAAGTCCGGGGCGACTCAAGCTGAATCCCCACTCATTGCAGTGTGTTCTTGTAGGTTTTGCCATCCTTCATGATCACGACGAAGTTTTTCGCCGGGTCACTGATCAGGTCGAGATTGGCGATCGGGTCACCGTCGACCAGCAGCAGGTCGGCCAGTGCTCCTTCCTTGACCACCCCTAGCTTTCCCGGGTAGGGGTTACGCGGACCGGACAGCGCCAGCAGTTGGGCATTGTCATGGGTCACCAACTTCAGTATCTCGGCCGGCGTCATCCACTGCTTCAGTTTCAGGATGTCGGCGTTCTGCTTCACGTTCTGCGCCGGGTCGAAGAGGAAATCAGTACCCCAGGCCAGCTTGACGCCATGCTTCCTCGACCATTTGAAAGCGTTGTCGGTACCCTCGACGACGGTGTGCTTCTTGGCCCGGGTGGCGGCCGGCGCGGTCGACGGTGCTTCGTCGAGCGCCTGCAGGCTCAGCCAGACACCCTTCTTGGCGAGCAGCTTCATCGTCGCCTCGTCCAGCAATTGTCCATGTTCGATGGACTTCACGCCCGCTTCAACCGCCCGGCGCACCGCGCGCACCGTGTAGGCATGCACCGTCACGTAGGTACCCCAGTCCCCAGCCGCCTCGACCGCAGCCTTCATCTCGTCGAGCGTGTATTGCGTGACGTCGAGCGGATCGTAGGCCGAGGCAGCGCCGCCGCCGGCCATCACCTTGATCTGGGTGGCGCCGGCGCGCAGGTTCTCGCGGGTCGCGGTGAGCACTTCGTCGCGCCCGTCGGCGATGAAATTGGCGCCGAGCTGCTCGCCGCGCGATACCTCGCCGAAGAAACGGCGCGAGCGCTCGTGCGGGTGGCGCGAATCGCCATGCCCGGAGGTCTGCGAAACCATCGCCCCGCTTGGGTAGATGCGCGGGCCGGGCAGTTCGCCCTTGTCGATGGCTGGCCGCGAAGTCAGCATCGGCCCGCCCATGTCGCGCACCGCCGTGAAACCGCGTAGCAGCGTCCGCTCTGCCTCGGCCGTGGCCCGCTCCTGCAGCATTTCGGGCGTCATCTTGGGATCGAGCAGTTCAGCCTGGCTGGTGGTGCTGAGCAGCACATGGACATGGTTGTCGATCAGGCCCGGCATCAGCGTGCGTCCGCCGCCAGCAACGCGAGTCAGCGTGGTGCCTGCCGGCGCCGTGATGGGCTGTATGGAGATTGTCTGGATGAGGTTGCCCACCACCAGCACGTTGGCCGGTGCCGAGAGCTTCTTTGCTGTGCCGTCGAAGATGCGCACGTTCTCGAACAACACGCCAGTGGGTTGGGTTGCAACTGGGGCTGCCATCAGGCTGGAACAGCCTAGCGTCAGAAAGAAAATGGCTAATTTCTTAGTAATTAGTGACGCCACAGGTTCCTTTCGAATTCGTACATGGCGAATGGGGCAGGTTAACAGAACTTTGATTGAGTGCATCGCCGCAGATTTCATAGACAAACAGAGGCAGCTTTGGTGCTCAGTTCGGCTTAAAAAAGTAAAAAGGCAGCTTCAACCGAGATTCACGATTTTCTGATACTGAATGAAATCGCCATGCATACGGCGCAATGCCCGGTAAGGTGGAGCTTCCAGCGTGTCGCGCGACGCCGAGTTAGGGATCAGGCGGCGGGGTCAGGCGCAAAACTGTCTCCCGATAACAAATTTGCGTGTTGCTAGCCCCTTCCGAGACATCCATGAATGCCAGTAGCGAAACCACAGTTCCAGGCCGATGATCCTTTCTCCTGGCAGCGGCAACTGCCGTTGGCCTAGTCGGCTGGTTCACCATCACCAAATGGCCGAACCCGATGGCAAGGGCCGCCGCCTTCGTTAAGCCCAAGGAAAGGCGTTGGCGCGCTCGACGAAGTGATTGGAACCAGCGGACTCGGCAGCATGTCGCAGCAAATTCCTCCATCAACCCCGGAGATCAACCGCCGCCGAGCCGCCAGCCCTGATCCCGATCGTCGAGTCTGGTTTGGCCGACTAACGACTCTCGATCGAGCGAGCGGCGCTCATGGCCTCGTTCTGCGAATGGACAGCCGAGAACGTACCGGACGATCCAGACTTGGAAAAATTCGCGCAGACTGTGCACGATGGCCTGAACCGCATCAAGGTCGCGTTGCCAGCCATCGCATGACTGTTACCATTTCAGGGAGCCGTTAGGGTCGGTGGCTGCCAGTGGTATGAAGCCTCTGAACGGCTGCTCCCGGTCTGATCCAGCCGGTGATGCTCGGGCTGGACGGTTTCTCGCCCGGCTGGCCCCTCCAAGCCCTAAGCTGACTTTCCCGCGCAGCCTCGGGGCCGACGGTGGCAAACGTCACGCCTCCTACAGCGGCTTCCTGGCGGTGACGGCAGCGCCGAGTTCTGCCCCGTGCTCTTCCAGGTTAACTATACGATCCCGGAATCTGGGATTCGCCGCAATTCGCGGCGCAGATACGAAAGCAGCGCAGCGGGGGGAACGGACCGAACGGTGGCCTCGCTCGACGGCCAAGAAACCCCCTGTCGCCATGGGGTTGGCTACCACACACGCTTTCCACAAAGGTGCTTACTTGGTCTTCTTGATGATCTCGTCCTTCATACCGGCATCGAAGAAGGCCTTGTTCGCCTTCTCGAAATCAACGCAGGATGGACCTCCTTTGCTCAGATTCTCCCGCGTGCAGCGGCGTGTTCCCTTGGCCAGATCGGCGCAAGCGCCTCCCGGCGCGAACAGCGATGCACATGCCTCGTGCATCCGCTTCTTCAGAGCCGCTTCGTCGTCTGCGGCAAACGCGGCCGAGCCAGCCAGAAGCAACGTGCAGAACAGCAAACGTTTCATTTGATTCTCCCAGTCAGATATCCACGTAACATCGCTCCCAATGAGCGCAGTAGGTCGCACCCCACATCTCGCCTACAGTTCAATGATAACATGGGGCTTCCTTTCGCTACTCGTCGTTGCGCCAGGAGGCAGCGGCCGCGAAAATTCCGTCAACTACGACGCAGCGGAAGTGCACATGCGGCCAGATGGGCGCCAGTCGCAATCATGCGCCTGGCGTTGCAGGTCGGAAAATCACAGGGGCCGGGGTCGAATTATCAGCCGAATGACCGGTTACGGTTGATCGCCCCCAGGTCAACGTCGGCTTTGGGGGAAAGTCGCTACCGTCTGTTTCTGGCCGGTAGCCGACGGACCCCATCCCCCACACACGTGCCGCTCGTCCTTCAAAGCTGCCCGTCAGGCAAGAATAGCACTGCTGAAAATCGAACGGCGGCTTCCGTGCTGGCGGTGGTTGAGGTGAATGGCTGCTCTCACAAACCTCGACCGTCGGTTCAGGGTCGGGAGTACGCATTTGCGAAACGGGTAAGCCGTCGTTCACGGTGATTCCCAGGCCTACGGCAGGAGACTGGCCCATACCGGCCATCGCGTAATCAGGACGCCAACGGCGGCTGAGGCCGAGAAGCCAAGGGCCGCCGCCAACTGTCGAACGCCCGCTCGACACCAAATGGCCGGCTTTCGTGACGCCAAGCGACCTGCCCTCTTGGGCCGTGTCCCACAGGCAGGTACCATGTCAGGCGCCTTTCGGGGCAGCTCCCGCACGTCATCGCGGAATGCGGCCCCTCAATTGGACCCGCCTTGCCACCCGCCGCTGGCGCATCTCAGCCTCTCCCTGGTTTACGGCGCATTGCCTGGAGCACCGGGAACAGCGCAAAGGCAATCTGCCCGGCCAGCCCCAGCAAATGCGCCACGTCGGAGTAAAGCGCCAGATGCGCCGTGAATGTCCGATTCGCCAGCAGGATGGACATCGACAACTCCGCAATCATCAGCAGCACAAAGGCAGCAGCGCCCATCACGACCGCTCCGCCCGAGGAAAGCGGTGCTCGCCGCAGAATGCGTCGGCAGATCAACCAGGAGACGCCAAGGATGATTGGCAGCTCGATGAGTACCGCCACGGTTTCGCCAATGCGAGGCACCAGCACCAGGGTCCGCAACACACCGAGGAGAAAGCCGACGGCGAAAGCCCCGGCAAAATAGGTGCAACCTGCTTGCAGCGCCTTCGTCATGCGGAACTCACGCGGCGATGATCACATCGCTGACCGGGCGGCGCAGGGAACGGGGCATCGGTGCGGCATGGCCATAACGGACCATCAGATCGACACGACGATCACCCACCCCCAGCAGTGCCCCAAGCTGCCGGCGTATGGGCGCGATCTCGAGCGGCTGATTGAGATGCGCATGGCGGATACCGAGTGCGGTCGCCTGCAGGGCAAAGCGTTGATAGCTCCTTCCGGCCTCAACCCAGTGCGCCGGATCGTCGCGCTCCGAGACAAAGACCGCCAGCCCGGCACTGGAGCGTACCTGCCGGGCGTAGCGCTCGTTTTCTGCGGCCGGCTTGAAGAAGGCACCGAACAGGATCGACCCCAGCCAGGTGGGCAGCGTCGGATTGCCGGAACAGGCGACATACAGGCCGTCACCACGCTCGGCTGCCGCGCGGGCATTGAAACGCAGCCAGGAGCGCAGTTCCGCCACAAAGGCCGGGTCGGAGACCTGGATCGTGGTGGCCGCCAGGATCAGCTCAAGCACCTGTTCGACCCTGGCGCGATCCTCGATCAGCAGCAATTCGCAACCGTCGACCCGTGCCGCCCTCTGCAACAGCATCCGGTCCATCGCGCCAAGGGCTCGGCCATCATAGTCGGAGCGGGTGCACTGCCGGTCGGGAATGGCGTCGAAGAGGGCATCACGCGCGGCGCCGGCCCGCCCGGTCGTCACCTGGACTCGCCCTGCGCCTGCCGGATCGAAAGTCAGCTCGCTCGATCTCCCGGTCGCCCGGGCCGCCAGCATCAGGTTTTCAGCGGCGCAGCCGAGCGAGGCGTAGAGGTGATGGTTGTCGGCATCGGCCACGGGCAGCGAGCGACTGAAGTCCGGCGCGATCACCACACCCGCATGCGTCTGCTGGAAGTGCCAGGGCTGGGCGTTGTGGCTGTTCGCCGCAAGGGTCGCGTAGTGGACCAGATCGGCGAACCCCGCGCCGCTGGCAGACGACCGATGCGACCACAAGTTGGCCGCCACTGAGTCATAATCCGGACCGCGCGTCAGCCAGTGAATTCCTGCGCCCGTAGCCGCCGCGACGCCGGCACCGACGAGGAAGGTCCGCCGCTTCATGATGATCATCCCTGTGAGAAAGTCCCCTGGCTGGTGCAGCATAGGCGCTTTCCGAGATCCCCGTTGACGACCGTCAGTGCCTCGGTGAATCCTCGCATCCTCGAACCACGATCGCCGAGATGGCCGACGACCACACACCCGTCGACACCCGCTATCCACCCCATATCCACCCGCAGCCATGATGCCCGACACGAACGCCTGTCCCGATCCTTTTTCCCTGCCCATGAACAACCTCGCCGACGCGCAGGCACTCGTTCGCGCGATCGAAGCCCTGCTCAGCCAGCGAGGTCTCAGGCTGCGACCTCCTCCGCCCGTGCCCGATACCTGCTGTGGACGGGGCTGCAACGGTTGTATCTGGCAAGGATACTACGCAGCGCTGACCTACTGGCGGGATCAGGCCCGGCAACTCGCGCGCTGAGGGCCATTGATCCGCAAGGCCGTCCGCACCGCTCGATCGCGTTGCCGCGACGAGTTGATCAACCTGGAAAGCAATGCCCATGACGCGCCAGCACCCGCTCGCGGATCTCGTCGAAGTCGAGGCCAAACAGAGAACAGCACGGGCGGTACGAGAAGGGTCCTGACCACGCCTGCGGTACGCGCAGCGACTTGAAGTCTCGTTCTTCACTGGCCTGGGTCTTGTCGAAAAGGGGCAGCAGACGTGGACATCAGAGGTGCGCTCCTGCAGAAGATCCGCAGACCCGGCCACTCCGCATTTTCGGGATTTTTTTGACCATCGACGCGGGCAGACGATCGCACGTGCTGCCTTAGTCTCTTATGACTCAGGTCTTTACCTGCCAGCGGCTGAGGCTCATGGGCATTTACGCGGCTCCCGCAAGCGTCTCGTTGCCGTCGTTCGGAGGTTCGTCCGGGACGATTTCCAGCAGGTCGCCCAAGCCGCAGCCGAGGACCGTGCAGATTCGCTCCAGCGCGGGGAGGTCGACCCGGGTCGCCCGGTCGCGCGTCAATGCGGTCACCGTGCTGCGATTGACATGCGCCAGCTGCGCCAATTCGGCGGCTTTCAGCTGGTGGCGTTCCATGAGTTCGCCGAGGTGGGAGCGGATCATGGAATCTCAAATTATCGCGGGGTGCTGGGCAGGATAGCGCCATTTCCTGCTTGAGATTGACGGCTGCACCCGGCGTCAGCGATACTCGCCGACTGCCGATTGGATTTCCTGTCGTGCCTTCTTGGCAGCCAGGTGCTCCACCGATCCCCCCGCGGCCCCGATCTCCAGCATCGGGTAGCCTGATGCTGGAATCGCTGCTCTTCTCGGTGCAACGACCCGCAGAGACCAGACTGACCGGTCCGCGCCTGCGAGGGGCGCCCTCGGCCGCCAATGCCGCTCGAAGCTGTTGCAGTGGTCAACATTCAACGCACAAGGAATGCATGCTTCATGATCAAGATTGATTTTGAAAAAATGGGCGGGTTGATTCCTGCCGTGATCCAGGATGCCGATAACGGCGAGGTGCTGATGGTCGCCTTCATGGACGAAAAGACGTTGAATCTGACCCTGGAGTCCGGCAAGACCTGGTTCTTCAGTCGCTCGCGCAACAAGTACTGGATGAAGGGCGAGGAGTCCGGCAATACACAGGACGTTGTCGAGGTCTTCACCGACTGCGATGCCGACACGGTGGTCATCAAGGTCCGGCAGAACGGCCCCGCGGCCTGTCATACCGGTAACCGCAGCTGCTTCTTCGTGAAATGGGAAAGCGGGGCCTGGGTGGAGCATTCCAATCCCCTGTTTGACCCGGCGCTGGTGTACAAGAAATGAAGCAAGCCGTGATGGACAATCTGCTGAAGTTCGGCATCCCCAAAGGAAGCCTGGAGGAGGCCACCGTCGAGCTGTTCCGCAAGGCCGGCTGGCGGATAACCACCGCATCGCGCAGCTACTTTCCAAGCGTCGACGACGAAGAGATGAAATGCAGCCTCATCCGTCCCCAGGAGATGGGCAGGTATGTCGAACGAGGCACCATCGACGTCGGCATTGCGGGCAGGGACTGGGTCCGGGAGAGCGATTCGGATGTCGTGGAAATCTGCGAGATGGCCTATTCCAAGGTTTCCCGCGGCACGGTGCGCTGGGTCCTGGTGGTCAATGAGGGTTCCGAGGTGCGCTCACCCGAGGATCTCCGCGGCGGCACCATCTCGACGGAACTGGTGGGCTTCACCCAGCGTTACTTCGCCGAGCGCAATATTCCGGTCACCGTTGAATTCTCATGGGGGGCCACCGAGGCCAAGGTGGTCGAGGGGCTGTGCGACGCCATCGTCGAGGTCACCGAGACGGGTTCCACCATTCGTGCCAATGGCCTGCGCATCGTCTGCGACCTGATGGAGTCGCTGCCGGTCATGATCGCCAACCGGAGGGCATGGGAAGACCCCTGGAAGCGGGTCAAGATCGAGCAGATCGCTACCCTGCTGCAATCGACCTTGCGCGCGGAAGGGATGGTGGGCCTGAAGATGAACGCTCCTGGAGACCGTGTTGCCGCCATCACCGCCATCCTCCCCAGCCTCAACAACCCGACCGTTGCCCATCTGCACAATTCCGACTGGGTTTCGATCGAAACCATCCTCCCGGAAATCAAGGTTCGAAGCATCGTTCCGGAACTGATGAAGCTCGGTGCCGAGGGAATTGTCGAGTACCCGTTGAACAAGATCATCTGAGCAGACTGGCCCGGTGTCAATTTGCAGGACCCAACGTTCCCGGACGGACCGGGATGTCGATACGGCCCGTCTGGCTGGTCTTTCAGCGTACCTCAGCTATGCAGTTATGGGGACAGTATAGGTAATTCGCACCGCTGAACGCACTACCCGGGCAACCCTCTTCGGACTTTGGTGTGAGAATGAGGAATTGAGTATACTGTCCCCGAAATACACGCTTCGTCAATCATCTCCAGCCTCGAGATGTTGACCCGTTTTTTCGATAACTCAATGCCTTAACATAACCATGCAGAAGAATCAGGGCGCCAGGGAAGACTCGCCAACGCTGCACACCCCAATGATGCAGCAGTACCTGCGCATCAAGGCGGAGCATCCGGGCATCCTGCTGTTCTACCGGATGGGTGACTTCTACGAGTTGTTCTTCGACGATGCGGAAAAGGCCGCCCGCCTGCTCGACATCACCTTGACGACACGCGGCCAGTCGGCCGGGCAGCCGATCCGGATGGCTGGCGTACCCTACCACGCTGTCGAACAGTATCTGGCGAAGCTGGTCCGGCTCGGCGAGTCGGTGGTGATCTGCGAGCAAATCGGTGATCCGGCGACCAGCAAGGGTCCGGTCGAACGTGCCGTGGCGCGCATCGTCACCCCTGGCACCTTGACCGACGCGGCGCTGCTCGACGAGAAACGCAACACCCTCCTGCTCGCCATCCATCTGACCCGACAACTCGCCGGCCTGGCCTGGATCAATCTGGCGAGTGGTGACTTCCGCGTCTGCGAAGTCGTGCCGGCAAGGCTGGCGGCGACCCTCGAACGTATCCGTCCGGCTGAAATCATCCTCGCCGAGAGCCTGGCGCTCAGCTTCACCCCGGAAGTGGCGCTGACCCGTCAACCGGACTGGCATTTCGACGTCGAGGCGGCCGGCCGCGAACTCCGTGCGCACTTCGGCACCACCTCGCTGGCCGGTTTCGGTGCCGACGGTCTGCGGCCGGCCATTGCCGCCGCCGGCGCCCTGCTGCGTTACGCCAAAGCGACGCAGACGCGCGCCCTGCCCCACCTGCGGGCGCTGATTGTCGAACGCGACGCGACCTTCCTTGGCCTTGACGCAGCGACCCGGCGCAACCTCGAACTCACCGAAACCCTGCGCGGCCAGCCGGCGCCAACGGTCTGCAGCCTGCTCGACAACTGCGTCACCGCCATGGGTTCGCGGCTATTGCGCCACGCCCTCCACCACCCCCTGCGCGACCCCGCCATCCCCGCTGCCCGCCACACGGCGATCGCCATGCTGCTCGACGACGGTGGCCACACGCTGCGAGCGCTGCGGCAAGCCCTGCGCGGTTTTGCCGACGTCGAACGCATCGCCGGTCGCATCGCGCTCTACAGCGCCCGCCCGCGGGATCTGTCAAGCCTGCGCGACAGCCTGCAGCGCCTCGCCGAGCTGCGCGCGCCACTGCCGGCGACCGCCGCGCCGCTGCTCGCCGAACTGCATGCGCATCTGGCGACCCCGGTGGCGGCCTTCGACCTGCTGTGCCGTGCCATTCTGCCCGAGCCCGGCGCCCTGATCCGTGACGGCGGCGTCATCGCCAATGGCTTCGACGCCGATCTCGACGAACTGCGCGCGCTCAACGACAACTGCGGCGCCTTCCTCGTCGAGCTCGAAACGCGTGAGCGCGAACGCACCGGAATCGCCAACCTCAAGGTCGAGTACAACCGTGTGCACGGCTTCTACATCGAAGTCAGCAACGCCAACGCCACCAAGGTCCCCGACGATTATCGTCGCCGGCAAACGCTGAAGAGCGCCGAGCGCTACCTGACGCCGGAACTCAAGGCCTTCGAGGACAAGGCCCTGTCGGCACAGGACCGCGCCCTGGGGCGCGAAAAGCTGCTCTACGAGGGTGTTCTCGGCTCGCTGCAGGCCGACCTGCCGCAGCTGCAGCAGATCGCCCAGGCGGTGGCCAGCCTCGATCTGCTCGCCGGCTTCGCCGATACGGCACAACTCCGCAACTACTGCAGACCGCAGTTCTCGTCCGAACCGGGGCTGCTGATCGAGGGGGGTCGGCACCCGGTCGTCGAAGGCCAGCTCGCTGACGGCGAAACCTTCATCGCCAACGATACCCGCCTGGCTGACGAGCGGCGCCTGCTGCTGATCACCGGCCCGAACATGGGCGGGAAATCCACCTACATGCGACAGACGGCGCTGATCGCCCTGCTCGCCCATGTCGGCAGCTACGTCCCGGCAACCCGCGCCGTTCTCGGCCCGCTCGACCAGATCTTCACCCGCATCGGCGCCGCCGATGATCTTGCCGGTGGCCGTTCGACCTTCATGGTCGAGATGACCGAATCCGCCGCCATCCTCCATCACGCCACTGATCGCAGCCTGGTGCTGATGGACGAGGTCGGGCGCGGCACCTCGACCTTCGACGGCATGGCCCTGGCTTTTGCCATCTGTCGTCACCTGCTCGAAAGGAACCGCTGCCTGACGCTGTTTGCCACCCACTACTTCGAACTGACGCTGCTCGCCAACGAGTACGCGGACCTGGCCAATGTGCATCTGGACGCCATCGAACACGGTGAGCGCATCGTCTTCCTGCACGCTGTCGAGGAAGGCCCGGCCAACCAGAGTTACGGCATTCAGGTCGCCGCGCTGGCCGGGATTCCCTCGTCGGTACTGAAGGCGGCCCGGCGACAGTTGCGCGAGTTTGAACAGCGGGCGTCGATCAACCCCCTGCAACCGGATCTGTTCGCCAGCGCGCTCTCCAGCGCCGCTGAAGCGCAGGAGCCGCCGGCGTCGCCGGCGATCGACCGGCTGCGGGCCATCGATCCCGATCGACTGACGCCGCGAGAGGCGCTCGACGCGCTCTACGAGCTGAAAGCGCTCCTGCCATGAACAGCCCATCGAAGCCGACCGCCCTCAAGCTGCTTGCCGCCGCGTTCGGCCTGCTGCTCGCCGGGGCGGCAGCGGCTGAAACCTGGCGCTTTGCCGCCATCGGCGACACCCCGTACAGCGATTACGAACGGCGCGAACTGCCGCGGATGCTGGATGACATCGCTGCCGAACATGCCAGCCTGATCGTCCACGCCGGCGATTTCAAAGACAGCAGGCTGGTTTGCAGCGACGAAGTCTTCCTCGACCGCCGGGCGCTGTTTGACGCCTCAGCGGTGCCCCTGATCTATGTCCCGGGCGACAACGAATGGACAGACTGCCGGCATCTGGCGGCGGGCCATTTCGACCCGCTCGAGCGACTGCAGAAGCTGCGCCAGCTGTTCTTCGCCGAGCCCCGCTCGCTCGGCAGAAAAACGATCGCTGTCGAACAACAGGCCGGTGGCTACCCGGAGCACCTGCGCTGGCGTTTGGGCCCGGTGATCTTCGTGTCGCTCAATGTGCCGGGGCCAAACAACAACTTCGGCATCGGGCGCGCGCCGCGCGACGAGTATCTGGCCCGCAACCCGGCGGTGATTGATTGGCTGCGACAGGGATTTGCCGCGGCGCACCGTGAACGGTCGGCCGGCATGGTCATCGTCATGCAGGGTAACCCTGGCTTCAAGCACCACGCGGCCGGCCTGACGCACGTTGGTTACCGCGACCTGCTGGACGCGCTGAGCAGCGAGACCCTTGCTTTCCCCGGTCAGGTACTTCTGATCCACGGTGATACGCACTGGCAGCGTATCGACCAGCCGTTGCGCGATCCGACGACGCATCTGCCGATCAGCAACTTCACTCGCCTGGAGACCTTTGGCTATCCGCTCATGGGCTGGGTGAAAGTCATCGTCGATAGCGAGCATCCGCAGCTTTTCCGCTTCGAAGTTCACCCCCACCGCCGGCGCTGATTTCCAGCCACCCTCAAGACCGTCGACATCAGCGACGCCAAGCTCTAGACTTAATTGAGATAACCGCCTGAGGAGGAATCGATCATGAAACAGATCGGCTTGCTGCGCACCGTGCTGGCTGTCGTCCTCTTCGTTCTGGCGCCACTGACGGCGAGGGCCGGCGACATCGTCATCGGCCAGGTCGCGGCTTTCAGCGGTCCGCTGGCACCCACGGGAACGCACATGCGGGCAGGTGCCAAACTGTGCTTCGACGCGGTCAATGCCGAGGGGGGAGTTCACGGCGCCAGGATCCGACTGGTCACCCGGGATGACGGCTACAAGACCGAGGAGACGGTCCGTCAGGCGCGCGACATGCTGAAGGAATCGCAGCCTCTGGCGTTCATCGGTTTCGTCGGCACAGGCAATGTCGAGGCGATGCTCGAGCACAAGGTGCTCAGTGAAGCCGGCATTCCCCTGATCGCCATACGATCAGGTGCAGAATCGCTGGTGCGAAGGAACGACCCGTTCCTGTTCATGACCCGCGCCAGCTACGCAGAGGAAATCGAGAAGATCACCGACCAGTACGCCACCACCGGCTATACTCGCTTTGCTGTCCTTTATCAGGACGACGCCTTCGGGCAGGGAGCGCTGCTCAGTGCCGAACAGGCGATCAGGAAATCCGGTGGATCACTGGAAGCCAAGGGATCCTACGAGAAGAACACAACCAATGTCGCCGCTGCCGTCAAGACCATTGCTGCCGCCAAACCGCAGGCGGTGATCCTGATTGCCAATACCGCAGCCAGCGCCGAGTTCCTCAAGCAGTCACGCGAAGCGGGAAACTTTGCCCAGTACGTCGCGCTTTCGGTCACCGATGCGGCGCAGGTAGTGCAGCGGATCGGCGCCGACAAGGCAGAGGGGCTGGCGCTGACGCAGGTCGTTCCGGACCCGGGCAGTCATACCGTTGCCCTGATCCGGGAAATACAGACCCACTTCGCCAGATTCCAGCCCAAGGACGTGACCCTCAACCACACCTTCGTTGAAGGCTACCTGGGGGCAAAGGTGCTCGCTGAAGCGCTGCACCGTGCCGGCCCCAGCCCGACGCGCAAGAAGCTGCGCGATACGATCGAAGCGATCAGGGACTATGACGCCGGTGGCGTGTTCATCAGCTTTTCGCCCAAGCGACATGCTGGCTCACGCTTCGTGGACATTACCATCCTCAATCGCGCCGGCAAACTGCTGCGCTAGCGGTCGCCGCCGACAGCTGCGACCAGCACGTCGACCAGCGGCGTACCGGGCGGCGCCAGTCCTCCGGGCCGGTCAAGGAAGCAACGCGCGCCACATTTCCAGCAGCAGACGGACGGCACCGCTGATGAGCAAGGCGACGGCGACCGACAATCCGATCGAGAACCACGCCTGGCGCGCGCCGATGGTCCTGAGCATCACCGCAAAGGTCGACACACAGGGAATGTAGAAGGTGATGAAGACCAGGAAAGTGGCGATCTGCACCCAATCGAGGAGCGGCACGATTTCCATCGTCCCCAGCGCCTGGTAGACCATCAGCAAGGACAGTTCCTTGCGCAGGACACCAAACAGGATCGGCACCCCGAGCAACACCGGCAGGCCGAGCCACCAGTGGGTGATCGGTGACAGCAGGAGGTTGATCGTCCGGTCGGCGCCGAAGTGGTTGAGCAGCGCCAGCAGCACACTGCCCGCAACCAGCAGGGGCGTCACGATGGTCACGATGTCGCGGGTCCGCTCCCAGGTTTTCGCCAGCAGCCCTCGCCAGCGTGGCAGCGCATACGGCGGAATCTCCTGGATCAGACCGACCGCCAGGTCGGCATACCGCCGGGCCAGCAGCCCGCCCAGCACGGTCAGCACGACAAAGGTCAGGGCAAAGATCGCAAAGACACCGAGAGCGCCGAGATACTTGCCGCCCATCGCCAGAATGATTGCCGAGCGTGCCGAACAGGGAACGAAGGCCAGCAGCAGGGTGGCCACGATGCGATCCTTGCCGCTGCTGGTTGCCGCCACCATCGAGATCGCCGGCACGTTGCAGCCCAGCCCGACGAGAAAGGGAGCGGCGACGCCGCCGTGCAGGCCGATGCGGTGAAAACCCCGGTCAACGACAAAGGCCACCCGGTGCATGATTCCGGACTCCTCCAGCGCGACCAGCAGGAGCACCAGCGGCAGCATGTAGGGGATGACGATACCGACCAGCCCGATGAGACCGTCGAGTACTGCCCGTCCGACCACCCCGGCGGTAGACGCTGGCTGCCACAGCTGCGCCCACTCCACCAAGGGTGCCGCCGTCCACCCGTCGAGCATCGTGCTGACCTTGAACACCATCAGCAGCACTAGGGCGAACACCGCCAGGCTGCCGACCAGACCCCAGCGGGGATGCAGGAACACACCGTCGAGCAAGCGCTGCCAGCGCCCGGCATCGGCCAGGCCACCGAAACGGGTCACGTTCTCGAAGAGCAATGCCGCCCGATGATGCCGGTCGGCATGCAGTTCGTCTGACAGCGGGCGGGGCAGGTAACGCTCGGCAGTGCGGCGCGCGGCGAGCACCTCGGGCAGCAGTTGCGGAAAGTGACAACCCAGCTCCTGCAGGAAATAGTCGTTGTTTTCCGCCAACTGCATGAGCAGGAAGCGCCACGGCACTTGAAAGGCGTCCCCGACTTCCGGTCGGGCGACCAGCGCGCGCAAGGGCTTCAGGGCCTCATCGATGTACTCGCTTGGCGACTGGGTGACCGGCACGGTCCCGCTTCGCGCTGCCCCCAGGGCAGCGCGAAACAGCTCCGCGACCCCCAGACCCATGTGCGCCACGGTCGCCACGACCGGCACCCCCAACCGATCCGACAGCGCCCCGGTATTGATGTAGAGGCCCTTGCGACGCGCTTCGTCGACGCGGTTGAGGGCGATCACCAGCGGTCTGCCGAGCAGGGTCAATTCGAGCGTCAGTTCCAGGTCGCGCTGCAGCGCGGTGGCATCGACCACCTGGATCAGGACATCGGGGGAATGGAAGGCAACGGTTGGCTGTTCCGCTTCGTGCGCAGCCACCGGCGGCCAACGGTCACCCCAGAGAAGATACTTGACCAGGATGCGGTCGTGTGCGCTCAGCGAGTGCAGGGAATCGACAGCCGGCAGGTCGACCAGAGAAATCTGCTCGAGTCCGATGTCGACCAGACATTCGCCATAGGCGTCCCCGTCGCGCAGCAGTCGCCGGTGCTGCGGCGAGGTGCTGGAGGCGGCTAGAAACAGGCTGCTCTTGCCGGTACGCGCGCGGCCGACAAGTGCCACGCGCGGCCGCCGGTCTCCGCGCAACAGCCGCTGCGGTACAGCGATGGTCGAGATGGCGGCCGTCACTTCAGGCCCTGCCTCCCCGGCTTGCACACCAACGGATCAGGCGCGGGTGGCAGGGCTGACTGGCTTTCTCCTGGCGACCAGGAAAGCTGGCGGCACGGCCAGGGCGAACCGGTTGCCAGCAACCGCGGAAGCTAACCGCGAACCCTGCGGAAGGCACCTTGAGTGGCAGTCAATCCTCGTCGTCGTCGCAGCTATCATCGTGCGTATGCCCATGGCTGATTTCTTCAGCCGTGGCCGGGCGAACGTCGGTCACCGTGCAGGTAAACACCAGTGCCATCCCGGCCAGTGGATGGTTGCCATCGAGCACCACCTTGTCGTCGGCGATCTCGGTCACCCGATAAATCAGGACGTCTTCGTCATCCTCGTCATCAGCGCCCTCAGGCACCCCTTCAAACTGCATGCCAACCTGCAATTCCAGGGGAAACTGGCTACGAGGTTCCAGCTGGACAAGGGCGGCATCGTACTCACCGAAGGCGTCGTCGGGCTGCATCTTGACCACCGCCGACTCGCCTATCCGCTTCCCGTGCATGGCTTCTTCGATCATCGGAAAAATGTCGTCGTAGCCGCCGTGCAGATAGACGAGGGGTTCCTGACCGGCATCAACCAGTTCGCCCTCCGTATCGGTGACGCTGTAGTCGAGGGTGACAACCGTATTCTTGGCAACTTGCATGTTCATGAATTGAGTTCCTTAACCGCGCGCAGCATTGCCAGCGCGTGGCCCTTGGCGTTAACCCCGTAAAGCGCGAGACGGAGAATGCCTTGTTTGTCGATGAAAAAAGTCGAGCGCACGATGCCATACTTGGTGACACCATTCACTTCTCTCGCCTGCCACACACCGTATTGTTCACACGCCGAACCTTCGGCATCGGAAAGAAGACACACCGAAATACCATGCTTGTCCCGAAACTCCGCGTGTTTGATGCAGTCGTCACGGCTGATGCCGATGATCAGGCAGTCGAGGCGCGCGAATTCGTCCTCATGGTCGGAGAAATCGGTTGCCTGCAAGGTACAGCACGGCGCGTCATCTCTCGGATAGAAAAAGAGAATGACATGTTTCCTCCCCTTGAACCGGGCAATGTCGATGAGTTCCATATCCGCATCGGGGAGGACGAACATCGGCGCTGCCTGTCCTGCTTTCAGCATGGTTCCCCCTCAAAAGCCCTTCCCGATCGCACGCAGCGAGCGGGTGAAGCGGATTCTAACCAAGCTTCGGGCGTCTGACTACCAAAAAGCGACACCTGGATCCCGTTACAATCGGTCCTTTGCAGGGCATCGCTCACCCCGGCAACTGCCCGGCAAACGAGAGCCTGCAGAAGCTCGCCCTTCTCGAACACGACAAACCCGGAGATGCCATGACCTCTTTTCGACCTCTACTGAAGGCAATGCCCCTGCTCGCCCTGCTAGTCGCCACCTCGGCGACGGCTGCAGCAGCCGGCGATGTCATGACCATCGACCTGGCCGCGGAGGCCAGCCGGCCGGCAGCCAACGACCTGGCTCGCGCGACGGTGTTTGCCGAAGCCGCCGGCGCCACGCCAAGCGACCTGGCCCGGCGGGTGAACGGCCTGATTGCCGACGGCCTGAAGACGGCTCGAGGCTACGGCAGCATCCGAACACAGAGCGGTGGCACGCACACCTATCCCGTCTACGGCAAGGGCAGCCGGATCGAAGGCTGGCGAATGCGCTCGGAACTGACCCTCGAGTCTGCGGACAGCGCGGCCCTCTCCGAGTTGCTGGGCAAGCTTCAGGGATCGCTGGGCGTCGCCAGCCTGGCCATGCTGCCGGCGCCGGAAACGCGAAAGAAGGCCGAAAACGAGGCCATGATCGATGCCCTTGCCGCCTTCAAGGCCCGCGCCAAGGTGATCGCCGATGCGTTCGGCAAGCCTTATCGGATCAGTCACCTGACGATCAGCAGCAGCGGCCGACCGCCACCGATGCCCATGATGCGCTCGGCGGCGATGGCCTCGGCCGACGCCGCGCCGATGCCCGTGGAGCCCGGCGAAACGCTGGTCAGCGCAACCGTCTCGGGCAAGATCGAACTGCCGGAGTAGGCAGCCAGGTCCGCCAGGCGCTGCCCCTAGGGCTTGGCGGACCTGGCCGGCACGCGCGCGCCGGTGGCCGGGATCCCGGCCACCGGTGCCGCGGCCTTGTCACTCGCCGGCTTGTCGGGGATCTGCACAAAAACCTCGTCCTGCTTGACCATGCCGAGTTCGAAACGGGCGCGCTCCTCGATCGCATCGTACCCCTGCTTGAGATCACGCACTTCGGCATCGAAGCCCGCGTTACGCATCTCGAGCTGCTGGTTGGTTTCCTTCTGTTGCTGCAACTGCCGATCGACATCCCAGACCCGCAACCAGCCGCCCTTGCCCAGCCACAGCGGATGCTGCAGCAGGACAACCACCACCAGCAGCGCAACAGCCAGCCAGCGCATCGGAGCGGAGGTCGAAAACCCGGGGGATCAGGAGAGATTGTAGAAGGCGTCACGGCCCGGATAGCCGGCCGTGTCCCCCAGATCCTCCTCGATCCGCAGCAACTGGTTGTACTTGGCGATGCGATCGGAACGTGACAGCGAACCGGTCTTGATCTGCAGAGCGTTCATGCCGACGGCGATATCGGCAATGGTACTGTCCTCGGTCTCGCCCGAGCGGTGCGAAATGACCGCGGTGTAGGCCGCGCGCTTGGCCATTTCGATCGCCGCGAAGGTCTCCGAGAGCGTACCGATCTGATTGATCTTGATCAGGATCGAGTTCGCGATGCCCTGTTTGATGCCTTCCTTGAAAATCCGGGTGTTGGTCACGAAGACGTCGTCGCCAACGATCTGTACCCCTTTGCCGAGGCGTCCGGTGAGCACTTTCCAGCCATCCCAGTCGCCTTCGGCCATGCCGTCCTCGATCGAAACGATCGGGAAGCGATCGGCCAGATTGGCCAGGTAATCCACCAGTTCGTGCGAACTCAACTGCAGGCTCTCGCCGGCCAGATGGTATCTGCCATCCCGGTACAGCTCGGAAGCCGCGCAGTCGAGACCAATCAGCACGTCGTTGCCGGGGCCGTAGCCAGCGTTCTCGATCGCCTGCAGGATCAGTTGCAGGGCCTCGGCATGACTGCCAAGATTGGGCGCAAAACCGCCTTCATCGCCAACTGCAGTCGAGAAGCCCTTCTTGTGCAGCAGCTTCTTCAGCGCGTGAAAGACCTCGGCGCCGCAACGCAGTGCTTCGCGGAACGAGTTCTGACTCACCGGCAGAATCATGAACTCCTGGAAGTCGAGGCTATTGTTGGCGTGTTCGCCACCGTTGATGATGTTCATCATCGGCACCGGCATCTGCATCGGCCCGGAACCACCAAAATAGCGGTAGAGGGGTAGGCCGGATTCCTCGGCCGCCGCCTTGGCCACCGCCATGGAAACCGCGAGCATGGCGTTGGCACCGAGACGCGCCTTGTTGTCGGTACCGTCGAGATGAATCAGCGTCTGATCGATGAACGCCTGTTCCTGGGCATCTAGGCCAATGATGGCCTCGGAAATCTCGGTGTTCACATTCTCGACGGCCTGCAGCACCCCTTTGCCGAGATAGCGAGCGGCGTCGCCGTCACGTAACTCGATCGCTTCACGGGAGCCGGTCGAGGCACCGGAAGGCACAGCGGCCCGACCCATGACCCCGGACTCGAGCAGAACGTCACATTCGACGGTAGGGTTGCCGCGCGAGTCGAGAACCTCGCGGGCGACAACATCAACGACAGAGCTCATGGTCTTTCCTTTGTCTGCAAAATGTTAGAGAGGCAAACCCTCAACGACCAGCAGGTTCATTTCTGCCGCACCCCGGCACGCCGCTCTGGCTGCCTGGTATTCGGGCGAATCATGGAAGCGCTTCGCCTGTTCGAGAGAATCGAATTCGACAATCACCAGGCCCTCGGGCTTCGTCCAGCCGCCTTCGAGAACCTCGACCCGGCCGCCGCGTGCACGGCAGCGGCCGCCATACTGCGCAATCGCCGCCTGCTCCAGCGTCTGGTAGCCCTCGTAGGCGAGCGGATCGCTGACCGTCGCCTCCGCCAGCAGGTAGGCGGCCATCAGCCGAGTTCCTCCAGGCCGGCCGCCTTGACGGCGCGATCGAGCGCCACCAGCGTCGTCAGCAGGCTCTGCATGCGATCCAGAGGCCAACTGTTCGGCCCATCGGACAGCGCCATCTCCGGGCGCGGATGCGTTTCCATGAAAAGCCCGGAAATCCCTGCAGCCACGGCAGCTCTCGCCAGCACCGGCACGAACTCTCGCTGGCCACCGGAAACAGTGCCCTGCCCGCCTGGCAACTGCACCGAATGGGTCGCATCGAAAACCACCGGGCAGGCGCTCTCGCGCATGATCGCCAGACTGCGCATGTCCGACACGAGGTTATTGTAGCCAAAAGAAACGCCGCGCTCGCAGACCATGATCGTATCGGCGCCAGCAGCAGCATCCCTGGCCTTGGCGACCACGTTGCGCATGTCGCCCGGCGCGAGAAACTGCCCCTTCTTGATATTCACCGGCTTGCCGGCAGCCGCAACGGCCTGGATGAAGTCGGTCTGGCGGCAAAGAAAGGCGGGCGTCTGCAGGACATCCACCACGGCAGCCACGGCGGCGATGTCCTGCTCGCGATGGACGTCGGTCAGCACCGGGACGCCGATCTGGCGACGCACTTCCGCGAGAATCTGCAGACCGCCGTCGATGCCCGGCCCGCGCGGGGAGCGCCCCGAGCTGCGGTTGGCCTTGTCGTAGGAGGCCTTGAAGATGTAGGGCAGACCCAGACCGGCACAGATTTCCTTCATCTGCCCGGCGACCTCGACGCACAACTCGAGCGACTCCGCCGTGCACGGACCGGCAATCAGGAACAGCGGCTGGTCGATGCCGGCGTTGAAGTCGCAGAGTTTCATGCCTTCGCCCGGTACGCCGCAGCCGCCTGAACAAAAGAAGTAAACAACGGGTGACCTCTGCGTGGCGAAGAAGTGAACTCCGGATGAAACTGACAACCGAGAAACCATGGGTGCGCATTGGACCCGTCTTTCGGCAGTTCGACGATTTCGCAGAGATCGGTCACCGGCGCCCGCCCGGAAACCACCAGGCCATTCGCCTGCAGCTCGCCGAGCAGCGTGCTGTTGACCTCGTAGCGGTGGCGATGGCGTTCAACGATCTCTGCCTGCCCGTAAATCTCCCGGGCCATCGTCCCTTCGCCGAGCTGGCACAGCTGACCACCCAGGCGCATCGTGCCGCCCAGGTCACAGTTTTCGTCACGCTTCTCGATCCGCCCCGAAGCGTCCTGCCATTCGGTAATCAGACCCACCACGGGGTAGGGGGAACCCGGATCAAACTCGGTGCTGTGCGCGCCGTACATGCCAGCGACGTGACGGGCGAACTCGACGACGGCCAGCTGCATTCCGAGACAGATGCCGAGGAAAGGAATCCCGTTCTCGCGGGCGTGGCGAACCGCTGCGATCTTGCCCTCGGTGCCGCGCCGTCCGAAACCGCCAGGAACGAGAATGGCATCCATGCCCTGCAAGGCGCCACAACCGCTACGCTCGATTTCTTCTGAGTCGATGTAGCTCACCTTGACCTTGCTGCGGGTGGCAACGCCGGCATGGACCAGTGCTTCGGTCAGCGACTTGTAGGATTCGGTCAGGTCGACATACTTGCCGACAAAGGCGACGTTGAGCAGCCGTTCAGGGTGCTCAAGGGCATACACGATCCTCTTCCACACCGTCAGGTCAGCGGCCTTGGCGAGGATGCCGAGCTTGTGGCAGACGATCTCGTCGAGCATCTGGTCGTGCAGCATTGCCGGAATCTTGTAGATCGAATCCGCATCCCGCGCCTCGATCACGGCCTCGCGCTGCACGTTGCAGAACAGGGCCATCTTCCGCTTGTCGTCCTCCGGGATCGGTCGGTCGGTACGACAGAGAAGAATGTCCGGCTGAATGCCTATCTCCCGCAACTCCTTGACCGAGTGCTGCGTCGGCTTGGTCTTGAGCTCGCCGGCAGTCGAAATATACGGTACCAGCGTCAGGTGCATGTAGCAGGCGTTGTTGCGGCCTTCCTGCAGACCCATCTGGCGGATTGCTTCCAGGAACGGCAGCGACTCGATGTCACCCACCGTGCCACCGACTTCGATGATTGCCAGGTCGGCGCCTTCGGCGCCGCGCCGGATGTGCGCCTTGATCTCGTCGGTAATGTGCGGAATCACCTGCACCGTCTTGCCGAGATACTCGCCACGCCGCTCCTTCTTGATCACCGAATCGTAGATCTGGCCCGTCGTGAAATTGTTTCGCCGCTCCATGCGCGCATTGGTGAAGCGCTCGTAGTGCCCAAGGTCGAGGTCGGTTTCGGCGCCGTCCTCGGTCACGAAGACCTCGCCGTGCTGGAACGGACTCATGGTTCCGGGATCAACGTTGATGTACGGGTCGAGCTTGAGGTGGGTGACCTTGATGCCGCGCGACTCGAGGATTGCTCCCAGGGACGCGGCGGCGATACCCTTGCCCAGGGATGAAACCACGCCGCCAGTGACGAATACGTATTTGATCATGGAGATTACTGCAGCGGGAAATCCAGATTGTAGCTGAAAACGTCCCTGCTCTGAAAGCAGGGTGAGCGCCTCGGTGGTCCTCCCTGAACCTGCTTTCGAGAGCGAAAGGCGACGACCACTGATGCTCTCGGGAATCGGCAGGTCAACCGCTCCCCGCCAATCGGCTTGACATATCCTATCCAGGGGGATAGGATACGTCCATGAGCACGCACGCCTCGCATCCGGAAATCATCAAGCGCCTGAAGCGCGCCGAGGGCCACCTCAAGAGCATTCTCAGCATGCTTGAGGACGACCGCCCCTGCCTGGAAATCGCCCAGCAGCTGCAGGCCGTTGAACGCGCGGTCGCCAGCGCCAAGAAGGCGCTGGTGCACGACCACATCGATCATTGTCTCGACCACGCCGTGCGCGACGGATCGCGCAGCCCCGACGACACCATCCGCGAGTTCAAGGAACTCACGAAGTACCTCTGATTGCCCACAAAGGACCACGCATGCGCAGCCGCGACCTCTCCCCCTGGATCCACACGCACGTCTTCGACGAAGGCAATCTCGCCGCCGAAAAGGGCACGCGCCTGGTGATGCTGATTACCGCCGCAACGATGGTCATCGAGATTGCCGCCGGCTGGTGGTACAACTCGATGGCCCTGCTTGCCGACGGCTGGCACATGAGCTCGCATGCCGTGGCCATCGGCCTCTCGGCGCTGGCCTACGCGGCGGCAAGGCGCTACGCCGCCGACCATCGCTTTGCCTTCGGAACCTGGAAGATCGAAGTACTCGCCGGTTTCGCCAGCGCCATCTTCCTCATCGGTGTCGCGCTGATGATGGTGGCCGGTTCGGTCGAGCGCATCTTCTCGCCGCAGCCGATCCGTTTCAGCGAGGCGATCATCGTCGCGGTCCTCGGACTGGCGGTGAATGTCGTCTGTGCACTGATCCTCGGCGGTGCGCACGACCATGGTCATTCGCACGGTCACGGATCTGGTCAGCATCACGATGATCACGACCACGACCATGCCGATGAACACGCGCACCATGGCCACGGTGATCATGACCTGAATCTGCGCGCCGCCTATCTGCATGTCGTCGCCGATGCCGCCACCTCGCTGCTGGCCATCATTGCCCTGCTCGGAGGCATGCTCTACGGCTGGGACTGGCTCGACCCGCTGATGGGGATCGTTGGCGCCGTTCTCGTCGCCCGCTGGTCCCTGGGACTGATCCGCGATACCGGCCGTGTACTCCTTGACCGGGAGATGGATCACCCGGTGGTGACCGAGATTCGTCAGGCAATCGCCGAAACGCCGGGCTGGCCGATCGCACCAGAGATCGTCGACCTGCATGTCTGGCGCGTCGGCCGCGAGAAGTTCGCGGTGATTGTCAGTCTGGTCACCGAAGACGCCATGGTGACGGCCGAGGCCGTCAGGCAGCTTCTCGGCCAGCACGAGGAACTGGTGCATGTCTCGGTCGAGATCAACCGCCCGCCGGGTAATGGCGATCGCTCGTCAATCGCCGACGCAGTCCCCCACCCCGCCAGCGCCTAGTAGTTCGTTCCGCCAAACCAATTACATTAAATCGCGCCTTCTCGCGCCATGCGGCGTTGCAAATTCTCGCCATAGCTATGGCTGTGGTTTGCGCCTTGCCTTGCACGAGAATGCATCAATTTCATTTGTAATCTTATTGACGGAACGAACTACTAGCTTTCGCACGGAAGCCCGGCCAGCAACTGGTCAGCCGATCGACCGGGCCGGGAACGGCTGCTGCGTCATCGTCTTAATCACCGACCCGGTGCCGTGCGCGACATCCTGACCCACCTGGGCGAACCAACCTCGCAGCGAACAGCACGCCGGACAGATGCGTCCAGGCATTGGATCCTTCCCCTGTAGTACATGGGCCTCCGCCTCGACCGGATGAGCCGTTTGCCCGACCAGCGGAAAGCTCAGCCGGAGACGGCAATTCGAGCACCTTCGCAGCACTGTCCGGGACTCCGCCCGCCAGGGGTGAACGGACCTCGGCCCGAACAGCGCAATAGCCAGCTGTGGCTTGCCGGATCACCGCCAAATAGGCACTATCGCAGGAATTTGTAGACCAACCGGAGCCTCCGATGAGAAACAATCAGCCCATCACCATGGCCGAAGCGATCGTTCCCGACGATGAGTTCATCTACTCCCGTACCAATCTCAAGGGGGTGATCGAGGAAGCCAACGAGGCTTTCGCCCGGATCAGCGGCTACACCCGCGAAGAGATGATCGGACAGCCACACAACCTCGTTCGCCACCCCGAGATGCCGGAAGCAGTTTTCGCCGACCTCTGGGCCGACCTCGCAGCCGGTCGCCCCTGGAGTGGCCTGGTCAAGAACCGCTGCAAGGACGGCGGTTACTACTGGGTCGTCGCCAACGCGTCGCCGGTGCGCGAACACGGCCAGATCGTCGGCTATCAGTCGGTGCGCGCGCGGCCGACCCGGCACGAGACGGCTGCCGCCGAAGACGCCTACCGCCGGATCCGGCAGGGCGACAAATCCTTGCGCGTCGAGCATGGCCGCATCGTGCGGGCCTTACCGGGCAGTGTCGAGTGGTTCGTCAAATTGCCGACGCAGATGCTGATCATGGGCCTGCTGGCCATTCTCCCCGGCCTCCTGGCGCTGCTCGCCAGCCTGACGGAGAACGTGCTTTTCGGTCGTCTGGACAACGTGCTGTCGGCCATCGCGGTGGTCTATGCCTTGTTCTTCCTGTTCTGGGTGACGCCGCGGGTCGCGCGCGACCTCTCGGCGACCGCCGACTACCTCGAATCGGTCCTCACCACCGGCGATCTCAAGACGCGCCTGAAGATCAACCGGCGCGACCTTATCGGACACGTCGCGCGCCTGGCCGACCGCTTCATCGCCTCGGTGCAGGCAACGGTACAGGGCATGGCCGACAGTGCGAAACAGGTCGAGAACGCCAACCGGGAGGTGCAGGCCGGCGTTCTCGAGGTCAACCGATCGGCGATCGTCCAGAACGACGCCACTTCGGCGTCTGCGGCAGCGGTCGAGGAAGTGTCCGTGTCGATCGGCGAGGTGGCGGCGCATGCCGGCAGTACCGAGGCGGCGGCGCACAAGGCGGGGGCGGTGGCGCAGGCGGGCGAGGAGCTGTCGCTGCGGGCGAGCCAGACCATTCTCTCACTGGCCGAGACGGTCAAGGCGTCGGCACAGCAGGTCGAGTCGCTGGGTCAACGCTCCGAGGAGATCAGCCGGATAGTCGCGGTCATCAAGGAGGTTGCTGACCAGACCAATCTGCTGGCGCTCAACGCGGCCATCGAGGCTGCACGTGCGGGCGACGCGGGGCGCGGCTTTTCGGTGGTCGCCGACGAGGTGCGTAAACTCGCCGAGCGGACCGGCAAGGCGACACAGGAAATCACCCTGATGATCGGCAGCATCCAGAGCGAAACCAGGCAGGCGGTTGAAGGGATGCGTAGCGGCGCGCACGAGGTCGAAGAGAGTGTGCGCCTGGTCCAGGAAGCCCGCGAAGCGCTGCGCGGGATCAACGAGCAGATGAGCACTACCGTTGCCATGGTCAGCGAGATTACTCACTCCTCGAGTCAGCAGCAGGCCGCGATGACCGAGCTCGCGCGGAACGTCGAGCGCGTCGCGCTGATGACTGACGAGAACGTGGCGGTGACCCGGCAAACCGAAGCCATGGTCGAGTCCCTGAGTGCCACCGTTCGCCGCATGCGCAAGGCGGTCGAACAATATCAGGTGTGAGCGCATCGCCAGCAGCCCTTCCCCATCCTGCCAGCGCCTGGCGTGCGCACGGAAACCCGGCCAGCAACTGCTCAGCCGCTCGACCGGGCCCAGCGGACGATGCCTGCCACATCCATGGCGCCGGATTGCCGGGCGACCTCTCGCCCGCCGCGGAAGATCATCAGCGTCGGGATCGAGCGAATGCCAAAGCGCGCGGCGAGCGCCTGCTCGTCTTCGGTATTGATCTTGGCCAGGCGAAAATCCGGCTCGAGCTGCCGCGCGGCCTGAGCGAACGCCGGCGCCATCGCCCGACAGGGGCCACACCACGGTGCCCAGAAGTCGATCACGATCGGCACTTCCGAGCGCCCGACGTGCTGCTCGAAGCTGGCCCCAGTCAACACCACCGGTGCACCGTCAAAAAGCAGAGACTGGCAATGACCACAGCGTCCCTGCTCGGCGAGACGCACTTCGGGGACCCGGTTGGGGCGATGGCAATGCGGGCAAACCACTATTCTTGATGCACTCATCCTGGCAACTCCAGACACCACAATCGGTGTCGGCTAGATGGTGACATCGCTACCGGTTTCAAGCCGGACGGCCGGCAACCCGGTTCGGCGCGACACCGCCATCGTCCCACCACCCCTCAGGCACCGATTCTGAGGCCTGTCTTCTTGAGGATCCGGGTGGAAAAAAGCACATCAAGCGCCCGGCAGTCAGAACCAATGATCGCGGCGATTTCCGCCACCTTGGCCATCACCTCGGCGCGCGAACCGCCATGGACCATGGCAAACAGGTTGTACGGCCAGTCCGGAAGCCGGCGCGGCCGATGGTAGCAGTGGGTGACGAAAGCGAGCGCGCCCACCTGCCGGCCGAGTTCGTCGATGCGCTCGTCCGGCACATCCCAGACACTCATTCCGTTGGCCGTATAGCCGATCGCGTAGTGATTGGGTACGGCGCCGATACGGCGGATGGCGCCGCTCTCGAGCATGCTCGCCAGACGGGCCATCACTTCCTCGGCTGGAATGCCGACCTGTTCGGCCAACTGGTGATACGGACGAGGGACCAGCGGCAGGCCACCCTGGGTCGCCAGAACGAGGCGCCGGTCGACGGCGTCGAAGGTCCCGTTCATGCCCGCACCACCAGCTTCATCTCGACAAAGTACTCCTGAAGTTTCGGGAAGGGAAAAACCGGCAGGCCACTCGCCGCTTCGATCCGGCGGATCGCGGCGTCGATGCCGGCCGCACTCTCGGTGGCCAGCACGAACCACATGTTGAACCCGCCGCCATGCTCGCTTTCGCGGCGGTAGTTGTGGGCGACTTCGGGCAGGGCGTTAACGATTTCGAGCACCCGCTGCCAATCGCCTTCCGGGACACGCAGCGCCGCCAGCACAAAGGCGCCGCCCATCCGCTCGACCTGAAACATCGGTCCGAAGCGGGTCAGCAGCCGCGCGTCGAGCATCCGCTGCAGACGCTCGAGCAATTCCGCCTCGCTCATCCCGAGCCCAGCGGCGACCTGGGCATAAGGCCGTTCGCAAATCGGAAAACCACCCTGCAGACCATCGATGATCGCGCGGTCGAGCGCGTCAATCGGCGTCGGCTCACGCATAACGTGCGCCGCCCTGCTTGAAGCGCGTCAGCGAGAACAGGGTATCGCAAGCGTAATCGGTGAGCTGCAGCTGCGCCCGCAGTTCGGCGATCCTGGCCTCGACATGGGCCCGGGCCTGGCCGTGAATCATGCAGAACAGGTTGTAGCGCCATGCTGGCGGCACACGCGGGCGCTGGTAGCACAACGTCACGCCGGCGGCACGTGCCAGCCGCTCGCCGACTTCGTCGACGCCGGCATCGGGAACGTCGTGTACCAGCATCGCGTTGGCCCTATAGCCGAGCTCGTGGTGCCTGACGATCACCCCAAAGCGCTTGATGATGCCCTCGGCACACCAGCGGCGAATGCGTTCGATGACCTCGCCCTCATCACAGCGGAGACGGCTGGCAAGCACCGAAAACGGACGGATGAACAGCGGCAGCCCCTCCTGCAGGACCATGACCAGGCGACGCCCGTCCTCGTCGAGTTGCGTCGGCGGTACGAAAGCGTGGCTGTGCGCACCAGCGCCAGTGCTCGGCCGCTCGTCCTTGCCATCGAGCGAAAAACCGAGATCGATGTGGTATTCGTGCAGCAGCGGCAGCCGGAGCATCGGCCAGCCCGCGGCCTCTTCAATGGCCGCGAGGGCGGCCTGCAAACGCCCTTCCGATCCGGCCGTGACAACAAACCAGAGGTTGTAGCGGTGCTCGCGCTCGTAATTGTGGTTGACTTCGGGAAAGCGATTGACCACCTCGGCGATCGCAGCAAGCTTCGCCGGTGGCACCGCCATCGCTGCCAGCGTGCTGGCGCCGATTCGCTTGGGCGCGAAGACCGCGCCGACGCGCGCGATCTTGCCTTCGCGGCGCAGCGCCTCAAGCCCCTGCAGGACAGCGCCCTCGGCCACCCCCAGGCGGGACGCCAGTTCGGCAAAGGGCGCCGAACAGAGCGGAAAGTCGCGCTGAAATTCGTTCAGCAGGCGGAAATCGAGCTCCCCTTCCGGCCTTTCCATCAAAACCCCGTCCGGTTTCCGCGGCTGGTGAAGAAGATGCCGCTCGGTGCCTGCGCGGGAAACTCGCCGATTTTCTCGAAAGTCGCCGTGTCGTAGATCACGACCCGGTTGTCGTCGCGCGCGGAAAGCCAGACTGCTTCGCCGCGCGGCGTGAATTCCATGTGCAGGATCGCCTTGCCCGGCTGCAGAGTCTTGACCACCTGGCCGCTGAGGGTGTCGATCACCTCGACCCAGCCGTTATCCGGAAACGCGTAATTGACCCACACCTGCCGGCCGTCCGGTCGCGCCATGACGAACACCGGCTGACCCTTCACCTTGATGCGCGCCACTTCCTGCCAACTGCCGCCGGCAACGACCAGCACCTCGTGCCGACCAATCGCCGGCAGATAGGCATTCCCCTGCGCCACCGCCCAGCCGCGCAGGTGCGGCATCTTGAAAACCGGCAGCTTCTCCTCGCCCCGCCCATAGTTCTGCAGGATGCGGCGACTGCCCTGCTCTGGCTGCCAGGTGTCGAGCAGGGCAACGCCATCCTCGCCGAAGAGCCCGGCCAGGTAGTAGCGACCGTCCGGCGTCACCAGCCCGTCGTAGGGCTGTTGCCCCGCCGGATAGCGCTGCGTCTGTGGACGTCTGGGGTCGGAGAAGTCGCTCACCCAGATCTCGCCGCCATCAAAGAGCGCATAGGCAAAGCGATTACCCGACAAATCCGCCAGACCGACGACTTTTGATAGGCTGCCTGGGGCGTACTCCGCCGGCACTTCCGAGAGCAGTTCAAGCGTTTCGGCATCGAAGGCCTTGATGCCGCCCGGCGTGTAGTTCTGTGCGACGACGATTCGCCCATCCTGCGAGATCGCACCGCCGATCGCATTGCCCGACTGCAGTACGCGCTTGACCACCCGCGCCTCGAGCAGGTCGACCTTGGTCAGCCCGCCGTCGCGGCCGAAGACGTAGGCGTAGCGGCCATCGCGCGAGTAGACCACGGAGGCATGCGACAGGTCACCGAAGCCGGCGATACGCGCATAGGGTTGGCGCCGACTGGTGTCGACCAGGGTCACCTGGCCGCTGGCACGCTCGATGACCAGTCCGAGGTCACCGGTACCGCGCAGGTTTGGCGAGGCGCAGGCAGCCAGCAGAACGGTCACCAGCAGCGTCAATAGTCTAGTCATGGGCGTCACTCAAACAGCGCCGTTGGCGCAAATGCGATCGGTACAGGCCGTGCCGGCGCGCCTTTGCAGTTCCAGCACAGGTGCCACCAGCGCAAGTCCTGCCTACTTCCGGTTCGCTGGCCCCCTGGCCTTGCACAGGCTGCCCGGCATCACCAGGCTGGACTGGTAGGCCGAGATGGCGACCAGTTGGTCGTTGCTGTACTTGCTGATGATCCTGACCATGTCCGGGTTGGCATTGCGTCGCCGACCGTCGCGGATTTCGGTCATTTGCCGCAGCAGGTACCGGTAGTGCTGGCCAGCGATCACCGGGTAGAACTTTTCCTTGACCCCCTCACCACTGGCCCCGTGGCAATCCCTGCACTCCTTTTCGTAGAGCGCTCTGCCGATTGCCACCTGTCTGTCGGCATCCTTGCCCTCGTACCTGCCGTGTTCCAGCGGGATACAAAGCTGCTCGATGTAAGCGGCGACGTCGGCCAGTTCCTGCGGGTCGGTCAAGGTCGCGGCGAACGGGTACATCGTCGGGTTGTCGCGCAGACCGGCGCGAATGTCCGCCATCTGCTTGAGAAGCACGGTGGTATGCTGACCGGCCAGCTGTGGAAAGCTGCCGTCCGGGCGGCCGGCACCCGACTGGAGGTGGCAGCCGACGCACACCCCGTAGGCTTCCTCACCGCGCTTCCTGTCGCCCTTGAGCTTCAGCGCCTCGAGCTTCTCCCCCGCCGGCATGTTCCATCGGTAATCCCTGCCTTCGATACCCTGAGCCTGGGATGCTGGCGGCCCGGCCCGGGCAGCGACCGCGGCGACCATTGCCAGAGAAACCGCCAGAATGAGTTTCATCGCCGCCAACTCGGTACTCCATGTGAATCAATACCATCAATCTAGCAATGGGCTGACTGCGTGGCGTTGATAATTGTCAAGTCGCGCCACAGTAGACCCAAAGCGCCGATCCCTGGGCAGTCCACACCTTGCCGCCAGTCGATCGCCAGACGGCCCGGCGCCGCTGCGGCAATATGCCGCACGCCCTGGGAACATGCACTGGCCGATAATCCGACAGCCCATCACCAGGCGATAATGCAGGCCCCGAACAGCGGTCGGCCGATCCTCACCCCCAGACAATGACCAAGAACCTGCTCCTCGACGCCACCATTCTGCTCGGACTGGCCAGCCTCGGCGTCGTCGGCTACAAGCTGGCACCGCTGCTCAATCCGAAGACCGATGTCGCGCTGCCGCTGTCGAGTTGCAACCTGAATCAGCAGGCTTGCGTGGCGACGCTGCCCGATGGGGGTCAGGTCGGGTTCTCGATCGAACCACGGCCGATTCCGGTGCTCAAGACGCTGGAGTTACAGGCCAGTTTCAGTGGCAGCAACGTGCGAAAAGTCGAGGTCGATTTCGCCGGCACTGAAATGAGGATGGGCTACAACCGGTCGCCACTCGAAAGACAGAGCGGCAGCGACAACCGCTTCGCTGGGCAGGCCAGCCTGCCGGTGTGCATTACCGGTGGCATGGAGTGGGAAGTCACCGTGCTTGTCGATACCGGCAAGGCCCTCGTCGCGGTTCCTTTCCGCTTCGTCACTGGCAACTGACCCCGGCAGAACGTCCATGAGAACCCGAGGCCTCCTGATGGTACTGATCGTCGTGCTGAGCGGCGTTCTGCTTTACCTCGCCGCCTTCTGGGAACCGGTTTCGCCCAGAGCGATCTCCCGAATCGAACCACACAGCCAGCTGCAGCAGTCCGCAAGCCCGCCAGGTGGCGATTTCGCCCTGCAGGGGCCGCACGGACCGGTGGCCCTCAAGGATTATCGCGGCAAAGTGGTGTTGATCTACTTTGGCTACACCTACTGCCCGGATGTCTGTCCCACTTCGCTGTCGGTGCTGGCGCAAGCCCTTTCGGAACTCGAAGCGGGCGAACGCCAGCGCGTCCAGGCGATCTTCGTCTCGCTCGACCCGGAGCGCGATACGCCCGCCCGTCTCAAGGACTACGCCCCCTTCTTTCACCCAGGCCTGATCGGCCTGACCGGCACGTCGCAGCAGATCGCCACGGTCGCCCGGCAGTATGGCGCGAAGTATCAGAAACAGCCACCGAATGCCGACGGGCAATACGCCGTAGACCACTCTTCGGTCACCTACGTCGTTGATGCGCAGGGAAGACTCGCAGCGGCGCTGCCCCATGGACAACTGCCAGCGCAAATCGTCGCCTCCATCCGCCAGCAACTGGCTTCGGCGGCCCCCTGAGCGAAAATCGAGCCACTGCTTCACCCTGATCGCCAGGAGATGACCTGTGTGCGCTGCCGTACCGACGGGACCTTCGCTCGCGTCCATGCTGGTCGTTGCGCCGGCCAGAAGCTTGGCATGACGCTCCGGGCAATCGCCCCAATCGACCATCAGGAGAGAACCGTGAACAAAGATCAAGTCAAGGGCCGCCTAAAGCAGGCAGAAGGCAAAGTGAAGGAAGTCGCCGGCAAGCTGACCGGCAACAAGACGCTGGAACAGAAAGGAAAAGTCAAGAACGCCGCTGGCGACGTGCAAGCGGACTATGGTGATCTCAAGAATGACGTTGCGAAGAGCCTGTAGGTCGCCGCAGCAGTCCCCTGACTGGCGCCGCAAGGGCCCGCGCTTGCCGGGCGGGCCGTCGGTCGGCAAGTACCAAGGTGTTCCTGAGTGTTTCTCAGGCACTGTCCTGACCGGAAGTGAACGTGGATATCCCGCCGATCGGTGAAAGCGAAATCGATGGTCCCGCATCGACAGTCATGTGGGCAAGCACCCTCTTCGACTACACGGTCTACAGCCACGAAGGCGAAAAGTTGGGTGACGTCAAGGACTTCATGCTGGACGTGCGCAGTGGCAAGGTGCTGTACGCGCTGTTGTCCTTCGGGGCCATCGTCGGCATGGGCGAGAAGGTTTTCCCGGTACCGTGGGATGCCTTGACCGTCGACACAGAACATGAGCGCATCGTACTCAACATCGCCAAAGCTGGCCTTCAGGACGCACCGGGGTTCCACAAGAACAGTTCGCCCAACATTGCCGATCCATCCTGGGTGAGAGAGATCCATGTGTATTACGGAGTCAGACATCACAATGTGCAGGGGTAATTTGCAGCATCAGTCGAGCAGGGATTCGCCATCGCCCATTCGCCCGCTGCAGGTGGCGAGGGCGCTTGTGTGTGCCCGCGTACAGAGTGCCTGCTTTGCGACAGGTACAGTTGACCTCGTGATTCGCCAATCGCTGCTTCTTGAGGGCGACTGGCTCACTTAACCGACACAAAGGTAACCTCATGAACAGCATCGTCTATATCGTCGGCTTGATCGTCATCATTCTCGTGATCTTGTCGTTTTTCGGGCTTCGCTAAAGCGTCGAGAGCCGCCGGGGAAGCTTCCCCGGCGGCTCCTCTTCCCGACACGCGTCAGCCTGTTCTCGTGCACGCGAGGGCGACGGCCGTCAAGACCCTTGCCTGCCATGTCCGCAGTAGCAACGCGCGAGGCTGGAGAGGAGACGAACGGCAGAACGTCGGAACGGCGAGTGGATCCTCGTGCGCAACGGCGCTAGTCCCCTCCCCTGGCGAATTGCTTGACCATGAAAGCCCAGATCATGCGCGACGCGTCCGGGCCTTTTGGATCGCTGTAGGCCTGCCCCGCAGCCCCGCCGCTCCACGCATGGCCAAGCCCCTTGACCTCACAGAGACTGGCAACCAACCGGCGCCCGCTGCGGTAGTCGGTGATTGTCGCGGCATAGCGCGCGCCACGTTGAACGGTGCGAGGCGTACCCGGCTTCGCGCCGATGCGAGCTGCCCATGATCGCGCCGCTTCCGCCCCATTGCTGGGCGCCACCACTGGGTCGCTACTGCCGTGGATCACCAGCAGCCCGGGCAGACGCACGCCCGCAGCGAGCGGCGCCAGTGGCAGGGCTCGTGCCTGGCGCCCACCCATCGCCATCAGCGCGGTCGCCGAAGAATGGGCAACGCCTGGGGCAATGCCCGAATGCATCGCAATCGCCCGAAAGCGCTCCGGGCGGCGCGTCGCCAGCAGCGCCGCCATCCCGGCACCCGCCGAGAGACCGGCCAGCGTGATCCGCTCCGGATCGACCGGTTGCAGCAGGCAAACCTGGTCGATCGCCGCCTCGATGGTACCAGCCTCACCCTGCGCCCGACCCGAACGGGTTTCGTACCAGTTCCAGCAGCCGGCCGCATTGGCAAGGCGACCCTGCTCCGGGTAGAGCACCAGAAAACGCTGACGCTCGGCGATCCGGTTCATCTGGCTGCTCGCAGCCAAGGCTTCGGCGTCCTGCCCGCAGCCGTGCAGCATGACCACCAGCGGCAGCCGCTCAGTGCGCCGTAGCCCAGGCGGCTTGTACAGCCAATAGCGCGGCGCGCCCGCCAGGCCGACAACCACACCCAGCCTGCAATCGGCGTTCCGAACGGGCGCCCGTTTCGCAGGTGAAGGTGCGAGTACACTCGACGGAGCCTGCAGCGCCTGCGTCACGGCCTGCGAAACGGTCCGTGTCACCTGCCGCGTGATGACGTTCAACGCGCGCTGCAAGGCGCGGGTCAGAGGGGCTTTTCGCGTGCGTCTTGCCATATCGTTCCGTCGGTGTGCTAGCCGCTCACCTCGTCGGTACGGACCATGAAGCTCTTCAGGGTATTGGGACCGAAGGTGCTGCTGATGGCGACGTCGGCGGCGTCACGGCCACGGGCAATCAAGACGCGGCCGATGCGCGGGGTATTGTTGCGGGCGTCGAAGGTGTACCACTGACCGTCAAGATAGGCCTCGAACCAGCCCGAGAAATCCATCGGTCCATAGGGTGGCGGCATGCCGATGTCACCCAGGTAACCGGTACAGTAGCGAGCAGGAATGTTCATGCAGCGACAGAACGCGATGGCCAGGTGCGCGTAGTCTCGGCAAACGCCCGTCCCCTCCTGGAAGGCTTCCCAGGCAGTCTTCGTGTGCCGCGCGTGCTCGTAGCCGAAGGTGAGGTGGCCATGGACGTAGTCGCAGATCGCCTGCACACGCCCCCAACCGGCCAGCGACTGGCCGAACAGTTGCCAGGCGATCTCGGACAGGCGATCGGTCTCGCAGTATCGACTCCCCAACAGGAACAGCAGCGTGTCGTCAGGCAGTTCCTGTACAGGAATCTGTCTCGCCTGCCAGGCGACCACATCCGCCTGACCGCTATCCTTCACCAGCGCATCGGTGGACAGCCTGAGCAGACCCCTGGGGGCGACGATACGGCTGCACCAGTTGCCATAGCTGTCGCGATAGGCGGAGAGCGGAACGGGCGGATCGGTGATCAGGTGGTCCGGGATGAGGAGGTCCGAGATGCGCGTGTAGTGCACGCTCAGGGTCAGGATCATCGGGGTGGGCTGCGGGCATTCGTAAACCAGTTCGTAGCCGATGCGAATCTTCATGTGGGGCTCCTGTTGAGTGCCAGCGCAGCCTGCGGCATGCACTGACGGTTGGGGTTCAGTTTGCGGGTGGTCACCTGCGGCTACTCGGCCACCCCTTCACCGCGGCTTGCCAGCGCCCGGCGCAGCGAGTCGACGATCACCTGGCGCAGGGCCATCCACCGGCGACTCAGCGTGAACACGTGCTTCTGGTTGATCTCGAGCTCGATGCCGACATAGGCGTCGGGCGGCAGGTGCCGACGAAACCAGGCGGTCAGACCATCGCCCTTGCCTGCATACGGATAATTGCGGCGAACCGTCAGCGCTGGAGCACAGGCCTTGAGTGAGGCTTGCCAGCGGGCGCAGAGATCGGCCTCGCCGGGACGGCGCGGGTCGTAGAGCAGCCCGATATCGGCATTTCGCACCTTGCCGTCGAGCTCTGGCGTAAAGCTGTGCGACGAGATGTGGATCACCCGTCCGTAATCGGCGATCGCCCGTCTGACCAGGTGGTCGGCTTGCGAGCGATAAGGCTGGTAATGCTGCTGCAAGAGTTGCTGACGCATCGCTGCAGGCATCCCGTGCGTCGCTTCGGAATGGAGACGCGGATGGCCGACGGATCGGTTCAGGTCAACCAGCAGGCGGCTGACGGTCGAGGCCACCAGTGGCGCAGCAAATTCCCTGGCCAGAACTCTGGCCATGATCAATGCCCCGAAATCGTAGCCCCGGTGAGTGTCCAGTAGCGCCCCATAGGCGCCAAACAGCTCGCCATATGGCGCCGGAATCCGGTTGCCGCCATGCTCGCAACTGATCACCAGGCCGGTGCGTGCGCGGCCCCCCCAGCCCGATCGCTGGCCAGCGAGCAGCACGCTCTCCGACCGCATGCCCGATGGCCTGACCAGTCCAGCCTGGCAGTGGCTACTGGACATACACGCTCACCGTGACCAGGTGTTCGCGACGATCGTCGACCAGGGTAATCACCCGCTCGGCCTGCTCGACGCCATCAACCGTGATGCTCGTCACACCGCTCCGGCCAGGATCGATGGCGCGCATTTGCGAGACGGTAATGTCGTACAGGGTTTCCTGATAGCGGTAGTGGATCCTGAAGCCCGGCCAATCCACCGGCAGGCAGGGAGCGAAACGCAGCTCGTTTGCCTGGCGTCGCAGGCCCAGCAGCGACTCGACGATCAGCCGGTACAGCCAGCCGGCAGAGCCGGTATACCAGCTCCAGCCGCCACGGCCGATATGTGGCTTGAGCGCGTAGACGTCGGCCGCGACGACGTAGGGTTCGAGCTTGTAGGTCGCCACAGCCGCGGCCGACAACGCGTGGTTCACCGGGTTGATCATCTTCAGCAATTCCCAGGCACGCTCGGAGTCTCCGAGGGCGGCAAACGCCATCGCCGCCCAGACCGCTCCATGCGTGTACTGCCCGCCGTTCTCCCGCACGCCCGGCACGTAGCCGCGAATGTAACCCGGATTCAGGTCCGACCGGTCGAACGGTGGATCGAGGAGCTGAACCAGTGCGTCCCCGCGCCTCACCAGCCGGTCGTCGACCGCCTGCATCGCCTGCCGCGAGCGAGCGAGGCTGCCCGCACCGGAGAGCACCGACCAGCTCTGCGAAATGGAATCGATCCGGCATTCGGTGTTGCTCGCCGAACCCAGCGCCGTGCCATCGTCGAACCAGGCGCGGCGGTACCACCCACCATCCCAGGCATGCTGCTCGATGTTCTGGCGCAGACGCCCGCCCTCCTCGCGGCAAAGTTCGGCAAAGGAGGTATCACCCCGGGCCCTCGCCAGTCCGGCGAACTGCCTGAGCACTTCACAGAGGAAGAAGCCCAGCCAGACACTTTCGCCCTTGCCCTGCATCCCCACCAGGTTCATGCCGTCGTTCCAGTCGCCGGAGCCCATCAGCGGCAGGCCGCGTGCGCCAAAGCGCAAACCATGCCGGATGGCACGCACGCAGTGCTCATACAGGCTGGCGGGGTCGGCCGCCTGGCCGGGCAGATCGTAGTAGGAGTCATCGTCCGGGTTGACCGGGCGACCCTCCAGAAAGTGCACCGGCTCATCCAACACCCCGGTGTCGCCGCTGCTCGTGACGTAGCGGCACACCGCCAGGGGCAGCCAGAGATAGTCGTCGGAACAATGCGTACGCACGCCCCGACCCGAGGGCGGATGCCACCAGTGCTGGACATCACCCTCCTGGTACTGACGGCTCGCGCACAGCAGGAGGTGTTCCCGGACCAGGCCGGGCGCGGCGTGATCCAGGGCCATCACGTCCTGCAACTGGTCGCGGAAGCCGAAGGCGCCGCCCGACTGGTAGTAACCGCTGCGGGCCCAGACACGACACCCCAGAGTCTGGTACACCAGCCAGCCGTTGGCCAGCACATTGACCGACGGGTCGGGGGTTTCGACCTGGACCGCACCCAGCGTGCGCTGCCACTGCTGCCCGACGGCTTCGAGCGCGCTGCGCGCCGCCAGGACGCCACGGAAGCGGCGCATGAGCTTGCTCGCCTCGTAGGCGTTGCGCCCGACGCCAAGCCGAAAGACGATTTCCCGCTCCTGCCCGTCGCCCAGTTCGAAAGTGACCTGAATCGCCCCGCAAGGATCCAGCCCGGCTCCGACCTTGCCTGAAAGACGCGAGCGGTGCATGGCGGCCGGATCTCGCAGCGAACCATTGCGCCCGAGGAACTCCGTGCGGTCGCCAGTCAGGTGACGCCCCGGGTGGTCGACGTCGAAGAAGGCCACCCGCTCGGCGAACTCCGGACTATACGGGTTGCGCGCGTAGAGCGTGCCGCTGCGGTGGTCGATTTCAGTGATCACATGCATCACCGATTTGGCACGCAGATCCCCCAGCACCCACTCGACATAGCCGGTCGCCGACAGCCTGCGCGGCCGGCCCGATTCGTTGCGCACCTTCAACACCGAGAACTTGACGGCGGCGTCGGTGGCCACATACACGGACAATTCGGAGTAAATGCCTTCCGCGTGGGTCTCGAAGACGCTGTATCCGAATCCGTGCCGGGTGACGTAGGGCGTCGCCGCGCCGGCGGGCAGCGGTGTCGGCGACCAGAAGTGACCGGTCTTTTCGTCGCGCAGGTAAAGCGCTTCGCCGCCCGCATCACTCACCGGGTCGTTGTGCCAGGGCGTCAGGCGGAATTCGTGTGCGTTCTCGCTCCAGGTGTAGGCGACGCCGCTCTCCGAGATGACCGTCCCGAAGTACGGATTCGCCAGGACGTTCACCCAGGGCGCCGGCGTGACCTGATCCGCCGCAAGCGTGATCACGTACTCGCGTCCGTCCCGACTGAAGCCGCCGAAACCGTTGAACAGAATCAGGTCCCGAGGCGGCGACCCGGGCGCGGAACGGAGGTCAGTTGAGGCCTCGCGTCGCCGGGTTCGTCTCGGCTTGAAGCGCGGCGGGCGCGGTTCAATCGGGTGACGATGGTCAAGCTGTTCCGCCAGCGTTCCCCGGCTGTCGGTGATCACGGCGCGCGCAGCCGCCTGGAACAGAATTCGGTCCTCAGGCGAAATCTGCTCGGCCTGCCGCACGAAGATGCCGCCCGGTCGATCGATCACGCTCGCACCCAGGCCGGCGGCGATGAGTCCCATGATCTGTTCCTGCAACTGCTGCCGGTAACCGGCGTGATCCTCGTTCCAGATCACCAGGTCCACCGCCAGTCCCTTCAGACGCCAGTAAGCATGCGCCTGCACGAGCTGGCGCACGAGGTCAATGTTGGCCCCGTCGGCAATCTGCAAGAGGACAATCGGCAGATCGCCGGAGATGGCGTAACCCCAGAGCCCGGACTGTCCGCGGCGATTCCTGATCAATACCTCGGCACTGGCGCGCAGCGACGCGTTGGCGTAGATCACCGAACTTGCCAGGCGTGCATGCAGCTGTGACTCGGCTTCAGTGGCATTGAGCTGCTGCAGGACCACCTGGCTGTGAGTCCACGCCAGCTCGAAGACGCGGTCCGCGAGGTGCTGATCCTGGTATTTTTCAACCAGGCTGACCGCCAGGTCACGGGTCTCACTGATCCCGGAAACGATATCGACGATCGCCGAACTCTCCGGATCGAGCACCATGCGACAGCGAATGGCAACGATCGGATCCAGCACCGACCCCTCGCTCCCCGAGAGCGGCGCAGAACGACCCATGGCCAGCGGATCGCTGAGGTTTCTTGTCCGGCCGACAAAGCGTGAGCGATCAGTCTCGCAGGACGCCTCGCCGGTCTCGGCCCCGTGCACCACCATCAGATGAAGCATCCAGGGCGCCTGCTCGCCAAGCGAGCGCGGCCGACGGGTACAGAGGATCGCACGTCGATCTCGCAGGATCTCGGTTTGCACGAAGAGGTTGCTGAACGCCGGGTGCTGCGCGTCGGCAGCCGGCGGTGCGATCACCACTTCGGCGTAGCTCGTGACCTCGATCTCCCTGCGCTGTCGCGATCGATTGGTGATCCGGACCCGGCGCAGCTCGATATCATCCTCCGGCGAGACGACGATCTCGGTGTAGGTTTCGAAGTCGCCAGAGCCGTTGGCGACGGCATCGCGGCGTCGAAACTCGGCACGCCCCTCGGAGAAGATCGCTTCGTATCTCTCTGCTCGCTTGAGCGTCGGCTGATGAGCGGTCGACCAGGGTTCGCCACTCACGCCGCCGGTCACCTCGCGGAGGTAACAGAAGCTGCCCCAGTGATCGCAGGTGGCGTCTTCGTGCCAGCGGGTGACGGCCAGATCCTTCCAGCGACTGTAGCCGCCACCCGCGTTGGTCACCATCACATGGTAGCGACCATTCGACAACAGCTGCACCTCCGGTACCGGCGTGTCGGGGCTGCTGAACACCCGGATCGGCACTTCCGCGCCGATCGACGTCGAGCGCACGTCCGAGAGTTGCGCGGTGTGCGAAAACAAGGCCGTTGCCCTCGGCACGCGTTCCTGGAGTAGCAGCATCACCGCCTGGAACAGCCGATCCGACTCGAACCGCCTCTGCATCGGGCGCTCCAGGAGCAAGTACGCCAGCGCGAGCAGGCTCATCCCCTGGTGATGAGCCATGAACGAGCGGACCACCACCCGTGACTGCCCGCGTCGCTGTCGGGCGGGCGTATAGTCGATCGCCTCGAAGAAGCCGAAGCGGCCAATGAATCCCTGGGCCGCCAGTCGCTGGAGATTTCGGCAGGCTTCTTCGGGCGCCACCATCAGTGCCAGCACCGAGGCATAGGGCGCAATGACCAGATCCTCGGCGAGTCCGCGCTTCAGACCGAGGCCCGGCACGCCGAAGGCGCGATACTGGTAATTGAGCTGCAAGTCCACCGTGTTGTAGCCGGATTCCGAGATTCCCCAGGGGACGCCACGATGGTTGCCATACTCGATCTGTCTGGCCACCGCTGCCTTGCAGGTCTGGTCGAGCAGCGTCTGCTCGTAGGCGGGCATCACCAGCAAAGGCATCAGGTACTCGAACATCGAACCGCTCCACGACAGCAGCACCGGTTCGCCGCTGGTACTGGTGAGCAGGCGTCCAAGCGCGAACCAGCTCTCCTGCGGCAGTTGCCCCTGCGCAATGCCGACGAAACAACACAGGCGCGCTTCAGAGGCCAGCAGGTCGTAGTAACCCGAGTCCACCCGTCGATCGTCCACGTTGTAACCAATGGCCAACAGATGGCGCGTCTTGTCGAACAGAAAGTCATACTCCATGCGCGCGAGGTCGCCGGCTTGCATGGCCAGACGCTCAAGGCTCGTCAACCGGTCCCTGGCACGCGCGCTGCCTGTCCTGATCTGCCGCTGCAGATCGGCAAGCCAGGCACGCTGGCCGGCGGTGGTCGCTGCGCCGAGCAGCGTGCCAATGCTCGCCGACAGCGCAGCGTCCAGCCTGGCCAGTCCGCGCAGCGTCGGCATTTCGGCGATAGCGGCGAGGCTCGCCACCGCCAGCTCACGCGGTGGCTCCGGCAACAATACCCAGGGCGTGAGCAAGGCAAGCTCATCGAGCGCCGTGCGGCATTGCCGGGCCAGCGCCTCGGCCCACTCCGCCGGCAGCTTTGCCTCTTCGCTCTCGGACGAAATGTCGCCGACACCATCGAGGCCGGGCACAAACTCACCAGCGAGTTCGACGGCGGTGGACGCCAGGCGCTCAAGGCATGACTGGAGTGCCGCGAGCGTCTCTGGCGGGGAAGCGGCAACGGATTCCAGTTGCTTGCCGAACGCCGCCAGCGTGCGCGCAGCGACGCCATCCACCGCCGCCACCGGACCTACCTCGTGGACGAGAATCCGATAGGTGTCACTCAAGCCGTCGAACAGCCTCGCTCCCAGCAACTGGTCATCGCCAATGGCCAGCAAACCCGCGCGCAAGGTCAACAGGTGGCCCGCCAGGTTGCCGCTGTCCACCGTCGAGATATAGCGTGGCGACAGCGGCTGCAGCGTCTGCGTGTCGTACCAGTTGTAGAAGTGCCCCCGGTGCTGCTCAAGCCCGTTCAACGTGCGCAGGGTGTTCGCCGTTCGCTCGACGAGCGGACCGGCCGGCAGGTAGCCGAAGTCATACGCCGACAGATTGGCCAGCAGCGCCATGCCGACGTTAGTCGGCGAAGTCCGGTGCGCGACCGCGGTGACGCGATACTTCTGGTAGTTGTCTGGCGGGAGCCAGTGATCCTCCTGGCCAACCAGGTTCTCGAAGAAGGCCCAGGTCCGACGCGAAAGCGCGCGCAAGAAAAGGGTCTGCTCGGCAGTCAGGGTCGCCTTGCGGCGGGCGAGCGGCAGACTGATCCACCAGGCGATGACCGGTGAGAAGAACCACAGGAGTAGAACCGGCCCCGCGACCGCCAGCACCATCGGTGTCGACGCCGCCAGCTGGATGGCCACGACCATGGCGACCAGTGGGCCGATCCACATGGACTGCCAGGAGACGGCAAGCTCGCTGCGTGCCCGCTGCTCCGACTGGCGATCCGCGTCACTCGAAGGGTTCCATTCGAGCAGTCGCCGGCGCGTGATCAGCAGCCGCCAACTCGTGCGCACGATGGCATCGAGACTGAAAAACGCCTCGTAGGGCAGGCAGGCCAACTCGAAGGCGGCCTGCAGCAAGTGCCGGGAAGCCGAACGGGTGACGGCTGTCAGGTGCTGTCCCAACAGCACCTCCGCCGGCTTGCGACACAGTTCGACGATCGAAGCGCACAGCCAGGGCAACAGGACGATGCCGATCACGGCCAGGGTCCATGACCAGGCCAACGGCGACAGCAGCGTCCAGCCCAACAGCAAGAGGAGCATCAGCGCCGCGGCAACGAGACTCCGGCGCAGGTTGTCGATCAGCTTCCACTGCGACAACGCGGACAGCGGATTCCTTTGGCGCGTGTTGTCAACCGCGTTGTCCGCCGCAGCCCCCTTGCCTGCACGCCTGGCAGCCACGACCGCAGGGACGCGGCTCAGAAGCCAGCCGGCAAGCTGCCAGTCGCCACGGATCCAGCGGTAGCGGCGGCCCACGTCGGCGCTGTAGCGGGCCGGATAATCCTCATACAACGGCACATCGCTCAACAGCCCCGCCCGCGCGTAGCATCCTTCGAGCAGGTCATGGCTGAGAATGCGGTTCTCGGGAAAGCGGCCGCCAACGGCTTGCTCGAAGGCATCGACGTCGTAGATCCCTTTGCCGACGAACGAGCCCTCGCCAAAAACGTCCTGGTAGACATCGGAGGAGACACGCGTATAGGGGTCGATGCCCGGCTCCCCGCCGTACAGTCGCGCATAGCGCGAGCGGTTCGTCCCCGGCAGGCTGATCGCCACGCGCGGTTGCAGGATGCCGTAACCCTCGGTGACCAGCCGCCTGGCCTGGTCGTAGTGCGGGCGATTCAACGGGTGCGCCATGGCGCCGACAAACTGCCGCGCCGCGTCGCGCGGTAACTGCGTGTCGGTGTCCAGGGTGATGACGTAGCGCACACCGGACAGCACTGCCGTGTCACCGACGACGAGCGAAAAACCATTGTCGGAGAGCGCACCGGCGCCGCCTCGCAGCAGTGCGTTCAAAGCTGCCAGCTTGCCCCGCTTGCGCTCGTAGCCCATCCAGATCCGGTCCTGGACGTTCCATTGCCGCGGCCGATGGAAGAGGAAGAAGCTACTGGCCCGCCTGCCGTCACCGCCACCAGCGTATTTTTCGTTCAGCTCGTCGATCCCTGTCCGTGCCAGTCGCAACAGCGATTCGTCGTCAGGGAGCGATGCCAGATGTGCGTCGCGAAAATCGGTCAGCAGGCCGAAGTGCAGGTGCTCATCGCGATTACGCAGAAACCTGACCTCAAGCGCCTCGACCAGTTGCTCGACGTTCGCCTGGCTGGTGAGCATCGTAGGCACCACCACCAACGTCCGCGAGATCGGCGGGATCCCTTTGGAGAAGTCCATCCTGGGCAGTGGCTTCGGCGTCACGAGCAGGCTGACAAGCCAGTTCATCAGCACGACGGCCGACTGACTGACGCCCAGGAGCAGGAGGAAAGCGATCGGCGGCAGTGCGAGCTCGACCACCCCGGCGGGTAGTCCGGCAGCCCCTGCCAGTGCCAGCAGACCCGTGCTGAGGATGACGGAGATCAGCAGCATCCCGCCGAGGTAAAGGAATAATGGACACTGACCCGCCTTCTTCAGCCAGACTTCAGGGCCGGAAGGGCGCACTCCGGCCAGCCGCAGGAGATCGGGCAAGCCCTTGTCGATCAGGTAGAAACCCACGTGCCCTGAGCGCCCGGAGACTTCGCCGCCGGGGGTGAGCGAAGCGCCAGCACGCGCCAGTTCGACGGCCTTGTGCGCCACCTCTCCTTCTGTCAGGCGACACTTCCTGGCTATCTCTTCGGTCGCGTGTCGATAGCGATCGCGGGTGGCAAAATCCATCCGGCCATAGACACCGCCCGGATCCATGAGCAGCGCCTGCTCGACGACGCTCATGGTCTCGACAAACTGGCGCCAGTCCAGCGCGCCGAGCGCCCGCAGACTGCCGATGCTGTTGCTGATCGAGACCTGATCGGAAGCCTGCTGCTGGGTCTCCAACTGCACCAGGTGCTCGATCGTCAGCCCAGACTCCGCAAGTCGCTGCTCGATCCAGTTCAAGGGCAAGACCAGGGCCGGACCCCGCCCCTGCAGGCGGCGCGCCAGCTCGGCGACGAAAGCGCCAACCATCGGCGGATTCGAGCGCGCCATGTCGGCGATCACCAGAATCAGGCTGCCGGGATCCCTGCCGGCGATTTCCGTCATCCGGTCGGCCCACGAATCGGCCAGATTTCGCTCGTCCCAGGCGGCGGCGATGCGCACCGCTACACGTCGGAGATTCTCGATCAGTGCCAGCCGCAGCATGATCGGAATTGCCCACAACTCGCCCAGTTTGAGGGCAGTGACGGTCTGGTAGGCGGCGACAAAGCGACTGAGCGTTTCCGTGTCAACGCGACCATCGCCATGAGCGATGGCCTCCAGGGCGAGGTCATAGACGCGCGGACAGTCAACCGACGGCCCGCGCGCCAAACGCGGGAGTTGGCGGCTGTACCCCTTTGGCAGATGCCGCCTCGCCGTGCTGATCTGCTCTTCGATCAGATAGAAGTTGTCGAGCAACCATTCCCCGGCCGGCGTGATCCGGCGGTTCTCGCGCACTGCCCCGGTCAGCAGCTGGCACACGGCGACGAGGGCGCTTTCGTTGGCTGCCAGCCGCTCCAGGAGCTGGTCCGCCGCCCGCCCCGCAGCCAGCGAATGCGATAGCGCGAGGGCCTTGCCGTGTTGCTCCATCTGGGCCGCGCTGAACAACTCCGCGCGTAACGGCGCTTCGTCCTCGTCGGCAGGCCGAGGCGGCCTGCCACCGCCAAGGTGTGCCCGCAGTTGGTCGAGGTAGCCAGTGAGTTTTTTGCCAGCGTTCAAGTCAGGGGGGTCCGTTCCAGGGGGTCAGATGGCAATCGCATAGCGGGCAATCCACCCGCTAGTCTGCCAGCAACTCAGCCACAGGCTGCAGTTGCTCGACGTTCTCGGCCACCACCTTGACGATCACCGTGATTGGACAGCTCAGCAGCATGCCCCAGACCCCCCACAACCATGTCCAGAAGAGCAGCGTGACGAACACCGCTGCGGTGTTCATTCTGGCGATGCGACCGGTCATCCAGGTGGTGACGAAGGTGCCGACGAGCGTGGCGATTGCCAGCGACGTCCCGGCGGCCAGCAGGATCGTCGACAGGCTGTCGAACTGTATGAAGGCCGCCATGGCGATGGCTGCAGCCGTGACCGCTGGCCCGAAGTACGGAATGATGTGCAAAACCCCTGCAGCCACTGCCCAGGCACCGGCGTTGTCGAGGCCGATCGAGTACAGGGCGATCCAGGTGAGCAGGCCAACCAGCGCGTTGGTCACCAGAACCATCAGCATATAGCGCTGGATCGACGTGTTGATGTCATCGAGGATGTGCACGGTGATTTTTCTGTCCGTCAGCGAGGGGCCGGTCAGGCGCACCAGTTTTCGCTTGTAGGTGTTGCCGGAGAGCAGAAGAAAGAAGGTCAGGAAGAACACCATGGCTACTTCAGCGATCACGCCGGCAGCCCCCAGCGAACCCACCCAGAGGAAGTTGCCGAGTCCGAAACCGGGGGCATCAATGACGACGCGGGTCGCGGCTTGTTTGTGCGACGACGGCTTGCCTGCCGCCTGAGCGGTCGCCTTTTCGATCTCGCTGGCCGCGGTTTCCACCATCTGCATGGTGCTGGCCTGGCCCTTGCGCAGACTGGCGAGGCCAGCCGACAACTTGCTCACTGCCTCGGGTAGCTGGTCAAGGATCGTCTGCACCTCCCCGCGCAAGCCGTAGGTCCCCAGGACAAGCGCGCCGAAGACACTCAGCATCACGAGAGTGGTCCCCAGGAGGCGCGGCAGCCTGATCCGCTCCAGCCAGACGATGAGTGGGTTGAGACTGTAGGCGAAGAGAATACCGAGGAGCAGGGAAATGCACAGGCTTTGCGCCCAGTCCAGGGCGAAAACCACAGCAACCGTAGCGAGGATGGCCAGAGCCAGGCGCCCGTGTCCATGCTCACCCTCGGCCGACCGCGACACCGGCGGCTCGGCAGCAGCCGGCGATTGACTGCCTGCCGAGGCGCCTGCTTCGGGAGTGACGATTGCTGTCATCGGGCTGTCATCGGGACTGAGCGATGAGCCGCGCGGCCATTGTCGGACGCTGTGTCCGGCAATGGCCGGTGATCAACAATCGCCTACTTGATCCGCATGTCGTTCTTGACGGATTTCACACCACCAACGCTACGTGCCACTTCGGTCGCCTTGTTCGCCGCCGCCTGCGAGCTCACGAAACCGCTCAGCTGCACCACGCCCTTGAAGGTCTCAACGTTGATTTCGGCCGATTTCAGCATCGGCTCATTGAAAACTGCTGCCTTCACCTTGCTGGTGATGACGGTGTCGTCAACGTACTCGCCAGTTCCCTCCTGCTTGGACGTCGAACTGCAGCCGACTGCGGTCACCAGCGTGACGGCCAGAAGAACTGAGGAAAGATACTTGCTGATTTGGTTCATGGTTCATTCTCCAGATATGAGTGAAACGGGGACTTCCTGACTCGATCCTCTACCAACCGCTCCCAACCGACTCGCGATCCTGCCGACGATGAACCCCGTGACGAGGCCGAAAGGAACCTGCGCCGCTGGCGACATCGCTGTCGCCAGCCGTCAGGAATTGACCTCGCCAATCGTTCTGGCCCTGACGCGACGTTCTGCTGGACGGCGAGCGAAGCTGCCTGAGATTTCACCCCTCATGCTGCGCTGACACCGTGGGAACAGCATAGTGGCAGAGGCACCGGTGGTCGGTACGGTGGCGCACATAGCTGTCCGCATCCTCAATGACGATCCCTAAACGGTCACCAGCAGGCGCGCGAAGTCCTCGGCCGGCAACGGACGATTGAAGAGAAAGCCCTGCCCTTCATCGCATCGCTGAGTCCGCAGGAACGCCAGTTGCTCTTGTGTTTCGACGCCCTCGGCAATGACCCGTTGCTTGAGATTGCGTCCCATGCCGATCACGGCGCTGACGATGGTCGCGTCGTCCGCATCGGTCGCCAGGTCGCGCACGAAGGATTGGTCGATTTTGAGGGTGTCGATCGGAAAACGCTTCAGGTAACCCAGGCTCGAGTAGCCGGTGCCAAAATCATCGATCGCCAACTGCACCCCCATCGCCTTGAGTGCGGCAAGCACCAGGGCCGACGACTCCGTGTCTTGCATGATAATGTTTTCGGTCAGTTCCAGTTCCAGATACCGCGGTGCCAGGCCGGTCTCCTTCAGGATCAGGGCCAGGCCCTCGACAAAGCCCTTGTGCCTGAATTCCAGGGCGGAAATGTTGACCGCCACGGGCACCGCGTCCAAACCCGAATTTAGCCAGGACTGGACCTGTCTGCACGCTTCGCGCAACACCCAGCGGCCAATCGGCACGATGAGGCCACACTCTTCCGCAATCGGCACGAACTGCTCCGGTTCAATCAATCCGAGCGCCGGATCAAGCCAGCGGATGAGGGCCTCGGTACCGGTCATCGCGCCTGAGGCAAGATCGATCTGCGGCTGATAATGCAGCCGGAACTCACTCTGCCTGAGGGCTCGCCGCAGCCCGGTTTCGACGAACAGCCGGCGAACGGCGTGGTTGTTCATGCCAGCAGTGAAGAACTGGTAGTTGTTACGGCCGCTTGCCTTGGCGTGATACATCGCGGTGTCGGCGTTCTGCATCACGGTGTCGGTGTCGATGCCATCGTCGGGGTAGACGCTGATGCCGATGCTCAAGGTCACATGGATCTCGTGCTGGCCAATCATCTGCGGCTCGGCCAGCGCGACGAGCAGCTTTTCGGCAACCAGGGCCGCATCCTGCGGCTGCTCGATTTCGCCCAGCAGGATGACGAACTCGTCACCACCCTGGCGGCAGACGGTGTCCGTGGTGCGCACACAGGCGGACAAACGCCGAGCGGCGGACTGCAGCACCTGGTCACCGACCGCATGCCCCAGCGAATCGTTGATGTGCTTGAAGTAATCGAGGTCTACGAAGAGCAGTGCCACCTGTTTGCCGCGCCGACGGGCGAGCCCGATCGCCTGCGCGAGCCGTTCGGTGAGCAGCGCCCGATTGGGCAGGCCGGTAAGGAAATCGTGGTGGGCCAGATGGGCCATCTTCCGCACCATGGCCCGTGATTCGCTGACGTCGTGAAAGACGATGACCGCGCCGGCGACACGACCGTCGCGGTTATGGATCGGAGCTGCGGAATCCTCGATCGCCGACTCGCACCCATCACGGCGGACAAGTAGGCAATCCGCGGCCAGCCCCACGGTCCGGTTCTCGCTGATGGCGCACTGCGCAGGATCAGGAGCGGCCTGGCGTGTCGCGCCATCGATGATGTGGAATACCGCCGACAGCGGCTGCCCCAGCGCATCCTCGCTCGACCAGCCGGTCATCACCTCGGCGGCCAGATTCAGATAGGTGACCTTGCCCTGGAGATCGGTCGTCAGCACGGCGTCACCGATGGAGTCCAGGGTGACCTGGGCGCGCTCCCTTTCCTCGAACAGGGCTTCTTCGACCGCTCGCAAGGCGAACTCGGCCGCTTTGCGTTGGCTGATGTCCTCAACCGTCTTCACGCGACCGTTCGTGGCCAACCCGTCGTTCATCGCCGCGCTGTTGACCCGCGCCCACACAACACTCCCGTCCGGCTGCAGGAAGCGGAATTCCGTCTGAAAGGGTGCTCCGCTGCCTGCGGCATCGCGCCACTCGGCGAGTACACGCTGGCGATCGTCGGGATGGATTGCCGTGCTCCATTTCGTGCCCAGCGTCTCTTCGAAGGTCAGCCCCGATATGCTGTGATAGGCGGCATTCGTATACACACAGTCACCCTGGATATCGGAGACGAAGATTCCGAGCGGGGAGGCATCGCTCATCGCCCGGAAGCGTAGCTCGCTTACCCGCAGCGCGTCGCGCGTCGCCTTGCGGTCGAGCAGGTAACGCAGTGCGCGCGGTAACCAGTGGGGGTCGACATGGCCCTTGATGAGATAGTCGCTGGCGCCGCGCTGCACCGCCTTGCGCGCGATGGCTTCATCGCGCGCTGTACCGAGAACGAGGATCAGGGCATTGGGAGCCGCCCGGAACACCTGATCGAAGGCGTCGAGACCCTGGCCGTCGGGCAGCGCAAGGTCAAGCAGCAGCACCTCGATACCGCCCCGGCCCAGTCGTTCAAGCGCATCCGAGAGCCGCGACACGGCTTCGACGCCAAACGAGCCTTCGCCCGCACCCGCGAGAGACTGCCGGATCAAGTCGGCGTCAGCGCGATTGTCCTCGACGAGGAGCACCCGGGTGGCGCAGCGCGTGGCGGAGCGCGACGCGCTGCGTAGTTGGCCCATGCGGCGCTCTATGGACGGTAGTCTTTGTTGATCTCTTCAAAGCTCTTGATCTGCTCTTCGGCCTCGTCCTTGCTGATGCCATAGCTCTCCTGCAGCTTGCCCGCCAACTCGGTGCGCTTGCCGGCAATCACATCCAGATGGTCGTCTGTCAGTTTGCCCCACTGCGTCTTCACTTTGCCCTTGAATTGCTTCCAGTTGCCTTCAACGATATCCCAGTTCATGTCAAACTCCCTTGCTCCAGAATCCGACGGGCGGAATTGCCCATCGAGCATCCATCGTCGCAACGGGCACGGCGTGTCTGAAGTGCCTGATGACTGGACTGGCTTGACGGCGACTCGGGATGCACTGCAAGACTAGTCGCCTGACCTGGCGAAATCTGTACGGTGGCGCACATCAAGGGACTGACTGTGATGCGCCGTATCGTCCCTCGCCCGGCTAACGCCGGCGCAGGCTCGGCAGGGTATCGCGCCGCACGCGCAGGTTCCCTTCCCAACCACAACTGGCCGAGCGGCAGCGATAGCGGTGTACCGGCGTAAGAATATTCAGCAGCCCATCGACGAACCGTCGCGGGATGCGGTACACCCAGCCATTGCAGCGGGGGCATGCCCGCTGTCCGTGCGCTGAATCGCCAGCCGCGTGCCCGCGACCAGTGCCAGTTGCCGCAGGTGCCTGGATGAGCTTGGTGAGTCGAGGATGCCGTCGCCGATAGCGAGCGAACAGGTCAGCCGTGGCGTCGCGATGACAGACGTACACCCACCGCGACCTCCCCGGCCAACCGCTCTCCGCACCGCTCGCCGATGCATCGGAAGCTGCGTCATCACCCGCAGGCGCGGCAAGCAGCACCCAGCGACAGCGGTCGCGGGGCCACTGATCTGCGGCTGTCACGGCAGGAGCGCTGGGCGAGCCCTTACGCGCCTTTCCTCGCAAGGGCGGTAGTTGCGCTGGAGATGCGGGCCGTTGCGTCGCCGACCACCTTGGTGTTGGCGGCGGTCATGTCGGTAATCTGCTGCGCAAAGCCCTTGAACAATTCGAACCCCTTGAGGGCACCCGTGCTGGGGTTTGCGCCCAGGCCTTGCGAAGAAAAATACGAGGTGACCAGCTTGGTGACTTCGCTCTGGGTGTCAGCGGCTATTTCCTGCACCCCCTGCAGGTAGGCGGCGGCGCTGTTGGTCGCTTTTCCGGGCGTGGCGCCGAGCACCTTCTGCTGTTTCTTGGCGTCCTTGGTCTGGAGCAGCGAAGCGAAGCCGCTGGTGCCCTCTTCGAACGCGAGGCGAGTTGCGTTCAGGTTCAGTGTGGCCAGGCGCTCAAGGCTGGAAAAAGCGATTTTCGACAGCGTCATGAAGGCCTGGGTGTTGATCTCGACGGAGTTGATCAGTTCTGGGCTAACGGCAAGCATGGTGTGACTCCTCAGGGGAATGGAAAACAGAATTCAGCGGTGCTGGCCGGCGAACCTCGAACGACGGTTCAGACCACCATACACTTTCAATCCCGGAGGACAGCTTGCGCGATAAATCACGGAAACACAGTTGGCTGGCGCACATAGCGGCCACAGGAGGCGGCTAACGCTCGCTTTGACGGCGGCGGGGCGCTAGCGTCGTGGGGTCAGGGCTGGCCCGGAGCGGTTGACCCATCGACAGCGGGCTTGCCCGCACCGGTCCTGGCGAATAGCAGGGCCACGTCCAGCGTCTCCAGGAACTCGTTCACCCTGATCGGCTTCGTCAGGTAGCGGAAGAATCCGGCCGCCAGACCCTTCTCGATATCGCGCGGCAAGGCATTGGCACTGATTGCAATCACCGGGATGTGAGCTGTCGCCGGATTTCCGGCCAGAACCTGCAGCGCTTCGACACCGCTGATGTCGGGCAGACTGATGTCCATCAGGATGACATCGGGTCGGGAAGCGCAGGCGATCTCGATGCCGCAGCGCCCATCCCGCGCGGTCAGCAGGCGCACATCGGGGCGGCGCGCGACGATCTCCTCGACCAGCATCAGATTCGCGGTGTTGTCCTCGACATAGAGCAGGGTGCGCAAGGACTCGTCGACAGGCTCCGGTGCCTGGGCGACCGGCACGAGTCCAGCTGTGCCGGTCGCCGATCGTTCTTCAGCCGTCAGCGTCAGATCGATCCAGAACACGCTGCCTTTCCCGACCGTGCTCTCGACCCCGATGACGCCTCCCATCGCTTCAATCAGCCGCTTGCAGACGACGAGGCCAATACCTGTGCCCTCATCCGAAGCTGCCTCCTGTCCGAGACGATTGAACGGCTGGAACAGCTGTGCCAGTTGTTCCGCAGCGAGCCCTGCACCGGTGTCCCGGACGCTGATGCGCATCGCATCCGGCTGGCTCGGGCTACAATCCATCGTGACCGCTCCGCCGGCCTTGTTGTACTTGATTGCATTGGCGAGAAGGTTGATCAGAATCTGCTTCAACCGTTTCCGGTCGGCCAGGACGAAACAGGGGTCCACGCACCCGGCAAAGGACAAGCTGACGTCATGTTGCTCGGCCTGCGGTTTGACCATGTCCTGGCATTCGGCGATCACTTCGGGCAGCGATATCGGTTCCATGGCCAGTAACAGCTTGCCGGACTCGATCATCGCGAGATCGAGAACTTCGTTGATCAGCCCGAGCAGGTGCCACCCGGCCTTGAGGATCTGATCGATGCTTCGCTGCTGCGAGGGCGTCGGCTTGGGAAAGCCGGATTCGATCAGTTGGGCAAAGCCGAGGATCGCACTGAGCGGCGTGCGTAGCTCATGACTCATGCTCGACAGGAACTCCGATTTTGCCAGGTTGGCCGTTTCCGCCACGAGCCTGAGACGTTTCAGCTCGGCGTTCTGGTCCTGCAGCGTCTGATCGAACATTGCCCGCTCGGCTTCCGCCAGCTTGCGCTGGGTGACGTCGCTCAGGACGACGCGTAGAACGACCGTGCCATCTGCCTCTTGCGCGACAGCCGACGCGACATGCGCCCAGAATGCCGTGCCGTCACCCTTCATCAGGCGCAACTCGCAGGCCTGCGGTTCGCCGTTCTCAACCACGTTCCTGCGGTGCAGATAGTAGATGTCCTGGTCCGCCTTGAGGATGAAGCGGCTGATCGGTTGCATGACCAGTCCCGCACGGGTGCTGCCGAGCAGGGTTGCCGCGGCGAGATTGCCTTGCAGGATCAGCCCCGCTTCGCTCAAGGTGCAGTAGCCGACCGGCGCCAGGTCATAAAGGTCAAAATAGCGTGCCCTCTCGGTGTCGAGCAGCGCCTGCGCCTGACGTAACTCCTCGTTCTGCATCTCCAGCTCGATCTGATGCACACGCAGCTCATGGAGCAGCCGCTCCGTATCTTCGAGCGACAGGCTTTCACGCCCGGCGGGCGCCTGCGCCGATTCTTCGAGAAAGACCGCCTCGGCCTGCTGGCGCAGCCCCTGCCCCGCACTCAAGGGTTCACCCGTTGCGGGGGGGGGCTCTGAATGCTGAATGGCGTTTGTCCTCAGTGCTCATCGATCACCTCCTGTTCTCCGACGATCCCTGACGACTTCGCTCGCCCTTTCCGTGGTCGCGATCGCATAGACTTCCCCTGCCTCATTCAGCAAGACGGTCGCGATCATCGAGACATTGACCACCGCACCGAATTTGGTGATCCGTTGGCCACGGTACGGCTCCAGGACTTCAGTCCGGGCAAGCTGCCGCAGGGTGACCAAAGTCTCCTCGCGCAGCTCCAGGGGAACCAGGTCGCGCACGTTCATCCGCAGCGCCTCGGCTTCGGCCCAGCCATACATCCGAACCGCTCCCGGGCTCCAGACCAGGATGCGGCCCTCCAGATCCTGCACGGTGATGGCATCGTGTGCATCGCGCACGATCACCGCCAGGCGGCACAGATCATTCGCGGCGCGCAACGCCTCCCGTGTCTGCACCGTTTCGGTGATGTCCAAAAACGAGATCACTGCACCCTCGATCACATTATCCAGCGTTCGGTAGGGCTGGATGCGCATCGTGTACCACTTGCCTTCCCTGGTCTGCACGTCCACCTCCTTGTGGATCAGCGTATTCAGGACGGCCCGGGTATCTGCCACCAGACCCTCGTAGCCGACCAGGTTGGAGACAATGTGGGCCACCGGCCGGCCGATGTCCCCCGGGATCAGGTTGATGATGCCACTGGCGGCCGGTGTGAAGCGCAGGATGCGCAGTTGGTGGTCCACAAACACGGTGCCGATGCCGGTACCGGCCAGGAGGTTGTTCATGTCGTTATTAGTGCGCGACAAATCGATCACCTTGGCCTGCAACTCGCCATTGACCGTGGCCAGTTCCTCGTTGACCGACTGCAATTCTTCCTTTGAGGTTTCCAGCTCCTCGTTGGTCGATTGCAGTTCTTCGTTCACCGACTGCATTTCCTCGTTCGATGACTTGAGCTCTTCGTTCGAAGTCTCCAGCTCTTCCTGGGTCGTCTGGAGATATTCGTCCTTGGCCCGCAACTCCTGCTCGAGGACGGCGATGCGCGCCAGCGTGTGCGACTGGACTTTCGCCTCAGGGCCTTCGTCAGGAGCGGCTGCGCCACCACTGGCTGCCAGCACGGCCGGCTGCGCCTGATCCGTGGCAACGGCTTCCTGCAGCATGACCAGGTACAAAGGCGACTCCGGCATCGCGTCCGGGTCGGCCGGCAGCGGGCAGACGGTCAGATCGACGCGCGCGAAGTGGCTGTTGGTTTTCACTTCCAGCCCCGGGCAGCGGACGCGCTGGCTGGTGTTGGCCGCTTTGTGCAGGGCCATCCTCAGGTCCTGCCGCAGCCCTTCGCGGGCCATCCGCAGGATGTTGTTGACGCCCGATTCGCCTGGGGCTGGCTCCAGGTACGTGCCGGTCCGGCCGTACAGGTAAAGGATGTCACCCTGGCCATTGACCAGCGCGCTGGCCGGAGCAAGCTGTTGCAGCAGCGCCTGTTCAGTGAGCTCGCGCAGCGGCAGCCTGGCACGCAAGCCAGGCTTGCCGCCACCGGGGGGCGCCGCATCGATCGCCATCCGGGGTGGCAGAAAGCGTCCCAGGGTCATGCGCCGGGTGCTGGAAAAATGCTCCTTGCGCTGATACAGCTTGGCGTGGCGATCGAGCACGGCAAAGAGGTCGGCAAACTCGCCCACGCCTTCGGAGGTGCCGAGGAACAGTGCACCCCCCGGCCTGAGCACGTAGTGGAACAGCGGAATGAGCCTTTTCTGCAACTCGGCGCCCATGTAAATCAGGAGGTTGCGGCAACTGATCAGGTCGAGTCTGGAAAACGGCGGATCCTTGATCACGTCCTGCTCCGAGAACACCAGCAGGTCGCGGATACCTTTGTTGATTCGGTAGGCGCTGCCGTCGGGCACCGCCGTGAAGAAGCGCGCCAGCCTCTGGGGCGACAGGTCGGCGGCGATGCTGGCCGGATACAGGCCACTGCGCGCGGTGGCGATCGCCCGGTTGTCAATGTCGGTGGCAAAGACCTGGATCGTATAGCTTTGCTTGAGTGCCTCCATGTGTTCCTGCAGCAGGATGGCAATCGAATATGCCTCCTCGCCAGTGGAACATCCCGCCGACCAGACGCGGATCACCGCGCCAGCCGGCTGGTCGGCAAACAGCGTCGGAATGACCTGCTTCTCCAGCACCGCAAAGGCCTCCGGATCGCGGAAGAAATTGGTCACGCCAATCAACAGGTCACGAAACAGCGCCTCGACCTCGGACGGCGTCTCCTGCAGGTACCTGACGTAGCTGTCCAGCGCTTTGATCTGGTGCACGGCCATCCGCCGTTCGATACGGCGTTGGATGGTGCTCGGCTTGTATTGGGAAAAATCGTGACCGGTCTGGGCACGCAGCAGAACGACGATCTTCTTCAGCGCCAGTTCGCCCTTCGGTCCAGCGACGGCAACTGCACGCGCGCGTTGGCCGAAGGCATGTGTGGCGTAAGCGATCAGCTGAGCAGGCATCTCGGCCGGCGGCAGGACGTAGTCCACCAAGCCGGTATCGAGCGCGCTGCGCGGCATGCCGTCATACTCGGCGGAATCGGGGCTCTGCGCCATGACCATGCCGCCCTCGTCCTTGATCGCCCGCACGCCCGCCGTGCCGTCGCTGCCGGTGCCGGAGAGCACAATGCCGATCGCCCGTTCCTTCTGGTCGAGGGCCAGCGAGCGAAAGAGAAAGTCAATGGGCAGGCGATGTCCGCGCGGCTCGGCAGGCTCCAGCAATTGCAGTGAGCCATGCAGACACGCCATGTCGCGGTTGGGCGGGATGATATAGGCGCAGTTGGCTTGCACCACCATACCGTCGGCCACCTCGAAGACCTGCATGCGGGTATAGCGCTGAATGAGGTCGGAGAGAATGCTTTTGTGGTCGGGTGCCAGGTGCTGCACCAGCACGAAGGCCATGCCCGGTTCGGCGTCGCTGGGCATACCGGAGAAAAAGGCCTCGAACGCTGCCAACCCGCCGGCCGACGCGCCGATACCAACGATCGGGAAGGAAGCGGTTGAGGGAGTCTCTGCGGCTGCCGAATTGACAGGGGCAAGCGAAAACTCCAACGATCGCGAGTTGGCCTTCTGCTTCAGATGTCCCGGCGTCATTGTTTCTCCCCGGCGCCTGGTCGGCGCACTTCGCCGACCATTTTACGCACTACGCCGCTCGGGGTCTCTGATACTGATACTGATCCTTTGATACTCCTGGTGGGCTGCTCTACGGCCAGGCCGGGCCGTTCACTCGTTCGGGCAGTTGGTGAGGAGAGCCCTGGCGTTATCGCCGCGGCAGGGCGTCTCGACCGCCTTCTCGATACGGTTTGCCAGCCTGCCGGTCACCCTGCCTGGTGACTCAGCGGCGGCTGACAAGAGCGCCGATGATCAGCCCGATGACCGCAGCCAGCCCGACGACCTTCCAGGGATTGTCCATCATGTACTCGTGGGTGGCGTCGGCGGTGTGTCTGGCCCTGTCCGTCACCGCGATTCGTGCTTCGTCAAGCCGGGATCTGGCCTCGGAGAGCTTGGCACCAATCCTCGTGCGCGCCGCCGCAAATTCTTCGGCGGTCGAATTGGCCACCTCCTTCAGCAGGTAGTCGGCATCGGCGACCACGGTCCTGAGATCCTTGGCGAGCTTGTCCCTGGTGCCTTCGACGTTGCCCTGTGTTGTGATCAGTTCGGTATTCATCATGTCTCCTGCTGTTGTGTGTGGTGAATTGGCGAAGTGAGCGCTGCCGGTGTCCGTCAGCGACTCATTGCCGTTGGCAAGGAGCCGGATGGCCGCACCTTGCCGCCGTTGCGGTCCTTCCCGACAGCAAACCCTTTATTTGAGCGCAGACGCTCTGTCCCGCCACGCCCATCCTCTGCCTCACCCGGCACGCAGTCTGTGCGCCAGCGTACACATGGCGTACATGGCGCCCCACCTGGCCCGGCCGGGCGCAAGCCGGCGGACTCAGGCGCAGGCTCCGAAGTGTGCGCTGCCGTACAGAAGTCTGCCCCTGTTTGAGTAACATCGTCGTCAAGGGCAGGCGGCGATTGCAGCGGTCCACGATGCTCACCAGCGTGCCTGAGGCGACGCCTGCTGTCAGGCAGCAACCATCAAAGCGGGTGGAAAACAAGGTCCGGCGCACCGAGGAAGGCGCCACGAGTGCGCCGCGCGAGCAGGCTCGCATGCGGCGCCGTCATGTTTGACATGATTGACTTTAGGAGAAGCGAAATGTCATTGGGAACGATTCTGCTGATTGTGGTGGTCTTGCTGCTGATCGGCGCGATTCCAGCCTGGCCGCACAGCCGGAGTTGGGGTTACGGGCCGAGCGGTGGTATTGGCCTGGTGGTGCTCATCCTGCTCATTCTATTGCTGACGGGCAGGTTATAGCAGGCTGCCCGGATCCTGCCTGCCAGGGCGGACACTGGGCAGCGAACCAAGGTGTCAGGGGGTCTCCTCCGTGGCTGCATCCAGGTCTATCACCGAACGAATTGCGGGGAAGGAAACGCCATGACATTCTGGCTATTTATCGTCTGTTGTTTGGTTGGCTTTGCTGTCTGGCTCTCGCGGCCGCGCAAACGCGTCACACCGCGAGGTGCAGACGCCAGCAACCAGTCTGTCTCGCCCTATCGGGGCGTCGAGATAAGGCCAGGCAAGGATGGCTGCGCAAGCGCGAGGCATCTTGAGGAGCAGCGGTTTCTGGCTCAAGAGGCGCCGCGTCTGCCGTTACCAGGCTGTGACGCTTCCATATGTCAATGCAGGTATTCCCACTTCGAGGACCGGCGGGAACATGAGCGCCGGAGTCTGCATGCCTTGGCGCGCGGGCTGGGGGGGGCCGGCAATAGGGAACATCGCACCGGCCGCGACCGCAGACGGCGATCGGGATTTCCGTCACACGCCATTTGATGAGAAGTTGCCCTGCCGGATCAGTGTGGCCGCGGACAAGCCTGAGACTCATGAAAATAACATACTGCACTGGAGGAGGCCAACATGCGATCCCTTAGGCTGTTTGCTGTTTCTAGGCGTACCCATTCCGATCAGCATTCTGATTGCGCTGTTCATGCATTGATTGCACATCGATCAGCCGCCAGGATGGCTGCGAAGTGAGGCCCAGGGAATTGCGGCCCAGTATTCGCATCCGGACGTCGCCCTCCTTCGAAGCGGCGCGCTTGCGCTTCAGGCGCAGGCTGCGATCGCTCCTATCGGCAGTATCCAGGCGAATCCTGTTGAACACGATCTTGTTCAGGCGGGAGAGGTTCTGAGGGGCGTTGTTCTTGCGCAGGGTGCTGGCATCCTCGCCAAAGGTGACCCGCTGAACCGACTCGTACCCGGATTGCCTCTTGAAGAGTGCACGCCAAAAAGGCCGCAGGGAAAACCCTGCAGCTTGTTTCGGTCAAGCCGCGCACGAGCCGGAAACGGTCTTCCTGTTGATCAGCCGACAGACGCACCCCGGGACTCGGCAACCGACTTCGAAGCCCTGTCTGTTGCACGCAATGCCTCCTCGCTGTTCAACCACCGCGCATTCACAACGACGACGGCAGGTGCGAGCGTGCTGGCTGAACAGCGAGAGGCTTGAACGCCAGGCCCCTCACGCGGACCACAGGGCCGCGGCGACAGGTGAATCAGCGCGCGGGCGCCTGGCCGGGAACGACGACCACCGTGTCCCCCCCCGTTTTTCCGGGCTCACCTGTCGCTCCGGTCGTGCCCGTGCTGCCGGTTGCGCCTGTCGCCCCGCTCGAACCGGTGGATCCGGTCGCGCCAGTTGATCCCGTGGCGCCTGCCGGACCCGCTGGCCCCGGAACCGTCACGACGGTCGCGGGCGGCGCATTGACGACCGTTGGTTTTTTGTCGCACGCGGTTACGGCCAGTGCGATGAGTGCTGCAGAAAGCATGATTGAGTATTTCATGAGGATTCCTTGTCGTTGTTGGATAAGTGGTTTGCTGAATATTGCTCGCCTGAAGCGCCTGCGGCGATCAGGCTCAGGCTGAGCGCAATGCATCGCCGCGCCCAGTCCGGTCTCAGGGTCCGGAGGAAATCTGCGGACTGTCCTGACTGGCACCAGGCGCCTCTTCCGCAGGCTGGCGGAAGGACCAGCCACGCGCCCGTTTACTTCTTGTCTCCCTTGGCTGTGTCCTGGATGCTTTCACCCGCTTTCTCGATCTGCTTGCCGACCGTCTGTGCCGCCTTGTCGACTTCCTTGCCGGCTTTCTCTGCCGGACCTTCCTGCTTCTGGCAGCCCGCGAGTGCGACAAGCAAGGCACCGATGACCAGTGCTGTGCCGCTGGTCTTTCCATGGTTCCACATGCGAATTACCTCCTGGTGGCCCACTCACCCGGCGGCGAGAGCAAGCCTGTCGGTGACTCTCGCCGGGGGATCAGGGCAATGAGCGATGGCGACGCGCCGGCCGGGAAAGCCAGGCGCATCGCCCCGGGTCCTCTCTACTTGCTGACTTCGTGGCCGATGACGCCGCCGACGGCTGCACCACCCACGGTTCCCACCGCGCTACCACCGGTCAGAACCGCGCCTCCGACGGCACCCACGCCGGCGCCAACAACGGTGTTCTTGTCCTGCGCCGACATCCCGGAACACCCTGCCACGCCGAGCAGCAATGCTGCAGCCACTGCGCCGAGTGTAAATCTCTGTTTTGTCTTCATGCTGTTACCTCATTGTCAAAGCTCTTGTTTTCAGGGCTTCGTGCCTGCGCGACTGCCGCTGACTACTTGCCCGCGCTTGCCTTCGCCTTGGCCAGACAGTCATCCTTGGCGGCGCCGGCCATGGCGTCGCATTTTTCCTTCGCCACGGCGTACTGCGCGTCGACCTTGTCCGCTGTCGCGTCCTTGCGGGCGTCGGCCTTCTCGTTGCTCGCCTTGCTGCGCGCGTCGCTCGAAGTTTCCTTGGCCGAAGCGTTCGCGTCGGCCGTCTTCATCTGCGCTTTGGCGTCAGCCTTGGCGGTCGTCTCTGCCGCTTTTGCTTCCTTCACGCACACGTCCTTCGCGTTGCCGGACAAGTCGTCGCATTTTTCCCTGGCGACGCCATAGTCGGCTTCGGCCTTGGCGACGCGCGCCTCGTAGTGGGCTTTCGTGCTGGGCTTGTAACTCGCGTCAAGATCCGCGCGTGCCACCTTCTCTGCGCCCTTGGCCTGCGCGACGCAAACATCCTTGGCATTGGCGGAAAGTGAATTACAGGCCGCCTTGCCCGATTTGTACTCGGCCGCGATCTTGTCTTTGGCCGCCGTGTAATCGGTCTTCGACATGCTTTCTGCCATCGCGCCGGTACTGAAACCGAGACTGACTGCCAGTGCAAGCGCGTTCATGTGGATTCTGTTCATTGTCGTTCCTTCATCTGATGAGTTGGGGAGCAATGCTTTGGCAAGCATCGCGGTGCACACACTTGTCTTCGCCAGGAGCGGGCGGGCTGCAACGGCTGCCTGGCAGCCCACTGCAGAAACGCCTCTTTCGACTAGGATGGTTCAGCTTAGGCCGCAGCTGCGCCCCTGTCTGTCCGCTGGCGAACATAAGCGGCGTTGCTGGATCCACACCGACAACCCGGTAATCGAGATGCCGTGCTCAAGTTGCCGGAGGGCTCGCGCTGACCGCCGTATCCGGACAAGCCGGACGCCGACCGTCAAGGCAGGCGATTGACAGAGGCGGGAGGGGGCCTCGCCGGCGGCGAGACCTTCAGGCGAGCCCTGGCGACCGAGCGACTCACCGCGCGGCAGGCACCTGGCTGGACGCGGGTGCGTCTACCGGCGAGGAGATGCTCTGACGATGCCGCACGTCGGACAGCAGGCGGGTCAATTCATTGCTGACCACGGCGTAGCACTCGCAGGCGTGCTTCTCCAGGCCGCGGCGATCAAGCACCGTGATGTGACCCCGGCGATAGAGAATGAGACCGTCTCGCTGCAATCTCCCGGCGGCTTCGGTAATTCCTTCGCGGCGTACCCCGAGCATGCCCGAGATCAATTCCTGAGTCATCACCAGCTCGTTGCCCGGCAGGCGGTCGAGCGTCATCAACAGCCAGCGGCAGAGCTGCTGCTCCACGGAATGGTGCCGGTTGCAGGCCGCGATCTGGGCCATCTGGGTCATCAACGCCTGCGTGTAACGCAGCAACAAAGCTTGCAGCGAGCCCGCGCGGCTGAATTCCTGCTTCAGCACGCGTGCCTCCAGCCGATAAGCGTGGCCGGCGGTCTGCACCACGGCCGAGCTTGGCGTGGTATCTCCCCCCATGAACAACGCCACGCCAACGACGCCTTCATTGCCCACGCCGGCCGATTCGGCCGACACGCCGGACGCCATCACGTAATGCAGCGAAACGATCGATGTCGTCGGGAAATAGGCGTGCGGCAACTGTCTGCCGGGTTCGTAGAGCATTTCGCCAAGCCGCATCGGGACCAGTTCCAGATGCGTCGCCAGGGCGTCGAACTCCGCCGTCGGCAGGGCGGCGAGAAGGTGGTTTTGCTGCGGACTATGAGGTATTGGCATCGCGGCGCGTCCAGATCCCGGTTCTAGTTCTTGCTGGTGACTTCAACGCCGATTCCGCGGTAACCGATGAAGCGGCAGGAACGGTTGAACATCGGCTCGCCGCTCACCCGAAACTGTTGTTGCGAGCCATCAGCATTGACGCGGTGGAACAGAAAATCAAGGAACGGTTGCCGGGCCGCAATGGTCGCCTGCAGCACGGCGCGCTCCGACTCATCCCAGCCTGCGTCCTCAAGACCCACCGATTCGCCCAGCAGTGGGCCGACCCGGATGCCGAGCATCTCCAGGACCGGACCCGAGACCTTGGTGAAATTCATGTTCTCGTCCTGTTCCCAATACCAGTCCGAGGCCAGTTCGGTCAGGCTGCGATATCGGGCTTCGCTTTCGCGCAATTCGGCGGTTCGTTCCTGCACCGTCTGTTCGAGCATTTTGTTGTAGTCGGCGAGTTTCTTGTACAGCAAGCGAACTTCCAGCATATTGCGGATGCGCATCTGCACTTCCACCAGATCGAAGGGCTTGCTGATGAAATCCCGGGCGCCGGCCTGGAGGGCGCGCAGCTTGTGGCCCGGCTGGGCAGTGATCACGAGCACCGGCAGATAGGCCTCTTCCTCGTTGGTCTTCAGGGCTTCCATGACCTGAAAGCCATCCATGCCCGGCATCTGCAGGTCAAGCAGGATCAGGTCGTAGCGATGCTTGCGATGCAGCGTACACACCTCGCTCGGGTTCATCGTCGAGGCAATGGATGTGTAGCCGGCTTCCCGCAGCATTTGCTCGAGCAAAAGGATATTGGACTCCTGATCGTCAACGATCAGGATGCTGGCTTCAAGGATTTCGGACGCGGTAATCATTAGTCAGCTTCCTCTTTGGCTGCGACGGCAGCTTCTGTTTTCGCGGATCTCAAGGCCTCGTCCAGCGTTTTCATGAACTCGTTGACCTTGATCGGCTTGGTGAGATAACGGAAGAAGCCTGCCAGCAGACCTTTTTCGATATCGTCGGGATTGGCGTCGGCACTCAGCGCAAGCACCGGGATATGCGCCGTTGCCGGATCGTCGGCCAGGATTTTCAGCGCGCTGCTGCCGCTGACGTCAGGCAGATTGACGTCCATCAGGATGACATCCGGCAGAAATGAGCGCGCCAGCCTGATGCCCTGGTTGGCATTGCGCGCACTCAACAGGTGGATATCGCTGCGGCGCAGAAGGATTTCCTCGACCAGCAGCAGATTGGCCGGGTTGTCCTCGACGTAGAGCAGGGTGTGCAAGGGTGCCTCACCGAGAACTTGCGCCTCCTGGACGAGCTCCGCTGGTTCAGCGGCGTAGCCGGCGGCTTGCGCTTCAGTCGTCAGCTTGAGTTCGACCCAGAAGACGCTGCCCTGGCCAACGGTGCTTTCAACGCCAATCCTGCCGTTCATTGCATCCATCAGCCTCTTGCAGACCACCAGGCCGATGCCCGTACCTTCTTCGCCCGGCACCTTTTGACCCAGACGATTGAATGGCTGGAAGAGTTGCGCCAGTTGTTCGGGGGCCAGTCCCTCGCCGGTATCGCGAACGCTGATACGCATCGACTCCGGCGGGCTCGGGGTGCACGTCAGGCAAACCGCGCCGCCGGGTTTGTTGTACTTGATTGCGTTGGACAGCAGGTTGATGATCACCTGTTTCACCCGTGTCGGGTCAGCATCGACCGAGCAACCGGCTTCGAAGGGTGCGAAGGCCACGCTGATGCCATGCTTTTGCGCTTCTGGTTCCACCATGGCCTCGCAATCGCGCAGGACCTCGGCCAACGCGACCGGTTCCATCGACAGCGAGAGCTTCCCGGACTCGATCAGCGCCAGATCGAGAACCTCGTTGATCAGCCCCAGCAGGTGCCACCCGGCCTTGAGAACTTGATCGATGCTTCGCTTCTGCGCGGGTGTTGGCGGCGGCGAAGCCAAATCGATCAACTGCGCGAAACCGAGGATGGCATGCAGCGGCGTGCGCAGCTCATGACTCATGCTGGAGAGGAAATCGGACTTGGCGTTGTTGGCTATTTCGGCCGCGACTTTGGCCTCGATCAGCTTCGCCTCGGCGACCTTGCCCTCGGTGACATCGAACGCCACGCCGAAGTGGCGCAAACCCCGCCCCTCGGCGTCGTATTCCGTCTGTCCGCGGTCGGCGATCCATCGCACCTTGCCGTCCGGAGGCACGATGCGAAACTCGTTCAGGAACGGTTGGCGTTGCGCAATCGATTCGGCGACGTTCTGCCAGAAAACTTCCCGGTCATCCGGATGGAGCAGCGCGCTGAATGTGTCAAGTGTCGGGATGAAAGTCTCCGGCGTGACGCCGAACACGCGGTAAAGCTCGGCTGACCACCAGAGCCTGTCGTCCACCATGTTCCACTCATAAATGCCCATGTTGCCGTAGGTGAGCGCCAGATCGAGTCGCTCACGCTCGGTCCGTAGAACTTCCCTCGCCTCAGCTCGATCAGCAAGCAACGCGAAACGTTCCCTGGAGTTTTCGACTGCGCGGGTCAGGCTTTCGGGTGTCGTCCAGTCCTTGCCGATATAGTCCTGCGCACCAGAACGGAGCAACTTGCGGCCATCCGCTCTGCCGGACCCGGTGACCACCACCACCGGGCACGGGGGCAAATCCGCACCAGCGCAGAAGGCCGCCAGCAGTTCCTCCGCGTTCATGTCGGGCAGGGAATAGTCAAGCAGGATGCAATCGTAGGGGCCGTCGCGCGTTTGCTGCAATTTTCGCAGGCCGTCGGCGCCCAGTTCCGCCTCGCTAAAGCGATAACGCCGATCCGAGCCGCGCAGCAGCATCTGCCGGAGATCGGCTCGATCGTCCGGGTTGTCATCGATGATCAGAATGTGCCAGAGCTGGTTCTTCATCGCGCTGAAGGCTGTTCAATTGGGCAAAACGGCGTTCTTCAACCAGTAGGTGAAGATATGTTCCAGAATTTTCAGGTGCTCCCGGTATTGCACCGGTTTGACGTGATACGCGTTGGCGCCGCTGGCGTAGCAGAAATGCAGATCGCGCGGATTTGCCGAGGTCGTCAACACCACCAGCGGGAGGGCGCGCAGGCGGTCGTCCTGCTTGATTTCCCGCAAGGCGTCGCGGCCATCGCCCCTGGGGGTGTTCAGGTCGAGCAAGACCAGTCCGGGAAGGGCGTCCTGGCTGGGCGCCGACTCGTGCAGGAGCCGCAGGCATTCGTCACCGGAGGTGGCGCGGCGAATTTCATTCGTCATGCCAGCGCGCCGTGCCGCGTCGAGCACGGTTGCAAAATCCTCGTCGGAATCCTCGACGACCAGAATATGACGGGCGCGCGTCATGACCGGGCCAGGTTCGGGCACGGCAGAGTGAAATAGAAGGTGCTGCCGACACCTTCGGTCGAATCGAGCCAGATGCGGCCACCGTGGCGCTGGACCAGCTTCTGGACAATGGTCAGCCCGGCGCCGACGCCGCCGCCAAACTCCTTGCGACCATGCAGCCGCTTGAACATGCGAAAAATCTGGTCGAAGTGCCGCCGCTCGATGCCGATACCGTCGTCGCGCACGTAATAAATGAGTTGCTCATTGGCTTCGGCGGGCGCGTTTGGGCGCGCGCCGGGTTCGTCGGGCGCCAGGTAGCCCACCTCGATTCTGGGGCACGCCTGGCGGTTGTACTTGAGCGCGTTGCTCAGCAGGTTGCTGAAAATCTCGCGGACGCGCACGTGGTCACTCTGTATGGTGGGCAGCGGACGCGGCAAGTCGATGCTGCATGTATTCTCCGTCCGGCGCACGCCGATCATCTCGAGTGCCTCCGCGACCGCTTCGTTGAGGTCTACGGTTTCAAATTCGAGGCTCGTCCGGCCAACGCGGGCAAAGTGCAGGAGCGAATCGAGCAGGCTGTCCATGCGCACGGTGAGGCGCATCAGACTGTCCACGTGCTGGCGGTTCTCGGCATTGAGCGCTTGCGCGCTCTCGAGCAGTTGATGCGCGTAGCGGTTGATGCCGCGCAGCGGCTCCTTGAGATCATGCGAGGCGACGTAGGCGAAGGCGTCGAGTTCTTCGTTGCTGCTGGTGAGATCGACGTTCAACTCTGCCAGGCGCTCGGCACGCGAGATGACCAGTTCCATGACCAGAAAGCGCAGGCGCAAGGCCGCGTCAACTTCCATGGTTGACCACGGGATCGCACGCGCGCGAACGGATTCAACGAACAGCTCGAACGAATGGCGTGGCGTCAGGCGAGAACCGTGCGGCCCGGTGACGAGCAGCTTCTCGTGCGGGTAACCCGCCCAGTTCACTGTCTGAAGCGTCTCTGGCCGGAACCACAGGATGAGATCGCGCCGCCGGTGCGAGACCCGAACGGCGAGTACTCCGCTGGCGACCCCCGCGATCTCGGCGCCCGCCGGATAGTCGCGGGAGAGCGAATCGGTGACGAACGCCGGCCGCGTCGTCGAAGCAAATTCAGGGCGTTGGTCGAGCCACTCGGCCAGCGCGTCGAGCTGCGCCACACCCGGCGTGATGCCCGCGCACCACCAACGCTCCTGGTGATAGAGGGCCGCGCCGCCGGCGTCGATCGCATCGAGCAAGGACGGATGGCGGTCCGACAAGGCCATCAGGTCGCCCTCCTGCGCGGCGATGGCGACCAGTTGCTGGTGTATACGCTCCAGCTTCAGGCGATAAGCGAGCTGCTCGTTGCGCTCCGCCGACTTGAGTTGCAGCGACGCGACCTGAGCCAGCAGTTCACACGCGGCGCGGACCTGGTGCGGGAAGTGCACCGGTACCAGGTGATGACAGGCAATCAAGCCCCAGAGCTCGCCATCGACCAGGATCGGCATCGTCAGCGATGCCGCGACGCCCATGTTCGCCAGGTACTGGGTATACATGACCGAGGCGCCGCGCAGCGCGCAATGGGTCATGTTGAGCGGACGGCCAGAGTCGGGGTTGGCGAGCGGCACCAGTTCCACCAGCGGTCCGGCGGCATTCGGCAGTGGCCGAATCCACAGGTTCCTGTAGATCTCCCGTGCTGGTTTCGGGATATCGCTCTCGGGGTAATGCAGTCCCAGCCAGGGGTGCAGGTCCTCGCGCTTGTTCTCGGCGAACACCTCACCGTGGTTGTCGGCATGGAAGCGGTAAACCATCACGCGGTCGAGCCCGGTAATGCTACGCACTTCGTCTGTCACACGCTGGCAAAATTCGCGCAGGCCGTCGGCGGCTTGCAGGCGGCTGACCGCCGAGGTCACCAACCCGAAAAAATTGGCGTCCACCTGACCTGCGGTCCTGCCGGTGGACTCGAACTCCAGCACGGCGACGCCCTCAACGGTGTGTACGCAAACATCCAGCTGGCTCTTGCCCTCGCGCGCCGGCAGCGTGAAAGCGTAGGCTGCGCTACCGGCAAGCGGCTCGCGCCCCAGCATCTCGCGCAAACACGCTTCGTTTGCCGATCCGACGACCCGCGCAACGGACTGACCCAGCAATTGCTCCGGCGACTCACCCAGATGCTGGCCGGTGTTCTCGCTCGCCTGCAGAATCTTCAGGTCACCGAGTCGCACCACCAGCAGCGCACCGTGCGCCTGGATGCAACCCGGCGTCTGCACCGGCTCGCTGTCGCAGGTCGTGAGGGTGGTGCCATGGCGCTTGATACTGTAGGGGCCATCGCCCCAGGGTAGCGGTGCGCTCTCGGTCCGATTGTCGGTCATAGGTGGGTCGCCCGTGTTTCTGAGGTAGGAAATAGCCATTCATCGATGGTCGCGAAGGTGTCGTTGGCGCTCGCGATGATATCGTCTTCCCCGCCTGTCCGTTGCACCAGCGCGGTCAGGGTTGCGCCAAAAGCTTGCCACTGCCGACCCGTTTGCACGCCATAGCCGTTGAAGAACGCGGCGCCCGACGCCGGCGTGAGACCCAGGTGTGCCTGCAGGTGCCTGCTGATGAGCTGCCCGCCAAGGGTCGCCCCTTCGATCACGTAAAGGCAGCCGAAAGCCTGCGGAATCGAGGCGACCGCCGGCAATTCCGCACAGCGCGGCAACCTTGCCAGGCCCTCGGGCGTCTCGCCGAGGGCGATCAGATCGCTCTCCAGGCGTGGGGTCTTGCGCCGTTCGGCGGCGTAGTCCACGCCCATCTCTTGCCACCAAGGCAAGCTCAGCAAGCGCGCTTCCAGGGGCTCGTAGTAGCCGAAAAATCGGCTGACCATCCGGTGATAGCTCTGGCGCGACAGACCAGGGTCGAGCAAAGGCAATTGGCGTTCGAGCGCCCGATGACGCCCACTCGTTGCCTGCCGCAAACGTTTCAGGAACATGGCCTGGGGGCGGGGCGACGTTTCGCCCGATTCACGTCAGCAACCCTCATAGCAGGTCCGTTCTGGCTAAACGGACCAGCTCCGCCCTGGCGAATTTCAACGCGACGTCCAGCGTATCCATGAACTCGTTGACCTTGATCGGTTTTGTCAGATAGCGGAAGAATCCGGCTTGCAGGCCTTTCTCGATATCACGCGGGATGGCATTGGCACTCAGCGCGACGACCGGGATATGCGCCGTGGTCGGGTCTTCTGCCAGAATTCTCAGTGCCTGGATGCCGCTGATACCGGGCAGATTGATGTCCATCAGGATGACATCCGGCAGCGAGGCACGGGCAATCTCGATGCCGCGCTTGCCATCCCGCGCACTCAGCAGACGAATATCGGGCCGGCGGGCCACGAGATCCTCGACCAGCATCAGATTCGCCGGATTGTCCTCGACGTAGAGCACGGTGTGCACGGGTGCGTCTCCGCTGACTTGCGCCTGGACAAACCGCGTCGGCTCAGCGGCACGAGCCGTTGCTTCCGGTCCGCTGATCAGGTCCAGTTCGATCCAGAACACACAGCCTTTGCCGACAACGCTTTCGACGCCGATGATGCCACCCATCAATTCGACCAGTCGCTTGCACACCATCAGGCCGATACCTGTGCCTTCCTCGACATTCGCCTTCTGGCCGAGTCGGTTGAACGGCTGGAAGAGCTGCGCCAACTGTTCCGGTGCGAGGCCTGCGCCGGTGTCACGGACGCTGATCCGCATCGATTCCGGTGTGCTCGGGGTGCACTCGACGCTGACCCTTCCACCCACCTTGTTGTACTTGATCGCGTTGGAAAGCAGGTTGATGAGGATCTGCTTCACCCGTGTCCGGTCGGCGCGCACGAAGTACGGCGTTGCGAAGGGGCAAAAAGCCACGCTGATGCCACGCGTGAGCGCCTGTGGCTCGATCATCGCCTCGCATTCGTACATCACTTCGGTCAGCGACACCGGTTCCATCGACAACGACAGCTTGCCGGACTCGATCAGCGCGAGATCGAGGATTTCGTTGATCAACTCCAGCAGGTACCATCCGGCCTTGAGAATCTGATCGATGCTTCGCTTCTGGGAAAGCGTCGGCTGCGGCGAGCCGGATTCGATGAGTTGGGCAAAACCGAGGATCGCACTGAGCGGCGTGCGCAACTCGTGGCTCATGCCGGAAAGGAAGTCTGACTTGGCAAGATTGGCCCGCTCAGCCACCAATCTGGCGCCATCGAGCTCGGTGTTCTTGTCCCGCAAGACCTGATCGAGCAGCGCCCGCTCGGCCGCGATCCGCTTGCGCTCGGTATTGTCGGTGCCGATCAACAGGTAACCGATAATCGAGCCCTGCGGGTCACGCAGGGCGGTCACGGATACCTCGGCTGGCAAGCGGCTGCCGTCCTTGCGGATATAGGTCAACTCGTAGACATCGCCGATGCCGCGCGACGCCTTGAACACCAATGCTTCGAAGCCGGGCGCAATCGGCGTCTCCAGCTCGAGGCTCAACGCCCTGGCACGCGCGATTACCTCCGCAGGGTCGGAGATGTCGGCCGGCGTGATCCTGTTCAGCACTTCCGCTGCCGAGTAACCCAGCATGTGTTCGGCGCCGACGTTGAAGATCTGAATGACGCCGCGGGCGTCGGTGGCGATACTCGAGAAGTTGGCGCTATTGAAGATCGCGCTCTGCAAAGCCCCGGCCTTGAGCAATGCCTCGTCGGCCTGCTTGCGCGCCGTGATATCGCGCAGGATGCCGGTGAAGTAGCGCTGGCCGCCGAGCCACATTTCGCTCGCCGCGATCTCCAGCGGGAAAGCGCTACCGTCCTTGCGCCGGCCGACGACTTCGCGTCCGAGTCCAATCGCGCGCGCCTCAGGGCTCGCACTGTAATGCTCGAGGGAAGCCGCGCTCTGGCCCTGCGCAAGCTCGGGTATGAGCAGGCTGAAGTCCTGTCCGATCAGTTCTGCCGCGGTGTAGCCAAACATCTGCTCGGCCGCCGGGTTGACTGTCTCGATGCGGCCGCTGCCGGCCTGCAGGGTGATGATGCCGTCCACCACGGTCTTGAGAATCGCCTCGATCAGCGCGGTGCTGTCGCGCAAGGCCTGCTGCGCGGCATATTCCTCGGTGACATCACGGAACACCAGCACGGCACCGAGAATCTGGCCATCCCGGTCGCGAATCGGTGCGCAACTGTCGGCGATTGCCCGCTCGCTACCGTCGCGCGCAATCAGTACGGTGTGGTTGGCCAGGCCCTGTTTGGTGCCATGGGCCAGGGTTTCCATGACCGGGATCGTCGAGGGTTGACGGGTTTCCTGGTTGACGATGTGAAACACGTCTTCCACCGGACGACCTGTGGCTTCGGCCTGTGCCCAGCCAGTGAGCTGCTCGGCCACCGGATTCATGCGCATCACGCGTGCTCGCGAATCGGTGGCTATGACCGCGTCACCGATCGAGTTGAGCGTCACGGCGAGCCTCTCCTCGCTGTTGCGCAAGGTCGCATTGGCCTGCTGCAGTTGCTCATTACCCATTTCCTGAGCCTCGAACAAGTGGTCTGTTTCGAGCTCCCCGGAAGTCCTGAGTCGCGGCCGTGCGGGTCGATGGATCCGGTGGGCGAAAGCGAATGCCAACAGGAGCAGCAGGACACTCGCGCTGACGACGACTGCCAGCAAGCGGCGCAGAATCAACTTGAAGTCCGCTTCGTGCTGTCGCAGCGAGGCTTCCTCCACCGCAACAACGCCACTGATTTCGGCGCGAATCGAATCCATCAACTGCCGCCCCTCGGCACTGCGCACCAGCTTCAGTGCAGCAACCGGGTCACCATCACGGCGCAACGCGACCACCTGCGACATTTCCGCGAGTTTGTCAGCCATCAATGGGCCCAGCGCATCGAGATTCTTCTCGGCAACACCGAGCACGGCGAGCCGACGCAATTGCTCCAGATGGCCGCGGATGCGGTCGCGCGCCGCCGGATATGGTTCGAGAAAGGCTTGATCGCCGCTCAGCGAATAAGCACGCTGGCTGGTCTCGGCGTCTCTCAGCGAAGACAGCAGATCGTCTGCGCTGCTGATGGCAAGATGGCTACGCTGACGCGCCTGTGCCCCTTCCTCGATCTGCCGGAAAGACCACAACGCTGCCGCCGCCCCCAGCGCGATCAGGAGGGTCGCTGCTGCAGACGCAGCCATGATCTTGCTCGTCGCTTTCATCCGGTCGTAGTCCTTGAACTCCCTTCAGTGTCGCACGCGATCAGCAAAAAGGCGCGCACATTCCTCGCGATCAGACCTTCCCGTAATCCTTCATGCCCTTGAGGAGCGACGACAGGTCTTCGGCATGCTCCTCTTCGCTGGCCAGTATTTCCTCCAGCATGCGCACCGTGCTGGGATCACGATTGCCGAGGTAGGCAATCATCTCGCGATAGCTTTCGATGGCGATGCGCTCGGCAATCAGGTCTTCCGTGATCATGCTCTTGAGCGAATCACCCTCCACATATTCCGCATGGCTGCGCGCTGCCAGCCCGTCGGGTGAGAAATTCGGCTCGCCGCCGAGCTCGATAATGCGCTTGGCGAGCAGGTCGGCATGCGCCATTTCCTCGGTTGCATGCGCCAGAAACTCGGCGGCGACCGGCGCCGCGTGAATGCCCGCTGCCATGAAGTAGTGGCGTTTGTAGCGCAGCACGCAGACCAGCTCGGTGGCGAGCGCCTCGTTGAGTGTCTCGATCACATTCTTGCGGTCGGCGGCATAGCCGGCCGTGACCGCGCCATCCTCGATACGCTCGCGCGCCCTTTGGCGCAAGGTTTTGATGTCGGAAAGCGGCGACCGCTCCGCCGACACTTCTTTCAGGGCAGATGCTTTCATTTGTGGGTCCTCGGTTGGTTGGTGGAGGGACGCTGCTCGGACCGATCGCGATTCAAGGGATTGGCGCACGAGTCAACAAGACTCAGGGGCTTACAGCGGGCCGACTCGAGCGCGCATTGCCGAACCGACGGACCGGGCCAGATTTCCGCCCTCCTCCTCCCAGGTGCGCAAGCCTTCCTCGAGTTGCTGCTTGTCGAGCGGGCGGGGGCGACGGCCGATGGCAAAGGCCGTGAGGCACCCCGCAGCCACCAGAGCGAGAAAAGCAAATTTGCTGTTGCCAATGATCATGATTTTCCAGTTTCCAGTTGCCCTGGCCAGCGGCCCGGGTGGACTCAGCCGGAGCGACGCCCGCTGATAACGTTGACCAGGATCGACACGATGGCGATGACCAGGAGAATGTGAATGAAGCCCCCCATGGTGTAAGACGTAACCAAACCAAGGAGCCACAAGATGACGAGAATGACGGCGATGGTGTACAACATGTCGACTATCCTTTCCAGTTTGTTTCAGGCTGAATTCGAGCTCACGTCAAGGAACGCCTGAATCGAGGCTTGACCAGTCTTGAGGCCGCGATCGGGGCTTCACCCTTCTTCGTCGGCTGCTGAACTCAAGATGCATTCTCACCTTCGCGCTCGCCAATTTCTGTGCGCCGGCGAACATAGGCGGCAATGACTTGCCAGGGTCTTGCTGCGGTGCTCGCCGGTGGCTGCCGGCGAGAACAACTCACAGCTAACACACGCAGGTCAATGCGGCTGGGTCCCGTAATAGGAATCGATTTCCCGTGCCCACGACTGGTCCGCCATGTTCGGCCAGTGGCCTTTGTCAAAGCCTGGCGCGTGCTCCAGGCGCGCCTTCTCGACCTTCAGGACAAAGCGCTTGTTCAGCGTATCCAGCGTCAAGGCGTGCCACGGCACCGCGAAGAGCTTCTCACCCATGCCGAGGAAGCCGCCGAAGGAAAGCACCGCGTAGGCCACCGTGCCGTTGCGCAGATCGAGCATGATCTCCTTGATGTCGCCCAGATCTTCATCCTGATGGTTATAGACCGAGTTGCCGACGAGCGTGTTGGCGCCCATCATCTCGGGGCCGGGACCGCGCCGCTGATCCGGTCCGGGTTCGCTGGTGCCATGGTCCTTGTACATGCCATAAGTATCGCGATCTTCGTAGTTCATAGTCATATCTCCAAAGGATTGGTTTCGTCAGTTGGCCGCAGCATCGGGACCAGAGGTCCGGCACTCGGTCCACGCAAGGTAGGCCAAGGACACGGCGCGGTCTGTACGGCAGCGCACAGGCCATCCCCGCGTCCTGTCAGCCCGTCGCATGGCAGCCGCATCGCTGGCCGCCGGGTGGTCCTTAGGGCAGTCGATCAGCCGCGGCTCTGCTGATCAGGTATGGCCGGAGGCGGTCGCCACGTTGGCTGGCAGGTGTGGCAGCAGCGGTCGATGGCGCCCTGCCTCCCTGTTCAAACTCAGGTGCGGCACGGCGGAGGGCCAAGTACTCGACAGCCAGCCAGATGCCGCGCAGGATCACCAGCCACATGAGGTTGTAGGCCCACACCCAGCCGATGACCTGCCATGAGATCGGCTCGACCAACACGCCCGTGGCGCAGATCAGCGTGGTCGCCACCTGGGCGAGCAGAAGCAGCGCGAAGAGCGCTGTCGGCGGGCGCGACGGCCACGGAGAGCCCGTTCCGCTGCCACTGGCGAACAGCATGACATTGCCCCCGACAACCAGTTGCAGGAGCATCAGGGTCTGTAGGCCACCGTTTGTCGGCAGGCCAAGGAAGGCCTGCGCGTGCTGGCTGGATACCAGCCAGAAGCCCATCAGGAAGGGGCCGAAGGATTCGATGATGAGGAACAAACCCAGGAACACGGAGACGGCCGATACTATGGACGCCTGCCGAGCGCCGTACTCCTCGTTGGCGACACCTTGGTCACAGGCCAGCGCGAGCCTTGGCTCGGGTTGGTGGCGCAGACAGTCGATTTCAACGTGTTCGCCAGCAGGCTGTCGAATGGCCTCGAATTCAGGTTGCTGGCCCTCTGCAATGACCAGGTGACTGCCCCTGCCGACAAGGCAAGGGGCGGGCGTGGGCGTCCATGGCGGCGGCGAAAGCGCCGAGGGCGGCGCTGAAGGCCGGAAAGCTGAGGTCATGCGGCTCACGGTCGTCCTCCTAGGGTCTTCGTCCGGTCCGTAGGGTGGACGTTCGGAGCACGCCACGTCTGTGCGTTACCGCACCCTGCAGCGTCGCGCGAAGAGAGGTCCGCAGTTTCTGGCTCTGGCTGATGCCTTCCGCACCGCCTCACCAGGCACGACCGAACACCGGTGCTCGGCGCCGTTTGGACCAGGCTTCGCGTGCCTTTGTACGCCAGCGCACAGACTGCCCGTCCTCGTCTGCCTATCCTTAAGCAAAGGGACCAGAAGACATCCAGGCGCTACAGACTATTGCCTGAACGCTCGCAAACCAGAACCTTTCAACTTTCAACTTTTTCCACCTTTTCAACCACAAGGAGTCACAGCCATGACGAAACGAGACGACTACATCGAGAAGATGAAACTTCAACTCGACGAGGTGAATGCAAAGATGAGCGAGCTGGAAGCCAAAGCAAAGGAAGCGAAAGCCGATGCAAAGGCAAAATACGCCGACCAGATGGCCAAGCTCCGTGAGCAATCCCAGCTTGCCCTCACCAAGCTCGACGAACTCAAGGCCACCGGCGAGGATTCCTGGGACGCCATGGTTGCCGAAATGGAGAAGATTCGCGACGCCTTCGTTCATTCCTTCAACTACTTCAAGTCCCAGGTTTAAGGCGAACTCCAGGCATTGCCATGCCAAACCGTCCAGGACTTCGGTCATTCCCGCGCAAGCGGGAATCCAGGTCAGGCGGGGGAAGGTGTAGCAAGGTGCCGTGGTAGCTGAACCCGGCGCTTGGCGCGGGAATGATGGCCCGTAGCACTCTCGCCCGCCAAAGAACTCGCAAGCTCTGAGCCCAAGCTGACCCTTGCCGATGCTGAGCATGACCGCACCGACGTGGCCCGTTGGCCGGCCGTGCTTGGCCAGCGTGCGTCAGGAAGCCTGGTGGTCACTGAACCTCGGCCAGGGGAACACAGCGCTGCTAGCGATCAAAGCGATAGTCCTTCGCCGCATAGAGCTGCCAGCCGCCGCCGCCCGCAAGTTCCAGCACCTGCGGGTGATACTTCAGGATCGAGGGACGATGGCCGACGCTGACCAGGGTCGTCCCGCTCGCCGCCAACTGCCGATACAGGCTGTCCTCGTTGGCGATGTCGAGGGCGCTGGTCGCTTCATCGAGGATGGCGTAGCGGGGTGCCGCGAGCAGCACGCGGGCAAGGGCAACGCGCTGTTGCTCGCCCACCGACAGCACCTTTGCCCAGTCCAGTTCGGCATCCAGACCGCCGAACTGCTTGGCGATATCCGGCAGGTTGACGCTCTCCAGCGCGCGCAGAAGTTCCTCATCGACGATCTCTCGATCCTGCAGCGGATACAGCAACTGGCTGCGTAGACTACCCAACAGCATGTAGGGACGTTGCGGCAGAAACATCATGTCGCTGGCAGATGGCTGGATGATGCGACCGCTGCCCGAGCGCCACAGGCCGGCAATGGCGCGCAACAACGAGCTTTTCCCGCAACCGCTGGCGCCGACGATCAATACGCCCTCGCCCGGATTGATCGTTAGCGAGAGGTTTTTGATCAGTGTCCGCGCATGGTTGGGCGTGTGGAGGGTGAGGTTTTCAATCGCCAGGCGGGAATTCCGAGCGAAGACAATATTTTCCCCGGCCATCGGTGGCGGGTCTTCCTTCCCGGCGACGAACCGGGCGAAGCCATAAAGGCGATCAATTCCTGCCGCAAACCGGCTGAAGGTTTCGAAGTTGTCCACGATCACTGTCAGCGCGCTCAATATCGCCGCAAAAGCACCGGCCGCCTGGATCGCCCGCCCAACTTCCAGTTCCCCCGACAGCACCCGTTCGGCGATGATTGCCACCGGCAGGATGATGGTCATGAATCGGTAAGCATACTGGAACAGGTTCAGATTCAGTTGCGCCTTGATCAGTTTGGTGAAATTCCTGAACACCTCATCAAAACATCCCGCAACCTGCCGTGACTCCTGTGCCTCGCCGCGATAGAAGGCAATGGCTTCCGCGTTCTCCCGTATGCGCACCAGGCTGAAGCGAAAATCAGCCTCACGTTTCAGCTGGTAGAAATTCAGCCCGATCAGGACCTTGCCGAAAAGCAGGAGGGTGACTGCGGTGCCGACAATTGCATAAACGACGAGAAAAGCAACCAGCTCGCGGGAAATCGACCACAGCACGCCAGCGAACGCGACGAGTTGCAGCAGCGCGCCGACCAGCACCAGCAGAAAGCGGAGCGATTCCTGGGTAAAGGTCTTGATGTCTTCGGCGACGCGCTGATCGGGGTTGTCGATCTCTGTACTGGCATTCAGCCGGTAGTAAGCTCGCCTGCTGAAATAGCTGCCGAGAAGATGCCGCGTCAACCATCGGCGCCAATGGAGCGCGAGCTTGTCCCGTACGTAGTAGTAAAAGGCATAAATCGGCACCGCAACGATCAGGACAGCGAGGCACAGCTTGATGGAATTCCAGAATCTGTCTTCGTCCCTGGCTGCCAGCGCCGAGGTGAACTCCCCCGTCAACTGGTTGAACAGCACGTCGACGCCGGTCTGACCCAACAACAACAAGACCAGCAGGGCAAGCAGCCCGCGGGCTGGCCATTTGTCTTCCCCGAACCAGTAAGGTACCGCTATCGCCTTGAAGCGATGCCACAAGTGCTGATCAAAGCGGATCATGCTGTCTGTGAACGCTGCCGGCCCTCTCCCGCCAACCCAATGCCCCCTGCGCGGCGACCTGCCAGCGACTCGGAGACCCTTCTGCCGAACAGATCACTTGCCCCGGAAAACAAACGACACCCTTGCCGGGCTTCCGCCTGCGCCAACCCGGACCTGTTGCTTCTGCCAGACTCCGTCAACTTCGGCAGCGATGCGATAAGCACCCGGTGCCAGTTTGAGGTAGAGCAGTGGCCCCTCGCTGACCGCAGAAACGATCTGCTGCTCCTTGCCAGAAGCCAATCGGACCACAGTGAAGGGAATTCCGGCGAGGTAACTGCCGCGCTGCTCGCTGAACATCACATGCACATTGTAGCGCGAAGCCACCTGGCGCATTTCCTCCCGCCCCTCCTCGCTGACACCGCCGCTCGTCCATGAGGCCTCGCTTTGCGAAGTGCTGGTGGCGGTCGTCCCGACAACGTCAGCCGCAGCCGTGGCCGAAAGCGGCACGCACGTCGCTGCCACAGCAACGGCCAGGAGCACGTTCTGCAGGAAAAGGGGCGAAGGCCGGCGGCCGGCCTGAAATGCGAAGGTTGGCAACAGTTTGTTCATGATGTTCTCCGGAAATCAACCACGGGCCTGCGCGCAGCAGTCGTTCGCGAGCCCCGGCCCGGCAAGCTGCCGAACCCTCTGGTTGTCCGGCTATTGTCATTCCCGCCGGCACGCACTGTCTGTGCGCCGACGCACAGACGTCAGAGCAAGCTGACGCGCCGGGCGTCTGGCGTCAATCGCGCACGCATCAGCCCCGGGAGAGGCTAAGCCAACGATCAGCGATTACGGCCATGGTCGCGGTCGTCACCGTGGCGGTTGTGCTTGTCATCGCCGCGACGATCGTCGCGGTAGGGATCCCTGTAATCGTCGCGTCGATCGTCGCGTCGATCGTATCGCCGGTCGTATCGCCGGTCGGCGTGGTACTGGTGGTAACGCGGAACGTATTCGCGCTGATACCAGTTGTTCTGGACAAAATAGACCCGTTCGCCGCAGGCATTGTACCGGTAGCAGTTCTTCTGCCAATGCTTCGCGTGGCCCGGGGGTACGTTCAGGTAGACCGGCGGCCGGCCAACCGGTACCGGCTCGATGACCACCGGTTGCCCATAGATGACGCGCGGCGGGGGATAGCCTCCGATGTCGATGCGACCATAGTAGCCGGGCTGACCGATGCTCACCGACAGGGCCACATCGCTGGCACGGGCCGGCAGGCTGCTGGCGGCGGTGGCGGCGACCACCGCCGCGGCGAATAGCAAACGCTTCATTCGGGACCTCTTCTTGTCAATATCGTTATTCAACGCGCCAGCACAGGGACACGATGACCCCTGTGTTGTGACGCGCTGTCACGGTTGGTAAGCAAGCCGAGTTTGCCGGATCCCGACGGGTGCTATCCGCGAGCAGGCCTAGCGAGCCGGAACGATCACCGTGGTGCCACCGCTGGTCTTGCCAGTTGCGCCGGTGTTGCCCCTGGCGCCGGTGCTGCCGGTGGCGCCGGTGTCACCGGTACCGCCCGTTGCGCCGGTGTATCCCGTGGCTCCGGTATATCCCGTTGCTCCGGTGTGGCCGGTGGCACCCGTGTCGCCGGTAGCGCCGGTATAGCCAGTATTGCCCGTGTTGCCGGTGGCGCCGGTGCTACCGGTCGCGCCTTGCGGCCCGGCCGGACCAGCGGGAAGAGTGAAGCAGGCGCTCAACGCGAGCGTCGTCAGTGTTGCGGCAATCAGGTTCGAGTAGTTCATGATGATTCCTTCTGCTTGGCCTGGTGGAACCACCCACGCGATGGTGAGCAATCCCCCGGAGATGATCAGCTTCCAGTGGTCGTGTGGGGCGTCGGCTGATCGGGCCATCGCGACAGCGGGAACGGAACGAGGCTGACTGGCAGAAACCACCCGAGGGCAAGCCTCCGAGGTCAACCCGATACCGTTGGCAATGAGACTACGAGAACCGGCGCACGCCGTCGGTACGCTGGCGCGCATACCCGGGGTTTTGCCCACGCAGTGAGTCCGGTTGACAGCGGCGATTCAAGTTCGTAGGCTGAGCGGCACTTGTCGGTCAGTGTTGGGCAGGTGACTCGCGAAGCAGACAAGCGGGTATGGCCGTTCTACCCGCCTGCCTTTTCTTCCTGCGGATGGGAGCCAAATTGCGTCGACCTGATCCGCGCCACAGCCCTTGGCTTTCCACGATGATCGGAGCCAGAAGATGACCACCCTGTGCCTGACCACCCTGTCCCGACTCCAGCACGATATCGACGAGCGCGTACAAGCGATCCGGGAGGCACACCCGGACTGGCTGTGCGGCAAGGGCTGCGCCGGTTGTTGTCGGCGCCTCGCGGAAATCCCTCAACTGACGGCGGCGGAATGGCGTTTGCTGCGAGAAGGCCTGGCTGCGCTGTCGCCAGAGCGCCTTCAGGCCATCAGCCGCGACCTGGGTGCCTTGGTCGGCCAGCCGTGGCGCCCCATCGTCTGCCCGCTGCTGGACCAGACCACCAACGCCTGCCCGGTCTATGCCCAACGGCCAGTGGCCTGTCGTACCTATGGCTTTTACGTGCAGCGCAACCGCGGACTTTACTGCCACGAAATTGAAGCCCGCGTAACCGACGGCAACCTGGCAGACGTGGTGTGGGGCAACCATGATTCGATCGACCACAGGCTCGCCGGCCTGGGTGGAACCCGCCCGCTGAACGAGTGGTTCGAGCGTTGGCAGCTGAATTCCTCTTTTCCAGGGATGGCAGGCAAACCGGTACCGCCCGATCAGGGCTTGCGCGCCACCAGGCCAATCAGTGCCGAGCGGCCCTTGTGCCCCATTCCCTCGGCGATCTCGTCCTCGTAGGCCACAACTTCCTCGATCGTCCAGTCGGCAAAGGCGGCGCGCAGCAGTTCTTCGGTGTACAGGTTTTCCACGGCGGACGGCCCGCCGGTGCGGTAGTCGAGCTGCTTCGGCGTGTAGCCCTGCAACAGGATGCGCCCGCCCGGACGAGCCAGCTGCTTCATCGCCGCAAACTGCCGTTCCCTTTCCGCCGGGCCGACGAACTGGATGAAGATGCCAATCACCCAGTCGAAGGTGTCGTGCAGTTCTGCCGGTGGCCACTCCGGCGCGAGCATGTCGGCCAGCAGGAAGCGGACATCGACCTGGCGACCGGCGGCCAGCCGTCGGGCCTTTTCGATGGCCACCGGAGAGATCTCAATCGCGCTGACCTCCAGCCCCTGTTCGGCCAGCCAGACGGAGTTCCTGCCCTCGCCATCGGCCACCGACAGCGCAGTCCGGCCATTCTGCAGGAGGGCGAGCCGATGCGCGAGAAAGCGATTCGGCTCGGTACCGAAAAGGTATTGCTCGCCGGCATCCCGGTAGCGACTGCTCCACAGGTTTTCCTGGTTCATCAGGATTCCATCCCTTCTCGCTGCTTGTGATCCGCCGTGACCAGAAAGCTGTAAGGATAGCTTTTCAGCTTCGCGCTGGCTTGCGCCTCGATGGCTGCCGTCAGTTCGCGTGAGCGGGAATCGGGTGCGCGGATGTACCAATCCAGGCCAACGAGGAAAAGCACCACGAGGATGGCCCAGTATTGTTTCTTCACCGTGTCTCTCCTGTTTCGGGCAGCACCCACGGCTTGCCGGACGAGTCGCGCATGGCAGCGTCAAGAAAGCCGATCACCGTCCCGATGTGACGCTCGATTTCCCCGTATTCGTCGTGGCTGCCGGGCATCAGCAACAGATGCACCCGCTCATCACGGCGGTTGGCGTAGATTTCCTGCGCTTCGCTGACCGGCACCATCTGGTCCTCGGTGCCATGCGCCAGCAGGACCGGACATTTTGCCGAGCGAATGGTGTGGCAGGGGGCAATGTCGTCGAAGCGGTGCCCGATGACGGACTGCACATAGCAAAGAATGTAGGCGCCCAGCGGCCAGTAGGGAATCCGTTTCAGCCTGAGCCAGCGCCGCATGATGCCGGCCGGATGAGCAAAGGCGGCCAGGCTCACGGCAGCGGCCAGATCCGGCCGGCGGGAAGCCAGCAGCAGCGCAGCGCCTGCCCCCACCGAATGGCCGATGACTCCGACGCGGCTGGCATCGACTTCGCGCTGCCCCTGCAACCAGTCGACCGCATGCTCGAGATCCTCCGCAAAGCGCGGCAGGGAAGCGAAGCTGTCGCCATCGCTGCGCCCGTGGCTGCGCGCATCAAAGAAAAGCACGCTATAGCCGGCCGTATGCAACGGCCCGGCCAGCGGCAGCATCATCTCGGCATTGCCTCCCCAACCGTGGACGACGGCCAGCGCCGATGCGGCTTCGCCGGCCGGAATGAACCAGCCGAACAGGGTCTTGCCGCGCTGGGTGGGAATGTGCACCTCGCGCCAGGGCAGGCCATCGGGGACGCCGGTCTCGCGCAGGCGCGGGGCGGCCAGGCTGGCACGTATCCTGCGATTGACAACCGGCACCGCCAGCAGGGCGAGCAGAGTAACGGCGACCGCAATCACCTTGAAGCGATTCATTGTGCCGATTCCTCTCGCGGCTGAAGGAACGCGGCCCCACGCCGACTTCGTTGGCGGCGATGGCGCAGGAACGCGGCCGCGACCGGATTCGCCGCGCCGCCAGAGTCTCGGCCTCAGCGGCTACGATAGCTGTAGTACCCGTCGTCAATGTTGCCCCGGCGGTCGAAGTCACAGCTGAAGGAAAGTTCGCGGTGACCGCCTCGCTCGAAGTAAACCCGGCCATCTCCGGTCAGGGTTTGGTCGCGCAAGTGAGGAGAAACCAGTTCCAGTTCGCGGACCTGGCCGTGATCCCGCTCGAGCTCGAAGCGAACTTCGCGCGCGCACTCGCTCGTCAGATAGCGAATATCGTTGAAATGTGAACTCTCGCCCCGGTCATGCGAACTGCGCTGTTGATCACGCTCCGCCTCCTGCTGGCTGCCGGCGATAGCGGCAATCGCGACCAGGGCGAGGACGCCGGCGCCGACCAGAGGCGCCGTCGTGCGGCCATCGTCACTCGACAACGCGTTGTGGTGATCGACACTCCAGCTGACCACGTCACGATTGTCGATGCGGCAGGAGAAGCGATGGTCCTTGTCATCACCGGACCGGATCAGGCCGCTCACCTTGTAGGAATGATGAGCGGTCCTTTCGGCCCGCGTTTCATGAGCCCGCGAATATCGGGAATCGGAGTAGCGGATCTTTTGCACGCAATCATCGACCGCTCTCGCTTCGTCATAGGCAAACGCTGCGGGGGAGGTCATTGTGGTGGCAAGGACCACACTCAGGCAGATAGTCAGTCGCTTCGTCATCCCGGCTTTTTTCCCTCGTCCGTGGGCGGTCATCCGGCATCCCGGCGGCCGTTGTTGACGAGCAGAACCGACCCGGGGGCCGGCTCTGCTCAAAGCCATATCATACGATACCGGTCACCTGCTGCGCAGACGACGGGGGTCCGACCCAGGGCAATCGCATGAATGCCAACGTCGTTGACCCTCCGAAATAATCGTTTACGCTCAATGAGTTACCAAGGGTCTGTTCACATCCCCCTGATTTGTGTAGTTTTCTGTCTTTTTGGGGTTTTCCA
>JAFLDL010000011.1:0-22679 GCA_017302435.1 Candidatus Accumulibacter necessarius
ATCACCGTGCTCGCCTACCAGTGCGTTCAGTTCCTGCGCGTGAAAATCAAGGCCGCGGGAATGACCGACAGTTTGGCGACCCTGCGCGACATCCTCTCGGTGCAGCGCCGGGTCACTGCGACCTTCAGCCAGCGCGACGGGCGATCCCTGCATGTGCGCAAAGCCACCGTCGCCGAACCCGACCTGCTGGCGATCTACCGCGCGCTGGGTATCAGCGCCGCACCCGGAGGAACCAGAAAACTGATCAGCTGAATCAGAAACTACGGGCTTGTAGTGCCACTTGATATTTTCTTGGCACGCAAGCAATTGATTCAGATAGAGGTTTTTATTGGCGTGTTAAACTTGGGTTAAGGACCACGCCGCGCGACGCCTTGTCGATGGCGTCAACGACCAGTGTCACCCGGGCTTCAACGACGCCGGCAAATTTGCCAGGGCCGACGGCGGTGAGACCTTCGGCAACAGCAGGTTGTTGTGCGGACGCCACAAGTGGCATTACGGCTAGTGCTGCAGCAGCAAGTACGGCGCGAATACGCATTGAACACTCCAAAAAAAACGTGAATGGTGTGACGTGGGGCGGTGATTAGACTGGACAAAGCCTGAAGAATGTTACGCCCGTTGCCTGGTGTAGCAGCTACCTGCAGCAGTTACTCGTCCTTGCCTGCCACCCTGGCCTTGAAGGTGGCACCGGCGGCGAACTTCGGAACAATCGTCTGAGGAATCAGGATCTTCGCGCCGGTCTTCGGATTCTTTCCTTCGCGAGACGCGCGCTCGCTTGCCTTGAAGGAGCCGAAACCAACCAGCGTTACAGGCTCGCCCTGGGCAACGGTTTCAACGATAGTCTCGATCACGGCGTCAAGCGCTTTCGCGGACGCAGCTTTCGACAGTTCGGTACGGGCGGCGATAGCGTCGATCATTTCAGACTTGTTCATGGTATCTCCTCTGGTGGTTGAAGTCCTTGCTCAGGCTGCCTGGGAAAGGGAAAGATTAGTAATTTAAAGGCTGCAATTCTGGCATGGATTGCGTCACTGCCAAACAAGTTTTTTCCACTTGCCATTCGCCAGATGTCCAGCCGGTGCGGGGCGCAGCCACCGCGGCAGCGGTGCTGCCACGTCGGGGCAACCGGTGGAACCGCGATCCGACGGGTCGCGTCCCGATGGCGGCAGCCAATCGCCCCGGGTTTCAGTCATGATGGGTAGGCGATCGACGGCAGTTAGCTTGCACAGGTCGTGCCGCTTCAATGGCCGGTGCCGATAACAGCTGCCACCGTCGGGTTGGCAAAGCCAGCCTGACTGTGGCGTACGAGCAACGGACCCAGGAAGCGGCCAGTGTGGCTTGCCGGCACGGCGGCAATCTGCTCCGGTGTGCCGATGGCCAGAACATGGCCGCCGCCCGCCCCGCCTTCCGGGCCAAGATCGACCAGCCAGTCGGCTGTCTTGATGACATCGAGATTGTGCTCGATGACCACCACGGTATTGCCGTGGTCAGCCAGGCGGTGGAGTACCGTCAGCAGCATTTCGATATCCTGGAAATGAAGCCCGGTGGTCGGTTCATCGAGAATGTACAGTGTTCTGCCGGTGTCGCGCTTCGATAGCTCGAGCGCCAGCTTGACACGCTGCGCCTCGCCGCCGGAGAGCGTGGTTGCCGACTGGCCAAGCGTGATGTAGCTCAGGCCGACATCAACCAGCGTCTGCAGCTTGCGTGCGACCACCGGCACGGCGTCGAAGAACTCGCGCGCCACTTCGACCGTCATCTGCAGGATCTCGTGGATGTTCTTGCTCTTGTACTGGACTTCGAGGGTTTCCCGGTTGTAGCGCTTGCCGTGACAAACGTCGCAGGGAACGTAGATATCGGGCAGGAAGTGCATCTCGACCTTGATCACGCCGTCTCCCTGGCAGGCCTCGCAGCGCCCTCCCTTGACGTTGAAGGAGAAGCGGCCGGGGCCGTAGCCGCGTGCGCGCGCTTCCGGAACGCCGGCGAACAATTCACGGATCGGCGTCAGAAGGCCGGTGTAGGTCGCCGGGTTGGAACGTGGCGTGCGGCCGATCGGGCTCTGATCGACGTTGATCACCTTGTCGAAATGATCGAGCCCGACGATCCGCTGATGCTCGGCGGGTTCGCTGGTCGACCCGTACAGATGTCTGGCCGCGGCCGCATAGAGGGTATCGTTGATCAAGGTCGACTTGCCCGATCCGGAAACGCCGGTGATGCAGGTGAAGAGACCGACCGGGATGTCGACCGTGACATCCTTCAGGTTGTTGCCGCGGGCGCCAACGATCTGTAGCAGCCGCTTGCGGTCGGGCTGTCGCCGCTTGTCGTGCAGGCCGATGCGTCGGCGGCCGGCCAGGTAGTCGCCGGTCAGTGAGGCGGGGTTGCCGACGATCGCCGCAGGGGTTCCCTCGGCAACGATGAAGCCGCCGTGGACGCCGGCGCCGGGGCCGATGTCGACGACGTGATCGGCACTGCGAATCGCTTCCTCGTCGTGCTCGACGACAATCACCGTATTGCCGATGTCGCGCAATTGTTTCAGCGTTTTCAACAGTCGCTCATTGTCGCGCTGATGCAGGCCGATCGATGGTTCGTCGAGGACGTACATCACGCCGGTGAGCGCCGAGCCGATCTGCGACGCCAGCCGGATGCGTTGTGCCTCGCCACCGGACAGCGTTTCTGCCGAACGCTCGAGCGACAGGTAGTCGAGGCCGACATTGATCAGGAACTGCAGGCGGTTGCAGATTTCCTTGAGCACTTTCTCCGCCACCTGCGCCTTGTTGCCTGGCAGTTGCAGCGAGAGGAAATAGTCGCGCGCAACGGTCAGTGGCTGACGACTGATTTCCTGCAGCGTGCGGGCACTGCCCTTGCTGCCGACGCGCACGTTGCGTGCCTCTTCACGCAGGCGGCTGCCCTGGCAGGCGGGGCAGGTCTGGTTGCTGATCAGCCGCGCCAGCTCCTCGCGAACGGCCAGCGAGTCAGTTTCCTTGTAGCGACGTTCCAGGTTGACGACGACGCCTTCGAAAGCATGTTCGCGCACGGTCGATCGGCCGCGCTCGTTGAGGTAGCTGAACGGCAGTTGCTCACGACCGGAACCATAGAGAATGACTTGCCGGACGTTGTCGGGCAACTCGCCGAACGGTGTGTCGACCTCGAAGCCGTAGTGTGCTGCCAGGGAGCAGAGCATCTGAAAGTAGAAGGGGTTGCGCCGGTCCCAGCCGCGAATCGCACCGGCGGCCAGCGATAGATCCGGTCGGGCGACGATGCGCTTTGGATCGAAGAACTGGATGACGCCGAGGCCGTCGCACTTCTGGCAGGCGCCCATCGGGCTGTTGAAGGAAAAAATCCTCGGCTCGAGTTCCCGAATCGAATACGAACAGACCGGACAGGCGAACTTGGCGGAGAAGAGGTGCTCCCGCTCGCTGTCCATCTCGTAGGCGATGGCGCGGCCATCGGCATGGCGCAGCGCGGTTTCGAAGGACTCGGCGAGGCGCTGGCGAATGTCCTCGCGCACCTTGAGCCGGTCAACGACCACATCGATGGTGTGCTTGTGGGTCTTGGCGAGCTTGGGGAGCGCATCGATCTCGTGGATCTGGCCATCGACTCGCAGCCTGGCGAAACCTTGCGCGCGCAATTCGGCGAAGAGATCAAGCTGTTCGCCCTTGCGGTTGGCGACCACCGGCGCCAGGATCAGCAGCCGGCTGCCCTCGGGGAGCGCGAGTACATGATCGACCATTTGCGAAACGGTCTGCGCTTCGAGCGGCAACTGGTGTTCAGCGCAATAAGGCGTGCCTGCCCGCGCGAAGAGCAGGCGCAGATAGTCGTGGATTTCGGTGACCGTGCCGACTGTCGAGCGCGGGTTATGACTGGTCGCCTTCTGCTCGATCGAGATCGCCGGCGAAAGGCCCTCGATCAGATCAACATCCGGCTTCTCCATGCGCTGCAGGAACTGTCGGGCGTAGGCCGACAGAGACTCGACGTAGCGGCGCTGTCCTTCGGCGTAGAGCGTGTCGAAAGCAAGCGAGGACTTGCCGGAGCCTGAGAGGCCGGTGATGACGATCAGCCGGTTGCGCGGCAGATCGAGATTGATGTTCTTCAGATTATGCGTGCGGGCACCGCGGATTCTTATCTCTCGTGTCTCTTCCATTGGGGAGCTGGCCTGAGGCGCCTGGGCAAACCTGCTAATATACGCAATTCCGCAGCCCGGCAGCAAACTTCATGTCCGCCTCGAGTCCCGACCGTATGAGCAGCGAAGAAAGACGCGCCGGCATCAGCCTGGCGGCTGTTTTTGCCTTGCGCATGCTGGGCCTCTTCCTGATCCTGCCGGTTTTTTCACTTTATGCCAAGGAACTGCCTTCCGGCAACGACGTGGCGCTGGTTGGCGTGGCTCTCGGCGCGTACGGGCTGACGCAGGCGTGTCTGCAGATTGCCTACGGTGCGGCTTCGGATCGTTTCGGGCGCAAGCCGGTGATCGTCTTCGGGCTCCTTCTCTTCGTCGCCGGCAGTTTCCTTGCCGCGTTTGCCGACGACATCTACGTCGTCATCGCCGGGCGCGTGCTGCAGGGTGCCGGCGCCATTTCGGCGGCGGTTACGGCGCTCGCTGCGGATCTGACGCGCGAACAGCATCTCACCAAGGTGATGGCGATGATCGGTTCGTCGATCGGCATGGTTTTCGCCGTTTCGATGGTCGGCGCGCCGCTGCTTTATGTCAGCATTGGCATGCCCGGTATCTTTGCGCTGACCGGGGTGTTGGCGATGCTGGCGATTTTTGTGGTGCTCAGGGTCGTTCCCGCCGCACCCGCCGTGCCGAGGCAACCGGCTTGGCCGAGCTTCGTCGAAGTCCTGTCGCACCGCCAGTTGCTGCGTCTGAACTTTGGTGTCTTCGCCCTGCACCTGATGCTTACCGCGATGTGGGTGTTGCTGCCGGCGGAACTGGTCAGCACCGGCGGCCTGCCGGTCGCTGAACACTGGAAAGTCTACCTGCCGGCGCTCCTGATTTCTTTCGTCATCATGGTGCCGGCGATCGTTTTCGCCGAGCGATTCGCCCGCATGAAACTGGTCTTCAATGCCGCGATCGTCATCCTGCTCGCTGTGCAGGCCGGTTTCGGCCTGTTTGCCGGTGGCCTCTACGGCCTGGCCTTCTGGCTGATGCTCTTCTTCGTTGCCTTCAACATCCTTGAAGCGACACAGCCGTCGCTGATTTCCCGGATTGCCCCACCCCACGCCAAGGGCGCAGCGCTCGGCGTTTACAACACCACCCAGGCGCTCGGCCTGTTTCTCGGTGGCGTGTTTGGTGGCGTCCTGGCCAAGTACTCCGGTGCGGGTGCTGTCTGGCTGGGGGGGGCGATCCTGGCGGTCGTCTGGCTGATGCTCGGGCTGACGATGTCGATCCCGCCGCTGCGCAGCCGTCAAGCGATCACCTGAAAGCCCCTATAATTCTCTTGTTATTCTCTTCTCGCACACCATTCAGGGAGGCAACATGGCTTCGGTCAATAAAGTGATTCTCGTCGGCAATCTGGGCGCTGATCCGGAAACCCGCTACCTGCCCAGCGGCGATGCTGTCTGCAACATCAGGATTGCGACCACCGACCGGGTTCGCGACAAGGTGTCCGGCGAATACAAGGAGAACACCGAGTGGCACCGGATCGTTTTCTTTGGCAAGCTGGCCGAAACGGCTGGCCAGTACCTGAAGAAAGGCCGCCAGATCTATGTCGAAGGGCGCATCCGGACCAACAAGTGGCAGGACAAGGAGGGCAACGAGCGATACACGACCGAAATCGTTGCCAGCGAAATGAAAATGCTCGGTAGTCGTGAAGGGATGGGCTCGCCGGCTGGCACCGAGAGCGAGTACGGCGGCAGCATGCCGTCGGCGGCGGGGGCCGGTACCGGCGCTGCACGCGCTGCGCCCGCCAAGAAGACGCCGAGTTTCGAAGACATGGATGACGATATCCCGTTCTAGAGGTCGGCCAGTCTTGGCGAACTGAGGGCAACGCCGGCAGGGGCCGTCGCCTGAGCTTCCGGGCTTGATCAGGCAAACGGGCGAACCGGCGAGCAGGTGGCGAGAGGCGCGCTACCGAGAACAAGAAAAAGGGCATCTGCACGTAGATGCCCTTTTCACTGGCGGCGTCGACGCCGCCAAACATCGGCCAACGCCTAGCTGGCGAAATTCTGTTCGGCGAAGCGCCAATTGGCAAGGCTGGACAGGAAGGTGTCGACGAACTTCGGGCGCAGGTTGCGATAGTCGATGTAGTAGGCATGCTCCCAGACGTCGATGCAGAGCAGCGCCTTGTCGCCGGTGGTCAGCGGCGTACCGGCCGCACCCATATTGACGATGTCTACTGAGCCGTCGGCCTTCTTGACCAGCCAGGTCCAGCCGGAACCGAAGTTGCCGACCGCGGACGCCTGGAAGGCCTTGGCAAACTCGGCGAGGGATCCCCATTTGGCATCGATGGCCGCAGCCAGTGCGCCGGCAGGAGCGCCGCCGCCGCCGGGTGTCAGGCAATTCCAGAAGAAACTGTGGTTCCACACCTGCGCCGAGTTGTTGTAGATGACGCCGGCCGGTGCCTTCCTGATGATCGCCTCCAGCTCGAGCGCTTCGTATTCCGTTCCCTTTATCAGGTTGTTCAGGTTGGTGACATACGCCTGATGGTGCTTGCCGTAATGGTATTCGAGGGTTTCCCGTGACATGTGAGGAGCCAGTGCGTCCATGGCAAAAGGTAGTTGCGGCAGCTGATGTTCCATGATGTTCTCCGTGAGGCTTGTTATGAGGTGAAGTGATGCGACGTGAAAACCTGCGATGAAACCTCCTTCATTTTGCTTGTCGGCCGGATTCTATTCGGGGCGTGCGGCGCTGGCAATCTCTCCGCCTGCCAATGGCCGGTCACTGTCTTCGGAAACGGCCAGCACGGCGGCATCGGCACGTCCATGCTGGAAGAAGACAGCGATACGCGCGCCAGGTTCCAGCATTGTGCTGCTGCGTACGATCTGCCCCTGCGCGTTGGTGACGATGCCGTAGCCGCGGGCGAGTACCGCTTGCGGGTTCAGATGGGCAAGGCCTGCAGCCAGGCGGCCGAGGTCGGCGGACTTGCCGTGCAGCATCTTGTGGAACGTGCCATGGAGTTTTGGTGCCAGCGCTTGCAGGCGGCCGGCGTGACGCGCCGAATCGGGGCGGATCAACAGCAGGCGACGGGCCAGGTCGGCTAGTGTCGTGCGTGTCCTGGCGCTGGCTTGCAGCAGACCAGCGCCGAGGCGGCGCTCAAGATTGCGCAGGCCCTCATGGTGGCGAGCGAGGTACTGCGCAGGGTGCTGGAGTCGGTGCGCCAGCCAGTCCAGCTGTTGGCCTCGCTGGTTGATCTGCTGTTCGATGTGACGGCGCAAGGCAAACTGGTTGGCGGCGAGCCGGGCGATCAGTGCGGAGCGTTCGGGTGCCGCCAGTTCGGCCGCCGCGGTTGGCGTCGGCGCACGCTGGTCGGCGGCAAAGTCGGCAATCGTGAAGTCTGTCTCATGACCGATGCCGCTGATCACCGGCATCGGACAAGCGCGGATCGCCCGCGCCACAGCCTCGTCGTTGAAAGCCCAGAGGTCTTCGATGCTGCCGCCACCCCGACAGACGATCAGTACCTCGCACTCGCGACGCTCGCCGGCATTGCGGATGGCTTCGGCGATCTGTGCGGCCGCGCTGTCCCCCTGGACGGGCGTCGGGTAGAGTACGATCGAAACCTGGCTGGCACGTCGCCTGAGCGTGCTCAATACGTCGCGCAGGGCAGCCCCCTGCGCTGAGGTGACAACGCCGACGCGGCGTGGAAACGCCGGCAAAGAGCGCTTGCCCGCGCTGTCGAACAGTCCTTCACGTTCGAGTCTTTCCTTGAGGCGAAGGAACTGTTCGTAGAGGTTGCCGACCCCGGCCCGACGAGCCCCTTCGACGTTGAGCTGGAAATCCCCGCGTGCCTCATAGAGCGTGACCAGCACGCGCGTCTCGACGTGCTGGCCGTTCTCGAGTCGCCAGCCGAGGAGCTGTGCGCGGCTACGGAACATGACACAGCGTACCTGCGCGGCGTTGTCCTTGAGTGAAAAATAGAGGTGTCCTGAAGCTGCATGGCTGAGGTTGGAGACTTCGCCTGCGACCCAGCACAGTGGAAAGGCCGCTTCAAGTCGCTCGCGAGCGAGGCGATTGAGCATTGAAACCGGGATTACCGGCACGGCTATGGGTAGGCCGGTGATGCTGGAGTCAGGATTTGGCATGAGTGGATTCTACATGGCTGCCTGATCTTTGCGCCTCCTGCCGAACGCGCTGGCAGCCCGTCTGGCCTGGGCTTCGCCGACTGTCTGCCGCGCGGTTTTCGGGCAAACAGGAAAACCCCTTCCTGAATGGGCACTTGGCTGTTTCACCAACAGCCTGATCGCGGGCTTATCCACAGATTCTGGGGATAAGCCCCTTCTCAGGGCAAGAGCCGCTTGAAAAACCAGTGCAGGGCTTGCTGCAACGGCCGGCGCAGGCTAAAGTGCCCGTCTGAAAAATCTCCCGGAGGAAAACGTGTTTTCCATCATTCAGGCTGCTGGTTGGCCGATCTGGCCCTTGCTGCTGGCATCGATCGTTGCCGTCGCGCTGATCATCGAGCGCCTTGTCGCGCTGCGGCACAGCAAAGTGGTTCCCCCCGGTCTGTTGCAGAGGGTGGTCACGGAGTTCCGAAAAAGCGGGGCAAGTGTCGAAATGGTCGCCAATCTGGAGGCACACTCGCCGCTCGGTCGTGTCCTCGGGGCTGGACTGCGCAACGTCGGCAGTTCGCGCGAGATCATGAAGGAGTCGATCGAGGAAGCCGGTAGCGTCGTGTCGCACGATCTTGAACGCTACCTGACGACCCTGGGCACCATCGCGTCGATCAGCCCCTTGATGGGTCTGTTTGGTACCGTGGTGGGCATGATTGAAATCTTTGCCTCGCAGACCCCCGGTGGTGGCAACCCGGTCCAGCTTGCACACGGTATATCGGTCGCCCTCTACAACACCGGTTTCGGGCTCCTGATAGCCATTCCAAGCATGATCTTCTGGCGACATTTCCGTGCGCTGGTGGATGGTTTCGTCATCGAGATGCAGCGGCAGGCCGTGCGCATGGTCGAGGTCCTGCACGGCGAACGCAAGTCGTGACGATGAGGGGTGAGTGATGAATTTTCGCCGTGGTCGCAGCAGTGATGTGCCCGAGATCAATCTGATTCCACTCATCGACGTGCTGCTGGTGATCATCATCTTTCTGATGCTGACCACCACCTACAGCAAGTTCTCGGGACTCGAGATCAACCTGCCGACCGCCGACGCGAGCAAGCAGACAGAGCCGCCGAACGAGATCAACGTGGCGCTGACCGCTGCCGGTCAGGTGCTGGTCAACAAGGTGCCGCTGGCGACGGTCACCGTGCAGGCGATCAGCGAGGCCTTGCGGCGCGCCGCCGGCGACGCCAAGGAGCCGGTGATTGTGATCAATGCCGACGCCAAGGCAAACTACCAGAGCGTTGTCGACATCATGCAGGCAGCCCAGACAGCGGGCTATCCACGGATTTCCTTCGCCACCCAATCGCCCCACTGATGCCCGACTGATGTCCCGTTCCGGCATGACGCAGCGTCTTCCCGGCTGCTGGTACCGGCGAAGGCTGGCCGTCGCGTTGTGGCCCCTGCTACCGCTATCGTGGCTGTTCGGTCTGCTCGCAGGCCTGCGTCGCTGGCTGTACCGCTGCGGCGTCTTGCACTCGTGTCGACTCTCGGTACCCGTGGTCGTGGTCGGTAATCTGACCATCGGTGGCAGCGGCAAGACCCCCCTCGTGCTGTGGCTGGTTCGCCGCTTGCGGGAGCACGGCTGGCGGCCGGGAATCATCAGCCGCGGCTATGGCGCCAGCGGCGATCAGGTACGCTCGGTGTCGGCCGCCTCCCTTTCTTCGCTGGTCGGCGATGAGCCCCTGCTGCTGGCCAGGCGCAGCGGCGTGCCGGTCTTCGTCGGGCGTGACCGCATTGCCGCAGGGCAGGCCCTGCTGGCGGCTCACCCGGAGTGTGATGTGATCGTTTCCGACGACGGGATGCAGCACTATCGCCTGAAGCGTGCGGTGGAAGTTGTGGTGTTTGACGGCCGCGGCGCGGGCAACGGTCGCCTCTTGCCGGCCGGCCCCTTGCGCGAGCCCTTGCGGCGTCTCGTGCGCGCTGACGCCGTGGTGTGGAACGGTGCCGCGGCTACGCGGGTTGAAGGCGCCGCGCGGTGCTTGCCGCAGTTCGACATGCGGCTTGTTGGCCAGCGCTTCGTCGCCGTAAACGGGGAACGGCGCAACTGCGACGCTGATTGCCTCAAGGGCCGGAAACTCTATGCGATTGCCGGCATCGGTGATCCTCGCCGCTTTTTCTCGCAGCTCAGGGCGCTCGGGCTCGAATTTGAAGCGCGTCCGTTTCCTGATCACCATCCCTATAGCGATGCCGATCTTGCCTTCGCCAGGCACGGCGTGCTGCTGATGACCGAGAAAGATGCGGTAAAATGCGAGCCGCTGGTCACCGGCGAGGCTTGGGCCCTGCCCGTCGAGGCGGTGATCACTTCGCAGCCTGGTCAGCCCGGTCTGCTAGAGACAATTCTGGAGAAACTCCATGGACGCCCGCCTGCTTGATATTCTCGTGTGCCCGATTTGCAAGGCCAATCTCGAATACCGCAAGGCACAGTCGGAACTGGTGTGCAAGCCCTGCCGGCTGGCCTTTCCGATCCGTGATGGCATTCCGATCATGCTCGCGGACGAGGCCCGTCCGCTATCGGAAGACCAGACCTGACCGCGCAGAGAGCGAAGGCGGCGTGCACATTCAATTCAAGGTCGTTATTCCAGCTCGTTACGCGTCCACACGCCTGCCGGCGAAGCCATTGCTTGACCTCGGCGGCAAGCCGATGGTCGTGCGGGTAGCGGAGCGCGCCCGGCTGTCGGGTGCCGACGAGGTGCTGGTGGCCAGCGACCACGCGGAAGTGCTGGAGGCTGCCAGGCGTCACGGCTTGCGCGGTGCGCTCACGCGGTCTGAACACGCGAGTGGGACCGATCGTCTGGCCGAGGTCGTCGAGTTGTCAGGCTGGAGCGACGAGACGATCGTGGTCAACGTTCAGGGCGATGAACCGTTGATTGATCCGGCCTTGATCGTTCTTACGGCCAGCCGCCTGGCGGAGAGTGGTGCCGACATCGCGACGGTGGCGCACCGGGTAACAGATGCTGCCGATTTCTTCAACCCCAACATTGTCAAGGTAGTCCTGGCGGCAAGCGGTGACGCAATGTACTTCTCGCGCGCACCGATTCCCTACGCTCGCGACCACTTCGCTCGCGAGTCCGGTGGCGAGACACTGCCTCCCGAGATGCTCGCCTATCGGCACGTCGGGATCTACGCCTACCGCGCACGCTTCCTGCGAACCTACGCCAAGCTTGCTTCGTCACCGCTGGAAAGCCTTGAGGCGCTCGAACAATTGCGCGCCCTGTGGCACGGTTTCCGCATCAGCGTGGCGATTGCCGATCACCTGCCAAGTGCCGGCGTGGACACCCCGGAGGATGCCCTGCGCATGCAGGAATGGTTCAAAAAGGTTTGACCGTGCGCGCGTTTGAGGGTAAGTTTCCGCCTGTTGGTCACGACAACGTGATGTTGAGCCACTCTGAATGGGCCACAACTATCTGAATTACTGGACAAACTGCTCGATTTGATTCTCTCACAAGGCGAACCATGAAACTCATCCTGCTAGGCGCACCAGGGGCCGGCAAAGGCACTCAAGCCCAGTTCATTCGTGAAAAGTTCAGCATTCCCCAGATCTCTACCGGAGACATGCTGCGCGCTGCGGTCAAGGCGGGTACCCCTCTTGGTCTCGAGGCCAAGAAGGTCATGGACTCCGGTGGCCTGGTGTCGGACGAAATCATCATCGGCCTGGTGACTGATCGCCTGCAGCAGGCGGATTGCCAGGCGGGTTATCTGTTCGATGGTTTTCCGCGCACCTTGCCGCAGGCCGAAGCGATGAAGGTCGCTGGAGTGGCGCTTGACTATGTGCTTGAGATCGACGTGGCCGACGAAGAAATCATTGAGCGGATGAGCGGTCGTCGTGTGCACCCCGCTTCAGGCCGTACCTACCACATCCGCTTCAATCCGCCCAGGGTGGCCGGAAAAGACGATGTCACCGGGGAGGATCTGATTCAGCGCGACGACGACACGGAAGAAACGGTCAGGAAGCGCCTGCAGGTCTATCATTCGCAGACCAAGCCCCTGCTCGAGTACTACAGCACGTGGGCTGCCACCGGCGACTTCAAGGCGCCAAAGTGTCGCAAAATTGCCGGTGTCGGCAGCGTGGATGACATCCGGCAAGCGGCTTTCGCGGCCCTGTCGTAGCTCCGCCCGATGACGGCAGAGCCGACGCGAGCCATTGTCGGTCAGCGCTATCGCTGCCCCTTACAGTTTCCGCTTGTGGCGTCAGTTGCGGCGGGGTGGGCACGACGCAGGCGTTGGGCTGCCGATTGCCGGTCGGCGAAGCTGGTGTCGCCAAGGGGGGATGCGGGTAACTGGCCGGTTCTGGTGGCGGCATGCGCGCCCGTGTCGCGGTCGTGGCTCGAAGGGACATAGTCAGGTTCGGGTATTGCCGTTCTTGAATTGACGTTCTGTTCGTGGTTCAGTTGTGGGGCAAGTCAGACCCGTGGAGACCCTCCGGAGTCTCCGCAGGGCCGGGGTAACTTTAGTGAGGGAGGTAGTGTATGTCTTCAGGTCTGATGTTCGCGCTTGTATGCGCGGTCATTGCGGTGCTTTACGGCGCTGCCATGACGAAGTGGATTCTCTCGTTGCCAGCCGGCAACCCACGCATGCAGGAGATCGCCAAAGCCATTCAGGAAGGCGCTTCGGCATACCTTGCCAAACAGTACACGACCATTGGTCTCGTCGGCGCGGTACTTTTTGTCCTGATCTGGTTTGCGCTCGGCAAGCTGATGGCCATTGGCTTTCTGATCGGTGCGGTGCTTTCGGGTGCGACCGGTTTTATCGGCATGAATGTTTCCGTGCGGGCCAACGTGCGCACCGCAGAAGCGGCGCGTAGCGGTATTTCGGCGGCGCTCGATGTCGCCTTCAAGGGTGGCGCCATCACCGGCATGCTGGTGGTTGGTCTGGGCCTCCTCGGGGTGGCGGGCTATTACGCGTTCCTCAAGGGCACCGGCGCGGACTTTCAGCACAGTGTTGAACCGCTGGTCGGTCTGGCCTTCGGTGGATCGCTGATTTCGATCTTTGCCCGTCTTGGTGGCGGCATTTTCACCAAGGGCGCAGACGTCGGCGCCGACCTGGTCGGCAAGGTAGAAGCCGGCATTCCCGAGGATGATCCACGTAACCCGGCGGTCATTGCCGACAACGTTGGTGACAACGTTGGCGACTGTGCCGGCATGGCGGCGGACCTCTTCGAGACCTACGCGGTGACCGTGGTGGCGACGATGGTGCTCAGCGCGATGATGCTCAAGGGAGTTGTCAGTGTTAACGACAACCTGATTGTCTACCCGTTGGTGCTGGGTGGCGTTTCGATCATCGCTTCGATCATCGGCTGTTTCTTCGTCAAGGCCAACGATGGCGGCAAGATCATGAACGCCCTCTACCGCGGCCTGGCCGTCGCCGGCGTGCTGGCACTGATCGCCTTCTACCCGATTACCACCATGATGCTCGGCAACGGCGTCACGCTTGCCGATGGCAGCTTGATCAGTTCGATGAACATCTTCTGGTCGGCGGCAGTGGGTCTGGTGCTGACGGGCCTGCTGGTCTGGATCACCGAGTACTATACCGGGACCGACTTCTCACCCGTCAAACGCGTTGCCGAAGCCTCGACCACCGGTCACGGCACCAACATCATCGCCGGCCTTGCCGTCTCGATGAAGGCCTGTGCGCTGCCCGTCCTCTCGGTCTGCGCGGCGATCTACATCACCTATGCTCTGGCAGGCCTGTACGGCATCGCCATTGCGGCCACCTCGATGCTGTCGATGACCGGCATCATCGTCGCGCTCGACGCCTACGGACCGATCACTGACAACGCTGGCGGTATTGCTGAAATGTCCGGTCTGCCCAAGTCGGTGCGTGACGTGACCGATCCGCTGGACGCGGTCGGCAACACGACCAAGGCGGTGACCAAAGGGTATGCCATCGGTTCGGCTGGCTTGGCGGCGCTGGTCCTCTTCGCCGATTACACGCACGCGCTGGAAACCAATTTTGGTGGTAGCCTGCGTTTTGACCTCTCCGATCACATGGTGATCATCGGTCTCTTCCTCGGTGGCCTGATTCCCTATCTGTTCGCCGCCATGGCCATGGAAGCGGTCGGCCGGGCCGCCGGTGCGGTGGTCATCGAAGTGCGTCGGCAGTTCAAGGAAATCAAGGGCATCATGGAAGGCAAGGCGAAGCCCGACTATTCGCGCGCCGTCGGCATGCTGACCGCGGCGGCCATCCGGGAAATGATCATCCCCTCACTGCTGCCGGTACTGGTGCCGGTTCTCGTCGGCCTGCTGCTGGGTCCGAAGGCGCTCGGTGGCCTGTTGATGGGAACGATCATCACCGGCCTTTTCGTCGCCATCTCGATGACCACTGGCGGCGGCGCTTGGGATAACGCCAAGAAGTACATCGAGGACGGCCACTTTGGCGGTAAGGGCTCCGAAGCCCACAAGGCAGCGGTGACTGGTGATACCGTCGGCGACCCCTACAAGGACACGGCTGGTCCGGCGGTGAACCCGCTGATCAAGATCATCAACATCGTCGCCCTGATGATCGTGCCCCTGATGGTCCCCGCTTCCGTCAGCAAGCCGGTTGCTGCCGCTCCGGTAGCCGCAACGGCGGCAGTGCCGGCGGCCAAGCTCTATTTCGCGGTGGGTGTGGCCGAAGTACCGGCCGACGCTGGAAAGACCCTCGAAGCGATTGTTGCCTATGCCAAGGCTAACCCGACGGCGCAGCTGGCCGTTTCGGGATTCCACGATACGACCGGTAGCCAGGCAACCAACGAGGAAATCGCCAAGAACCGGGCGATGGCTGTGCGGGATGCCCTGAAAAACGTCGGTATCGCCGAGGAGCGCGTCGAACTCAAGAAGCCCATGGTTACCACGGGCACGGGAGGTCCTGAAGAGGCGCGCCGTGTCGAGGTCAGTGTGAAGTAATCCGTCGGCGGACAACGCCCCCGAACAAAAACGGGCCGCTTGACGGCCCGTTTTTGTTGTTTCTGCTGGCTGCAGCCTGCGGGCCGGCGATCAGGCTGCCTGCTTCCCCTGCTACCGGTTCAGGGATGGATTGAGCGTGTAGCTGCCGGTCAGGCTTGCCTCCGCAAGAACGTGTCCCTGCATGGCTGAGCGGACTTGTTGTCCGGTCAGCTTGCCTTCGATATTCAGCCTGGCGACATCGAGTGCGAAAACCGTAAACACGTAACGGTGGACGATCTCGTCATTCCAGGGCGGGCAGGGACCATCATAGCCGTAGTAGTCGCCGCGCATGTCGTTGTCACTGGCAAACCAGCCCGTGTAATCGTTGATTCCCTGGCGCGCGCCGTGTGCCGCGTGTGGGCCAGGTTTGCCGCGCGGGGTGACATCGCTGCAGAACTCGCCCTCCCCGATCTCGCTGAGACTCGCTGGCAGATCAATCAGTACCCAGTGGAAGAAATCGACCCGCGGCAGCGCCGCTGGTACCGTGCGGTCTTCCTGATTGACGTCGTCGCCCTGGCTCGGCACGTCGGGATCATGGCAGATGACGGCAAACGACTGGGTTGACGCCGGTGCGCCACTCCATGCCAGCTGCGGGTTGAGATTGCTGCCCAGGCAGACATGGTGCGCCGGGTCGGGGATACAGAAGGCAAAGTCGCCCGGGATCCGCTGACCCTCATTGAAACTGCTGCTGATCAATTTCATCGTTAATCCTCCTGTTTGATTACTCGGCCCCACTGCGTTTGAAGTCGCGCAGGCGAAAGCCGACGACCCATAGTGTAGCGAAATAGATGGCCGCACCGAAGCCGACGACCCCAGAAAGACGCAGCAGGCGCTCGGTCAGGCTCCAGGTGAGCCAGTTGCCTGCTTCTCCGGTGACAAACCAGAGCGCGATGCCCATGGTCGCCATTGCGCAGCCCAGCCGGCAGTAGAAAAGCAGCCAGCCGGGCTGGGGAATATAGATTCCGTGCTGGCGAAGACCACGGTAGAGCAGGGTGGCGTTGAGGCAGGCGGCCAGTCCGATGGCCAGTGCCAGGCCGGCGTGTGCCAGCCAGCCAATCAGGATCAGGTTCAGCCCCTGGGTTACGGCCAGGCTGAGCAGCGCGATGCGGACCGGCGTGCGTACGTTCTGGCGTGCGTAGAAGCCTGGTGCGAGTACCTTCACCAGGATCATGCCAAGCAGGCCGAGACTATAGGCGACCAGCGCATCGCGAGTTCGGAACACGTCGCTGGCGGTGAAGGCGCCGTGGTGGAACAGGGTCGTGATCAGCGGTACGGCGAGAATGGCCAGTGCCAGCGCTGCCGGGGCGGCGAGCAGAAAGGTCAGACGCAAGCCCCAGTCGAGCAGGCGGGAGTACTCGTCGTGCTGCTGCGTGGCGTGGCACCGGGCCAGCGAGGGCAGCAGAATGGTGCCCAACGCGGCGCCGAGCAAGCCGGCCGGAAACTCCATCAGGCGGTCGGCGTAGTACAACCAGGAGACACTCCCGGTGTTCAGAAAGGAGGCAAATATGGTGTTCAGCAGGAGACTGACCTGCGCTACGGAAACGCCGAGAACGGCTGGCGCCATTAACCGGAAGATCCGTCGCACCCCCTCGTCGCGCAGGCTGATCGAGAATCTCGGCAGCATGCCGATGCGCTGCAGACTGGGGATCTGGAATGCCAGTTGCAGGGCACCACCGAGAAACACCGCCCAGCCGAGAGCCATTATCGGCGGGTCGAAGTGCGGCGCGGCAAAAAGTGCCATGAGAATGAACGAGACGTTGAGCAGTACCGGCGTGAAAGCGGGGACGGCGAATCGGCTCCACGTATTGAGAATGCCGCCGGCCAGAGCGACCAGGGACATGAAAAAAATGTAGGGAAAGGTGATGCGCGTCAGGTTAACGGTCAGAGCGAATTTCTCCGGGTCGTCGCTGAAGCCCGGCGCCGAGAGATACACCAGGACTGGCGCCGCGGCCATGCCGATCAGGGTCACCGCCATGACGATGAGAAAAAGCAGGCTCGCGACACGGTCCACGAGCTGCCTGGTGTCGTCACTGCCGCGTTTGTTTCGGTATTCGCCAAGCACCGGCACAAAGGCCTGCGAGAACGCGCCTTCGGCAAACAGGCGGCGCAGCAGATTGGGCAGCTTGAAAGCGACAAAGAAGGCGTCGGTGAGCATCCCGGCGCCGAAAGTGCGCGCAATAACGAAGTCGCGCACGAAACCGAGTATGCGCGACAGCAGGGTCATGCTGCTGACAGTGGCGAGTGTCCTGAGAAGGTTCATTCCTTGTCCGTGCGGTGTCTCGAGGGCAAAGCCTCTCATCATAACCGCTCAGGCCGGAGGCAAGACACCGACGTTGCAAGGGTTTGCAGATGTTCAGGTGGGTTGCGCGAACTCACCAACCGTCGCTCCGCAGAAAGGTCCGAGAGATTGGTGATTGGCTACCGGGAAAGCGCTGGCAATGGAACTTGTGAAGCTGCTATCAGCAGCCTGTGTGGCAGATTCCTGGCCGAACTACTGGGGCTTCTTCGCTTCCGGATTGATGGTGATGCCGCGCTGCTGGAGGGCGTTCACCACAGCCTGCGCGTTCTTGTTTCCGGCGCTTGCCAGTTGTTGCGTGCCGGCGGCCAGAGAATCGAGCTGACGGCGCATTTTCTCGGCGTTGCTGAAGGTGGCTTCCTGGCTGGTACGCAGACTGCTCAGGCTGGCTCGCTCCTGGTACAGCTGGCTGGCCTGGAAGCCAGACCACACCACCACGGCCAGGGCAATCAGCAACACCGGGACAAATAGACTGGCGGGCTTCTGTTCGCTCATATCGATCACCGCGCCGGTGCGGGTTGCGGATTGGCACTGAAGGAGATGCCTTGTGAGGCCAGCAGGTCGCGCAGTTGCGCATCGTTGTCCTTGGCCGCCAGATCGGCCAGCGACTTGATCAACGACTGGTACAGCGGTTCCAGTTGCAGGCTCTGCTGGATGTACTGCCCGCGCGTCGCAAGTTCATTCTGTGCCTGCCGGTTACTGCTGAACATCACGGCGTTGACAATCGCCAAGGCAAGGGCGAGCGCGCCTAGGACCACTAGGACACGATACTGAAAAACGGTCAACGGAGTGCTCCTCGGGAAAAATCGGGCTGGAACGGGGCGCGGGTTCCCCGGCCGGGGAACCCGTTACAGATTTTAGTGTAGCATGCTGCGCCGACCCTGGAGAACCATGCCAGCCAATCCCAGTACCAACAGCAGCAGCGTGCCCGGCTCGGGCACCGTGCCCCCCCCACCGCCCTGGATCACGTTGGCGCGGATGACGAGTTGCCGCGATTGCGCCAGGCCCTGCGGGTCAGACGCGTTGGTGCCGACACCGTTGAAGACGATGGTGTCGCTGAACTGGCCCTGCGCCGCCGCCAGCCAGTTCAGCTGCAGCCCGCCCTGCGCCTGGCCCGCGGCCAGGGGACCGACCGTGCCCCACCCGCTGAGCGCGAAGTCGTCCGCCCCACTCAGATCGAAGCCGCCCGACAGATCGTCCGCCGGCCCCGCCACGTCGTTGTCCAGCTGCAGCAGCGCGCTCAGGATCGCGCCCACCGTCACCGTGCCGAGGTCGAGCACGTAGTCGGTCCCGTTCTGCTTCAGCACACCGGCCCCCGACAGCCAGTCGAAGTCCGCGTTAGCCAGGTTGTTCACCTGCGCCTTCAGGAGCACGTTGGCGTTCGGCCCCGCCGACGCGTCGGCCATGTCCGCGTTCTGGCTCAGGAAGCTCACCGTGCCGTTCTGGCTGAACACGCCCGCCGCAGCCGTGTTCAGACCCACCGCGATCGTGCCGCTACCCTGCGCGGCGATGCCCGCCACGCTGCCACCGTTGCCGGTGAACGGCCCGCTCACCCCGCTTAGGTCGGCGCGCAGCGTGTCGTTGAGCGCCGTCACCGCAGCCGCGTTGTCGATCACGATGTCCTTCGCGCTCGGCGTGTCGCCCACCCGCACGACGCCGAAGTTCAGCGTCGCTGTCGGCGTCTGGCCCACCGCCGCCGTGTAGACCTTGCCATCCACGGTCAGGGTGCCGGTGCCGACCTGCAGGTCCGGCGCGCCGGTGGTGCCGGCGCCGGTGGAGACGAAGTCGAGCGCCACCGTCGCCGTGCTCGTGCCGGCGATGGCCGTGTTGCCCAGGCCGACCTTGATCGAGCCCGCATCCGTGCCGCCAGCGCCTAGGTTGGCGATGCCGCCTGCGGCCTGCGCGTTGCCGGTGATGGTGCCCAGCGTCACTTTCAGCCCCTCGGTGAAGGCATCAGGCGAGCTGTTGGTGATCGACACCACCCGGTCCGCCGCGACCGTATCGCCGACGCGCGCCGCCACGGTGATGGTGGTCGGCGCATTGAGCGTCGGGTTGGCCAGGCGGTAGACGTTGCCGCTGACGTTGACCGTCTGATCCGGCAGGTTCAGCGTGCAGTTCGGCGCGCAGTTGCCGAATGCGGTGATGTCGGAGACCAGGCTGACCGTCGCGCTGCCGCTGCGCGCGCCGGCGGCCGAGGTGTCGAGGCCGACCTGCAGCGTGCCGATGCCGGCCTGGCCCGGGCTGGAGTTGCCCGGCAGCAGGCCGCTGAAGCTGCCGCTGGCGGTGACCGGGGCGCCGTTGCTGGCGATGCTGGCGTTCAGCGCCGCCTGCTGGTTGCCGGTAGCCTGGTTCAGCACGTTCAGCGTCTGGCCGGCGGCCGTGTTAATTCGCACGTTGCCGAGGTTCACGGTCACCGCGCCAGGGTTGGCCACGCCGTTGATCACCGGCTTGGCCTGGTCGATCACGTTGCCCTGCACGATGGTGCCGACGACGCCGTAGGCTTCCGAGCCGGCCGCCGCGATGCCCAGGCCGTTGCTGACGCCCGCCACCCTGCCGGCGGTGAAATAGTTCACCAGAATGTTGCTGCTGATGCTGCCGGCGGCCGACGTGTCGACGTTGACGGTCATCGTGCCGTTGGCCCCGGTGCTGTTGGTGCCGGCGAGGATGCCTGACAGCGACCCCGCTCCGGAGATGCGTGCGTCGCCGGCCGCACCGAAGCTGGCGTCCAGGTCCTCGACGAATCCGTTCGGCCCGCTGGCCGTGTTGCGGATCACCAGATTCTGCGTCACCGCCTGGCCAACCTGCACGTTGAAGTTCAGCGGCGCGGTGATGATCTGTCCCGCAGCCGCCTGGTACACGTTGCCATTGACGTTGATCGTCTGCGGCGCGTTCGCGCCGGCCAGCGGCAGGCCGTTGCTAACGCCGTTGACCGTGCCCGTCGTCTGGTAGTTCAGCGCCACCGTCCCGGTCTTGACGCCGGCGCTACCGGTGTTCACGCCGACGCTCATCGCGCCAGCATTCAACCCGCCGGCAATCAGCGCGTTGATGATGCCGCCGTTATTCTGCGCATCGCCCGTGTTGGCGCCGAAAGTGGCGCGCAGATCCTCGCTGAAGGCGCCTGCCTGCGCGTTGTTGCTGACGGAGAGCGCGACCGTGTTGGTGCCGCCGACGCGCTGGTTGGCCACCACCGCCGGCGACGGCGTCGCCGCACCGACCGCGGCGTTGTACGCCGCTGCACCGCCCGCCAGCACGATGTTCAGCTTCTGGTCGGCGATGTTCTCGAAGTTGCTGCGCAGGTTCAGCACTTGGCCCGACAGAGGGGCCAGTGCGCCCGCGTTGGCTGCCGTGAAGGTGACACCGAGGTTTCCGCTATTGCTTCCCGGAGCACCTGCGTTGTAGTTGCTGGCGGTGACGCCAGTGCCGCTGAGTCTGGCATCAGTCAGGTTGGCACCGTTGACATTCGTCTGGATCGCACCGCGCAACGCTGGGCCGGTATTGCCCGTGTTGGCCACCTGGTAATCGAAGGTAGTAGCACCGACCCGCACGTTGCCGATGGTCAGCGTGGCGTTGTTGCTGTTGCCACCGGCGACGGTGCTGCCGGTGATGATCTGCGCGGCGTTGCCGCCGGCCACGATCTGGCCCGTGCCCGTGACGCCCGCACGGCGGTTGAAGCTGTTGCCCGTGCCGGCACCGACGTTGGTGTAGTCGCTGCTGATGGTCAGGTTGCCGGTGTTCACGTTCAGCGCAGCGCCAGTGGCACCCATGGCCAGCACGCCTTGCGACTTCGCGCCGACCGCGAGGTTCATCGCACCGGTGGCATCCACTTGTAGCGTGCCAGTGCCCGAAAGCGGTACGTTGATGTTCATGGTGCCAGCCTGGGCGCGCGCCAGCCCGTTGTTGACCAGCGCCGAGTCGCTGAAGCTGATGACGCCACCCGCCAACTCAGCATTGATGGTGCCGTTGTTCACCAGCGTCTGGGTGCCGGCGATGTTGAGCTGCCCGCCGATGGTGCCGCTGTGCCCCCGCACCGTCACGCCCGCTGCGAACGTGGTGGTGCCGTTGCCTTCCAGATCGATGCGGTTGCCGGCGCCCGTGTTGCCCAGCACGATGCTGCCCGTGCCGCCGAGCGTGCTGGTGCCCTCGAAGCCGAGGATGCCATTGCTATTTATGTTGACGATGCCATTGAGCGACAGGCCGTTGTTAACGCGCTGACGGCTGTTGGCGATCGTCGCCATGTCCAGTACGCCGGCGACGGTGGTGTTGTCAAGGTAGTTCGCGGCGTTGCTGGTCACGCGCAAGGCGCCGCCGTTGGCCGACTGGTTGCTGCCGCCAGTGATGCGCACGCCCGACTGCAGTACCACGCCGTTATCGGCCAGGATGACACCCGAGCCGCCATTGGTCACAGCGCTATCGAGCACCAAGGTTGCTCCGTTGCGCGCTTCAAGCCTGTTGTTGTTGGTAACCGCCGAATCCGTGATCGTGATGGTGCCACCGGCCACGTCGGCGCTGATGAGGCCGTTGTTCACCAGTGTCTGCGTACCTCCGATGTTGATCTGCCGGCCGATGGTGCCGTTCTGCCCGCGTACCGTGATGCCCGAGGCGAAGGTGGTGGCGCCGTTGCCGTCGAGGTCGATTCTGTTACCCGGGCCGGTCGCGCCGAGCACGATGGTGCCGTTGCCACTGAGCGCGCCGTCGCCCTCGAAGCTGAGGATGCCGTTACTGTTGATGTTGATCGTGCCGTTGAGTACTAGGCCACCAGCGGTCACTCGCTCACGGTTGTTGGCGATGCTGGCCATGTCGAGGTTGCCGTTGAGCGTGACCCCGTTCAGGTAATTGGCGGCGGTGCTCGTTACCGTGAAGAGGCCACCGCCGCTGGTGTTGATGATGCCGCCGATGGACACGCCTTCCTGCCTTACGGTGCTGCCGGCGCCGGCGATGATCTGCCCGGTGGCGCTGCCGGTGACATTGCTGCTGAGCACCAGCGTGCCGCCGTTCAGGGCACTCAGCGTGCCGTTGTTGGTGACCGCAGAGTCAGTGATCTCGATGCTGCCACCGGCCACATCGGCGCTGATCGTGCCGTTGTTCACCAGCGTCTGCGTACCTCCGATGTTGATCTGCCGGCCGATGGTGCCGTTCTGCCCGCGTACCGTGATGCCCGAGGCGAAGGTGGTGGCGCCGTTGCCGTCGAGGTCGATTCTGTTACCCGGGCCGGTCGCGC
>JAFLDL010000011.1:22779-98219 GCA_017302435.1 Candidatus Accumulibacter necessarius
TGAGCACCAGCGTGCCGCCGTTCAGGGCACTCAGCGTGCCGTTGTTGGTGACCGCAGAGTCAGTGATCTCGATGCTGCCACCGGCCACATCGGCGCTGATCGTGCCGTTGTTCACCAGCGTCTGCGTGCCGCCGATGTTGATCTGCCGGCCGATGGTGCCGTTCTGCCCGCGTACCGTGGTGCCCGAGGCGAAGGTGGTGGTGCCGTTGCCGTCGAGGTCGATGCGGTTGCCGGGGCCAGTCGCACCGAACACGATGGTGCCGTTGCCACTGAGCGCGCCGTCGCCCTCGAAGCTGAGGATGCCGTTACTGTTGATGTTGATCGTGCCGTTGAGTACTAGGCCACCAGCGGTCACTCGCTCACGGTTGTTGGCGATGCTGGCCATGTCGAGGTTGCCGTTGAGCGTGACCCCGTTCAGGTAATTGGCGGCGGTGCTCGTTACCGTGAAGAGGCCACCGCCGCTGGTGTTGATGATGCCGCCGATGGACACGCCTTCCTGCCTTACGGTGCTGCCGGCGCCGGCGATGATCTGCCCGGTGGCGCTGCCGGTGACATTGCTGCTGAGCACCAGCGTGCCGCCGTTCAGGGCACTCAGCGTGCCGTTGTTGGTGACCGCAGAGTCAGTGATCTCGATGCTGCCACCGGCCACATCGGCGCTGATCGTGCCGTTGTTCACCAGCGTCTGCGTGCCGCCGATGTTGATCTGCCGGCCGATGGTGCCGTTCTGCCCGCGTACCGTGGTGCCCGAGGCGAAGGTGGTGGTGCCGTTGCCGTCGAGGTCCATGCGGTTACCCGGGCCGGTGGCTCCGAACACGATACTGCCCGTGCCCCCAAGCGTGCTCGCGCCTTCGAAGCTCAGGATGCCGTTGCCGTTGATGTCGACGGTGCCGTTGTCGAGCGTCAGTCCGTTGGTGATGCGCTGGCGGCTGTTGGCCACCGTGGCCATGTCCATCTTGCCGGTGAGCGTGACCCCGTTCAGGTAATTGGCGGCGGTGCTCGTTACCGTGAAGAGGCCGCCGCCGCTGGTGTTGATGGTGCCGCCGGAGACAGTCTGCCCGTTCTGGGTCAGCAGTGCGCCCGTAGCGACGTTGATCACGCCGCCGGCGTTGTTAGTGGCGCCCCCGGCTACTAGCGTCAGCGAAGCGGCATCAATATTGAGAATCCCGGCGTGGTTGAGGTTCAGGATGTTCTGCGCGCTGTTCACCGTCACCACGCCGGTGGCGCCGATGGTGGCGGTGTCATTAGAACCCGGCGTCTGCGCCGGGTTGCCGTTGCCGGCCAAGCACGAGGCCCAATTGGCCAGCGCGTTCCAGTTGCCCGAGGCCGTGTTCCAGGTGCAGTTGGCAGCCAGCGCCTGTTGCGCCGGGAAGGCGAGCAGAATGGCCAGCAGGCCGCGTTTCAGGGTGAAAGGTCGGTGACGTGCGGGCATGTTATTCTCCATCAGTAGGCGTGGTTTTCATGACTTCTCTGGCCAGCCGGCAAAACGAAATTGGCGGATGTTGTTGCGCAAGCAATTTCCGCGCCTATGTTGTTCGCCTGCTTGCCGAGCTTTGCCGGAATCATTTAGATCAGCGGCTTGCGCCAACGGTCGAGTGCGCAGTCCGCGTTAAGGGGTAAGGCCGGGCGCCCCTTGGGCCGCAGGGTGTAAAGGCCCTGCATGGTGCAACTGCACTATCGCGGAGAGCACTTGTCATAAAGGTGGGATGGCGTACACGACAGGCAGGCGGGCGATGTCCAATGCACAAACTCTGAACCAGTTGATCCTGTCCTTGTACCGCGAGGGTCGCGAGGTGCCGCTCGGCAGCTTTCGCGGCTGGGCGCTGGAGCAGATCCAGGGTCTGATTGCCTTCGATTCAGCCTGGTGGGGCAACGCGGCCGCGAATCCGCCCGTGCTGCACGACATGTATCTGCACAATTGCGATCACGGCATCCTTGATGCCTACGCGATGCAAATGGAGCAAGATCCTTTCCGTGCGGCGCTGCTCGCCGGCTCCGGCGTCGCCGTAAATCTCAGGGATCTCACGACCCGCGCGCGCTATGTACGGACGCCGCTCTATCGCGACTTTGCCCGTCACTTCAAGGTGGAGTGTGCGCTTGGCACGTTGCTGATCGAGCCTGCATCGTCGCTCTACGAGTTTCTGACCGTCTGGCGGCACGACTGGCGGCGCCCGTTTTCCGAGGCCGAGCGCCAGACCAAGGAACTGCTGATGCCACATCTGGTGGAGGTACACCGTGCCGTCCGCTTGCGTCATTTCCTGAAGGTTCCACGTACCGACAACCGAGAGTGGGCCCTGGTTGACGCGCACGCCTTCCTGCGCGAAGCCTCGCCGGCCTTTGTTGCCCGTATCCGCAGACACTGGCCTGACTGGAGTGGCAGCGGCTTGCCCGAAGCCCTGGCTAGCTGCATCAACGCGGGTGGCGGTTATGCTGCCGCGTCGGTCCGATTCGACGTCACGCCGCACGGGCAGTTGCGCTATGTCCTCGTGAGAGCCGATGGTGCGCTGGAGCAATTGTCGCTTCGCGAACGCGAAATCGCCGCCCGTTATGCCCAAGGTGAGACCCATTCGGCGATCGGCGCGGCGCTGTCGTTATCACCGGCAACGGTGCGCAATCACATTGCCCACTGCTTCAAGAAGCTGGGGGTCAGCAACAAGGTCGAACTCGCGTCGCGACTCGAACGGAAAGGGTGAGAGCGGCAAGGTACCCTTTGTCCGGGCGCGCTGGTCTCTCCGGGTTGCGCAGGGAGCCGGCGGTTCTTGCGCCTTGCAGCCTGAAGGCCGCTATTTGCCCTTCGGCCCCGCTTGTTCGGCAGGTGTGTTGTAGCCGCTCAATTCCATGAAACCGACGCCGGTGTGCGAACCGCTGACCTTGACCGCGCCTTCCCAGTAGACGTTCAGTGTGGTCGTGCGGGCATCAAACTGGCTCCAGCGGATTACTGGATCGACCTTCAACTTCAAGCCCTTGGCTGGCACGGAAATCGTCCAGTCCATCGGATAGACCACCCCTGACGAAGGGCTCTTCCAGGTGCCGCGGGAGGTGGCTTCGAATTCCGCGGCGCCGATCGCGCTGACCGTGCCGTCCTTGGCATGGGTTCCCATTCGCAGAACCGGCCCCCCCTGGCGGTCAAACAGTTCGAAAATCATGATATCCGCACCGTCGGCCAGTTGTAGCGCAAACCAGTTCCAGCGCAGTTTCGCCGCCTCGAAGTCGCCCCACTGGTGATCGAACCACACTTCGCCGCGAACTGCCCTGGGCGTGCCGGCAATGGTCAGCGTGCCCTCTGCGGTCATGCGTGGACGCGAGGTGTAATAGCTCATGCCTGCGGCGGCGAAATCGAGCAGACCGGCGACCGGCGTTCCCGGCGCCTGGTGCAGTACGGGTGGCAGGCGGTCGTTGAGCTTCAGATCAAGCGCAAAATCCTTGCCGGTCATTTTCGCTGAGTGGCTGGCACCTTCTCCGCGCATCTGCCAGTCGCCAAAGGTGAAGTCAAAACCGTCGCGGCGCCCGGTCGACGGGTTGCCGGCGGTACGTGCCTGCTCGGTGTACAGCTTTTCGGTCTGATGGTCGAGCAGCGAGCCGTGGAATACCGTATGCGTCAGCGTGCCCTGGCGCAGGAAGGTTGCGAGATGAAACGAGTAACGCTCGCCGGAATCGGTCTGCAGGTGGCCACTGTAGTACCACCACTCGGTGAGCTTGTCATGCGCGGCATCGTCCGCCGGCAGCTTGACCGCAGGCATCCTGGCGGCGGCGTCGGCCACGGAGGCCGAGCGTTCGGCGACCAGTGGCGCCGGTGGCGCCACTGGTGGCTTGTTGGAGCGAAAGAAGAGCAGCCAGGCGACCGCCAGCATCATGATCAGCCAGCCGCAGATCACCAGCCAGCGATAGCGCCGGAACCAGCGCGACGAGCCGGGATGGGCCTTGCCACGGCTGAGGTGCCGCGCGCCATAGGTATCGGTCATTCCTCTGTTCATGCCCACAATTCCTCTCGCCTGGATGGTGGCGAATTCCCGTCAGCAGCCGTTGCGGCGACGTCGTTATCGTCGTCAGTGCCCGTCAGGGTGTCAAGCCACGCCAGGGTCGCGTTTTCTACGGCCGCGCGCGACGCGAGCGATGAGAAGGTGTGATCGGCGTCAGCCATGTCAATCCGGCGTACCTTGCAAGCCTCGATCAGACCTGACCAGGCGAGGTTGGCGCCGGAAAATTCCAGGAATTCCTTGGCTGTATAGTCCTGTCCGCTGAGGACCAGAAGTATTTTCCCGGAAAACTGTCGCCAGCCATCGGCCATGCGATCCTGAAAAGAACGCGCAGGCTGTCGGTCTGCCGGACCCTGCCGGTGCGCCACCCACGCGGTCCGGAGCAGGCCGCGAACCGATTTCAGCACTTCCATCCGGCCGCTCAGCAGCTTCCACCAGAAATCACCTTGTAGCAGACGCTGGCGGTAATAGTGCTTGATCTGTGTCTGCGCCAGGCTGGTCTCGGAGCGAACCCAGGGGTTCAGCAGGACCAGGCCGGCAACCCTCGGGTCACGCGTTGCCTGGACATACAGCAGCGCCGCCGAGGCGGCGTCGCAAAGCCCCCAGAGAACGATGCGCCGCAACGATGGGCATGCCAGCTGAAAGGCGTCAAGGGCGGCGCCGATGTCGGCCGAAACTTCTTCAAAGCCGTGCATTTCGCCGCTTGCGTCGCCCATGCCGCGATAGTCGAAGCGCATCGTAGGGTAGCCTTCAGCCGCCAGGCGGCGAGCGAGCAGCAGGAACTGTCGATGACTGCCCACCCGGTATTGCGGGCCGCCAACGACGACCAGCACCCCGCAACCGGCTGACGGGTCCGGCATGACAGCCCGATCCGGGGCACTCGCGCCATTCCCCGGCACTGCCGACGCCGCGCTGCTGCCCATTCGGGCGGGGCTATGCGCGTCCGAGGATGGCCGTGGCAAGGCGACGATGCCCGGCAGGAGATCGCCGGCGCAGGGGAACACCAGGGCTCGCTCGACGACTTTCATGCAGCAACCGTTTCGGACATTGCCATCAGGCTGGCGTCAAGCAGTGCCGGACACTCGCTGATCTCGCTCGTCTGCCAGAACGCCGGACCGTTGACCAGGTTGCTGCGGACGTGCTGGCCGGCCGCCTGCCACTGCGTCAGCCGCGCCAGGGCGGCGGGCGACAGGCTGGCATCCGGCCGGCTGGAGATTTCGATCCACTCGACGCGGCCAGAGCGGTGCGGCAAGAGCAGCTCCGCCTTCTCCAGTCCGGCAGCCAGGGCTGGTGACAGAAGATAGCCGGCGACCTCGACGGACTCCCCCTGCTGCAGTTGCTTGCGCAGCCGCTCCGTCACGCCCTTGCTTTCTCCGCCGAGGATCCCGGCGGCCAGCTTCAGCCGCAGGAACTGCTGCAGGAACTGCTTGCCGGAAACCACCGGCTGCCAGAACAGCAGGTTGACCGGACGTCCCATTCGGTTTGCCGCTTCATTCGCCAACAGGCAGCCTGTGCGCTGGCCCCACAACCATAGCGGTGTGGCAGTCTGCTGCTGAAGCCAGTCGCAGGCAAGCTCGACGTCCGCCAGCCATGCCTCCCACGTGGCATCGCCGAAGTCGCCGGAACTGTCGCCACAACCCAGCAAATCGATTTGCAGGACGGTGTAGCCGGCGGCGGCCATCGCTCGTGCCTGCAAGGCGGCCATGCGCCTTGACTTGTTCAGCTCTTCGGCAAAGGGCGCCACGTACACCACCGCGCCACAATGCCTAGTGGGCGCTTCGGGACCATGAAGAATCGCGAAGCGCTGGCCTGAAGCGGCTGGCAGGAAGAAGGCTTCAAAGGCCATGGCGAGGGATGGTCAAGCGGCCAGTTTGCCCTGGACGAAGTCGATCAGGGTAGCCAGGGATGCAAATACCGAACCGTCGATTTCATCGTCCTCGACAATAAACCCGAAGCGTTCTTCCAGTGTCGTGATCAGAGCAACCACCGCCATCGAATCGAGTTCGGGTAGTGCACCGAGCAATGGTGTGTTCAGCGAAAATCCGCTCGCCCGGCCCTTGAGGCTCAACACCTCGTCAAGAACCGCTACCACCTCGTCTTTGATGTCCATGCAATCTCCTGTAGATGGGTTTTCCCCGGCGGCAGCCAGCCAGCAGGCCGCGGGTCGATGCTTCAAGGATCATTATACCGAGGTGAGTCATGGCGCTTTGTGCGATAGGTCACGCTGCCCGCCAGCGCCTGGACCCGCGGGCAGAAGATTGACCGGCCTCGCCATTCCATGCTTTAGTGGCAGGCGGAGCGTTGCAGCCGCGTTGCTCCGCGCACCTTGTTTACGAGAGGAGACCTACATTGTCGAAAAAGAAAGACAAGAAGAAGTCCGCCACTGCGAAGGCAGAGAGTCTGCTGACACCGGCGGTTGATCCGATGCAGTTGCTGGAACAGCGCGTTGCTGCGCTGGAGGCCCAGTTTGCGCAACTCATACTCCAGGAAGGGCCCGCCGGACCGCAAGGCGACAGAGGCCCTGCGGGTGCCAAGGGCGAGCGAGGTCCGGTAGGGCCGCAGGGCGAGCCAGGGCCTGCCGGTGCCAAGGGCGATCCTGGTGTGATGGGCCCGCAGGGCCCGCAGGGCCCTCAGGGTCGCGAAGGCGCTGCCGGGCCGCAGGGCGTGCCGGGTGCCAAGGGTGTGGCCGGTCCCAAGGGCCCGCCAGGACCTTCTGGCCCGAAGGGCGAAGCAGCCACCACCGCCTGACGACGGGTTCACGGCAGGAGTCGCAACGACCGGGTTTTTCATTGCCCTCGCCGCGACGGGTATTCGTGATCGGTCCTCGAGTATCCGTCTGTGCCATCGTGCAACATCACACTGTATCCCTGCGCAATCTCCGGCAATGATCGTTGGTCTGCCGACTTCCTGGCGGCAGCGGTCAAGAGTCGCGCCACTCCCGGTCCTGGGGGCGGCGCAGAACCTGATTCATCCAGAAAATCATCGTAGCGACCGTATGCGCCTTCTCCTCGAAAGGCATATCGCCCGGATTTAAGTACAGTAGACTGCAGTGCTCCGAGAGTGCCAAGCGAAGCGGCACGAATGTTCGTGCCCGCAAGCTAGAGTGCGCCCGGCGGAAGTTGGCCGTTGCTGCGGGATTCGTGATGATCAGAAAACTGATCTTGCCGGTACGAAAGCTGCTGAGCGGGACGTTGAGGAAGTGGTTCAACCGCCTCCCGGAGGAAAGGCGTTTCGCCGTATACCGTCATCTTGTCGATTGCGATCCAGCCCCCAAAGAACGCCTGGTACTTAAAATCGCCGAGACGCAGGCGGAGCTCGAAGGGTGTTTCACCTTGCTCCACGATGCCTATGTCGCCAGGAACTTCATGCAGCCCGATCCTTCCGGGATGCGGGTGACAATTTATCACGCCTTGCCGACGACCACGACCCTCTGCGCGAAGTATGACGGGGAAGTGGTTGGTACCCTGTCCCTGATCAGGGAGAGCGTTCTGGGCTTTCCGCTGCAGCGGATTTTCGACCTGACGGCACTGCGTGAGAAGCAGGGGAATATTGCCGAGGTATCTGCACTGGCGGTACACCGGCGATTTCGCCGCACCGGTGGAACAATTCTGTTTCCGCTGATGAAATTCATGTACGCGTATTGCACGACCTTCTTTGATACCCGGCACCTCGTGATTGCGGTTACTCCCAGCCACGTTGAAATGTACGAATCGCTGCTGTTCTTCAAGCGTCTGACTCCGGATGTCGTCGAACACTACGATTTCGTCAATGGCACGCCGGCAGTGGGCGCGACGCTGGACCTCAGGACAGCTCCTGAGACCTTCAGGAAACACTATTCATCCAAACCGGCAAAGCGAAATCTCCATGCCTTCTTTACCGAGGTCAAGCTGCCCAACATCCAGCTGCCACCACGCCGTTTCGATACCACCAATGACCCGGTGCTGACACCAGAGTTGCTCGATCATTTCTTCAACGTCCGCACCAAGGTTTTCAGCCAGTTGAGTGACCGCAAAAAGCGTCTGTTGCATGCGATCTACGATCTGCCCGCCTACCACGATGTTCTGCCGGCAGTGTCCGACGGCAATCAGGATCAGACGGTTCGCAGGCGTCACCGGCGATTTTCTGTCAGATGTCCGGCCAGGTTTTCTGTCGTGGCGCCCGATGGAACGGAAGGCAACCTCAACCTCGACATTATCCAGCTCTCGTGCTATGGGTTTCAGGCGCACGCACCGATTCCTGTTCCAATCAATCGTTGGGGTGAAGTGACGATCCAACTTGGGCCCGCTGAAGTGTCGCGAATCAGGGTCGCGGCGTGCAGGCAAGCGGGCTCTGGATTCTACGGGTTTCTCCTGGGTGAACCGGACCTGATCTGGCGTAAATTCGTCAACGCGTTGTACCGCGGCAGCACCCATGCCGACCTGGAAGACGCGACGCGCTTGATGATCGACCGGCCAGGGACAGCAGTCGGTGTTGCTCTCTGATCTGCAGCGCGGGCGCTAGGGCGACGCGAAATCAGCCCCGTGCTTCCTGTCTGTGTTCTCGCTTGCTGCCTGCAGTCGTCTTCGGTAGTGCGCAGGTGCCATGCCGGTCCATCTCAGGAAGGCACGGTAGAAGGCAGCGGGGTCGGCAAAGCCGAGTTCGGCGGCAATCGCTGTCAATGCCTGCCGGGTCTTGGCGAGTCGGTTGATCGCCAGGTCGCGGCGCAAGGCATCCTTGATTGCCTGAAAGCTCGATCCCTCTTCCTTCAGGCGGCGATGCAGGGTGCGTGGCGATAAATGCAAAGCGCTGGCCACGTCACCCAGCGAGCCCGACGCCGGCAGCGCATCGCGCAGCGCGTTGCGTACGCGCAGAACCATTTCTCGATCACGACGGTACAAGGTTGTCAGCTTGCCCGGTGCACCATCAAGGAAGGCCTGAAGCGCGGCTTCATCGCGACGGATCGGCAGGTCGAGGAGGTTGGCAGCGAAAATGGCGCTCAGCGTTTCGGCGTCAAAGGTCGAGTGCGCCGTATAGATCAGTGCATAATCCTCGGCATGCGCCGGACGGGGGTAGGGGAAAGCGACCGATTCGAGAACGATGCTGCGCCCGACAAGCCAGGAAAGCAGTCCATGCAACAGACGCAGCAACCATTCGAAGGCGAAGACACGCCCGATTTTGAGCGGGCGGGTTTCCCTGATGCATAGGCAGGCCTGCTCGTCATTGCTGGCGAGACGAACGGCGAGGTCGGGCAGGACCAGGCGCAGAAAGCCGACGCTGCGTCTGATGGCCTCGGCCAGCGTCGGCGCAGTAATGACGCTGCGACAAAGGAACTCGAAGGCGCCGGCTCGGATCGGCACCGAAAACAGGCCAAAGCCTTCATCGTCCAGTTCGCGGTTGATCAGATTGTAGAGTTCGGCATAGCGGTCGACCGGAATGCGGGCGGTCGGGTCGCTCAGGACCTGGGGGGCGATGCGCGCGCGCTCAAGGAGCAGATCGGCGTCACGGCCTGCGTGGCGGAGACCTGCCAGCATCCCCTGAACAAAGGCAATGGCCACTGTGGCGCGCGCCGGTGGCGGTGGTGCGCTGGCGGTGGCTGAGGCATCTTTGGCAGTCTTCTCATGGTATGTCATTGGCTTCTCGCAAGGCGGTGTATTGACACGATATTCCAACTTGGCAATATTTACATTCTCGGCGGCGTATTGGGTAATGGCTTTATTGGCGTCAACTTCCTAACATGTCTGTCCCGGTACAATTCCTCGTAACCAAGACATTTACGATTTTCGTGGAGCGCGAACGACATGACTGACCTTTCCATCGCCAAGAAGCTTCTGCCCTACAAACCCAAGCACAAGGTGCGCTTTGTCACCGCTGCTTCGTTGTTCGACGGGCATGACGCGTCAATCAACATCATGCGTCGCATTCTCCAGTCGACCGGTGCCGAGGTCATTCACCTTGGCCACAACCGCTCCGTGCAGGAGATTGTGAACGCCGCGCTGCAGGAGGACGTGCAGGGAATTGCCATTACCTCGTACCAGGGTGGGCACGTCGAGTTCTTCAAGTACATGATCGATCTGTTGAAGGCTGGAGGTGGCGAGAACATCCAGGTTTTCGGCGGTGGTGGCGGGGTGATCGTCCCCAGCGAGATCGAAGAACTGCACGCCTATGGCGTCACACGAGTCTACTCACCGGAAGACGGCCAGTCGATGGGGTTGCAGGGAATGATCAACGAGGTCGTGGCGAAGTCCGATTTCGACCTTTCGGCACTGGCTCCTCAGGATCCGGACGCCGCGCTTGCCACGCTGAAAGCCGCTGACGGTCGCAAACTGGCGCAGATCATCACTGCGCTGGAGAACGGTGCCTGCCCCGAGGCGCTGCGCAAGAAACTCATCCACGCCGCCGCCGGGCTCAAGGTGCCGACACTCGGCATCACCGGTACCGGCGGTGCCGGCAAGTCGTCGCTGACCGACGAACTGGTCCGGCGCTTTCGGCTTGATCAGGGCGACACCCTCCGGCTGGCGATCATCTCGATCGATCCGTCACGCAAGCGCACCGGGGGGGCACTGCTCGGTGACCGCATCCGGATGAACGCGATTGAGCATCCAAACATCTATATGCGCTCACTGGCGACGCGGGAAACGGGTTCCGAGGTGTCTGCCGCGTTGCCCGAAGTGATCGCTGCCTGCAAGCTGGCCGGTTTTGACCTGGTAATCGTCGAGACCTCCGGTATCGGCCAGGGCAATGCTGCCATCGTGCCACTGGTCGATGTCTCTCTCTACGTCATGACGCCCGAGTTTGGCGCGGCTTCGCAGCTGGAGAAGATCGACATGCTCGACTTCGCCGATTTTGTCGCGATCAACAAGTTTGACCGCAAGGGTGCCGAGGATGCGCTGCGCGATGTGCGCAAGCAGTATCAGCGCAACCATGAGGCGTTCAATCAGAGCCCGGAGGAAATGCCGGTTTTTGGCACCATGGCGGCCCGTTTCAACGACGACGGCGTGACTGCCCTGTACCAGGCGGCGGCGGCCAAATTGCACGCCTTTGGTCTGAAGCTGAAGAGGGGCAAGCTGCCGCTGGTTGGTGTCCGGCAATCGTCGAACCAGCGGGCGATCGTTCCGGCACAGCGTGTGCGCTACCTGGCCGAGATTGCCGAATCGGTCCGCAGCTATCATGCCCATACCGCCGAGCAGGCGGAGATCGCTCGCCAGCGGCAGTCCCTGAGAATTGCCAGGGCTTTGTTTGACACCTGCGGCAAGTCGGTAGCCGACTTCGATGAGCTGATCACCTGGAAGGAGGGGCAACTCGACGCCAGGGCAAAGAAGCTGCTCGACATGTGGCCGAAGACCGTCGAGCTTTACGCTCAGGACGAGTACGTGGTCAAGATTCGCGACAAGGAGATTCGCACCCGGCTGACCAGTACTTCGCTCTCCGGGTCGCGCATCCGCAAGGTATCGCTGCCGACCTACACGGACGACGGCGAAGTGCTGCGCTTCCTGATGAAGGAGAATATCCCCGGTTCCTTTCCTTTTACCGCCGGGGTGTTTGCCTTCAAGCGCGAGAACGAGGATCCGACCCGCATGTTCGCCGGGGAAGGCGACGCCTTCCGTACCAACCGGCGGTTCAAGAAGGTATCCGAAGGCATGCCCGCCAAGCGGCTATCGACGGCCTTCGATTCGGTCACGCTCTACGGCTGTGATCCCGATGCCAGGCCAGACATTTACGGCAAGGTCGGGAACTCCGGCGTGTCGATCGCGACGCTCGACGACATGAAAGTTCTGTTCGATGGTTTCGAGCTGTGTGCACCGACAACGTCGGTCTCGCTGACCATCAACGGTCCGGCACCAATCATTTTGTCAATGTTCTTCAATGCCGCGATCGACCAGCAGATCGAGAAGTTCCGTACCGATAACGGTCGGGAGCCGACCGAAGACGAGATGCAGAAGATCCGTGGCTGGGTGCTGTCGAATGTTCGCGGCACCGTTCAGGCGGACATTCTCAAAGAGGATCAGGGGCAGAATACCTGCATCTTCTCGACCGAGTTTGCCCTCAAGATGATGGGCGACATCCAGGAATTCTTCGTTCATAACCAGATCGGAAACTTTTACTCGGTGTCGATTTCCGGCTATCACATCGCCGAAGCCGGTGCCAATCCGATCTCGCAACTGGCCTTTACGCTGGCCAATGGATTCACCTATGTCGAAACCTATCTGGCGCGCGGCATGCACATCGACGATTTCGCGCCCAACCTGTCGTTCTTCTTCAGCAACGGCATGGATCCCGAGTATTCGGTGATTGGCCGGGTTGCCCGCCGCATCTGGGCGGTGGCGATGAAGAACAAATACGGCGGCAACGAGCGCAGCCAGAAGTTGAAGTATCATATCCAGACTTCCGGTCGCTCGCTGCACGCGCAGGAGATGGCGTTCAACGACATTCGTACGACGTTGCAGGCGCTGATTGCCATCTACGACAACTGCAACTCGCTGCACACCAACGCCTACGACGAAGCGATCACCACACCGACCGAGGAATCGGTCCGCAGGGCGATGGCCATCCAGTTGATCATCAACCGCGAGTGGGGCCTGGCGATGAACGAGAACCCGAATCAGGGTTCATTCATCATCGATGAATTGACTGATCTGGTCGAAGAAGCCGTATTGAAGGAGTTCGAGGCCATTGCTTCGCGCGGCGGTGTCCTGGGGGCCATGGAAACCGGCTACCAGCGCGGCAAGATCCAGGAGGAATCGCTCTATTATGAGCACAAGAAGCATGACGGCTCGTTCCCGATCGTCGGAGTGAATACCTTCCGCAACCCGAAGGGCGACGCCCAGATCGAAATTGAACTCGCGCGTTCAACAGAAGAGGAAAAACAGTCGCAACTGCTGCGCCTGCGCGACTTCCAGAGCCGCAACGCGGCCGCTTCCGGCGCCATGATCGAGGCGTTGAAACAGGTAGTGATCGACAACGGTAATGTCTTTGCCGTCCTCATGGATGCTGTTCGCGTCTGCTCGCTCGGGCAGATTACCGGCGCATTGTATGAGGTCGGTGGCCAGTACCGCCGCAGCATGTAGGTACCCGGGGCCGGCCCCGCACGCGTGCCACCCTGTCGTCCGGGCCAGGACTGACAGGGTTTTCGGTTACCCTCGGATGATCATCCAGCGCCGGGGCTGTTTTCCACCAGGAAGGGAGGATGCATGCATGTCTGATATTTACCAGCGGATTTACGATCGCAAGCGGATGGCCGCAGCCGAGGCCATGAGCCTGATCGAGAACGGCGATTTCATTTGCGTTCCTACGGGTGTCGGCGAACCGCCGACACTGCTGACCGCGCTGTCCGAGCAGCGGCGGAATTTTCACGGCGTGACGGTCGGGCAGATTCTGCCGCTGCGCAAGTACGCCTATATCGATCCCGAGACGGTAGACCATGTTCGTCACCTCGCCTTCTTCTTTGGTGGGGCGACGCGGCCGGGCGGGAATGAAGGCTGGATCGACTATCTGCCGAGCTACTTTTCCGAGATGCCGTCGCTGATCCGAAACCGGCAACTGCGGGTCGACGCGGTCTTTTCGATGGCATCGCCGATGGACGAGCACGGCTTTTTCGCGCTCAGTCTGGCTACCGACTACACGATGGCTGCCGTGAGCATGGCCCGGGCCGTGATTCTCGAGGTCAATCCGAACGTGCCCTTCACCAATGGCAATTGTCACGTGCACATCTCGCAGGTGGCTGGTCTGGTCGAAAGCGAGGAGCCGATACTGGAGGTCAGCCTGCCAAAGATCGGCGCGGTGCAGCAGGCCATCGGCGAATACGTGACCGATATCATCGACGATGGTTCGACGCTGCAGATCGGCTTTGGCGCCATTCCCGACGCGGTGGTCATGCAACTCACACACAAGCATGATCTGGGCATCCATACCGAGATGATCGGCGATGGCATCCTCAAACTGCTCGAGTGCGGCGCGGTGACCAATCGCAAGAAGACCTATCTGCCAGGCAAGATGGTGGCAACGTTTGCCCTCGGTTCGCAGAAGCTCTACCGTTTCATGCATCGCAACCCGATGCTGGAAATGCATCCGGTCGATTACACGAACGACCCCTTTCTTGCTGCGCGCAATGACAAGATGGTATCGATCAACGCAACGCTGCAGATCGATCTGCTCGGGCAGTGCTGTTCCGAGAGCTTTGGCCCACAACCGTACTCCGGCACTGGCGGACAGGTCGATTTTGTGCGGGCAGCCAACCGCTCACGCGACGGCAAGGCTTTCATCGTTTTGCCTTCGACGGCGAAGGGCGATAGCATCTCCCGTATCGTGCCGGGCCTGACCCCGGGCGCACATGTCACCACCAGCAAGAATGACGTCAACTACGTGGTGACTGAATACGGCCTTGCCCAGCTGCGCGGGAAAACCGCCAGACAACGTGCCTTGGCGCTGATCGGTATTGCCCATCCCGATTTTCGCGGCGAACTCACTGAAGCCGCGCGCCAGCTGAGGCTGCTATAGAACCGCGTGCAAGGTACACAAGGGAGAAGGAGGGCACGCTTCTAGCGCGCCTGCTGAACATGCCTCGGATGCAGTCCGTGTGCATCGCGCGCCAAGTCGTTGCCGCAGTCTCCTGCTGTTGCAAGTTTCGCTTGATTGGTACAGCATCCCCGGTTGGTAGTGAACAATGGAGGGATTGAAATGATTGCAGCGCTACGTCGACTCAGTCTGATGAACCGGCTGTCCCTGACGGCAGTCCTGGCCCTGCTGGCCATGTTGCTGATTGTCTGGGAGAGCCTGTGGTCGCTGCATGGCCGGCTTTATGACGACCGACAGATCAAGACCCGCCACCTAGTGGAAGCCGTGGTCGGCGTCCTTGACCATTATCACGGACTGCAGAAGGCGGGCACGCTGACCGAGGACGAAGCCAGACAGCAGGGGATCGCGGCGGTCAAGCACCTGCGCTACGAGAAGACCGAGTATTTCTGGATCAACGACCTCGGTAAGCCGGTACCCAGGATGGTGATGCACCCGACGGTCCCGGCTCTCGATGGCAAAGTGCTCGATGAGGCCCGCTTCAACAAGGCGATCTCGCTGCAGGCCGGGCTCAACGGCGAGAAAGTCAGCGTTGATGGCAAGAATCTGTTCGTCAGTTTCAACGAGGTGGTTGGACAGGCGGGCGAAGGCTATGTCGAGTACCTATGGCCCAAACCGCTGCCCAGCGGCGGTGTGACCAGCGAGCTCTTCACCAAGCTTTCTTACGTCAAGACGTTTGCACCCTGGGGCTGGGTCGTTGGTTCCGGGATCTACATCGACGACGTGGACCGGATTTTCATCGAAGAGGCAAAGCACAGCGTGTTGATTGCCATTGGCGCGACGTGCCTGCTGCTGCTGGCGAGCTGGTTGGTGAGGAAGAGCATCGTCAGCGAGTTCGGCGGCGAGCCGCGCCTCGCCCTGGGGGCGACCAGCAAGATCGCCGACGGCGACCTGACGCAGGAGATTCCGCTGCAGGCGGGTGACAAGGGAAGCGTGTTGTTTGTTCTGGCACACATGCAGAGCAATCTCAAGGAGATGCTGCGCGCCATCTTCACCAACGCCAGCAAGGTGCAGGCCAGCATCGAGCGCCTGTCGGCTGAATCAAACGAGATCAACCTTGCGACCCAGGTACAGGCTGGCGCGGTCAGGCACACCCGTTCGGCGATCAGCGACGTTTCAACAAGCGTTGAAGTGGTCAACGGGCTCGTCCATGCGACCGAAGACGGTGCGCATGAAGTTGCGCGGCGCGCCCACGACGGCGCCGCTGTTGCCGCCAAGGTGGCCGTTGAAATGCAGGCCATTGCCGATACGGTCTCGGCCTCCTCGGACCAGGTTTCCCGGCTGGTGGCAAGTACCAGCGAAATTGGCCAGATGGCCAGAGTGATCAAGGAGATTGCTGATCAGACTAACCTGCTGGCGCTGAACGCAGCGATCGAAGCCGCCCGCGCTGGCGAGCAGGGGCGTGGCTTTGCCGTGGTCGCCGACGAGGTGCGCAAGCTCGCCGAACGAACGAGCAAGGCGACGAGCGAGATCGGCGGCATCCTGCAGGGTATCCGGAGCGATACCGAGAGTGCGGTTGAAGGCATGAAGGCCGCAGCGCCGGTGATCGCCAGCGGTGTCACGCAGGCCAACTCCGCGGCCGATACCCTGCATGCCATCGAGGAACAGGCGCAGGAGACTCTCCAGAAGATGCAGGCACTGTCGCAGGCCACGCGAGACCAGACTCGGCGTATCGAAGACATCGTCAGCAATGTTGATGAGGTGATGAATGCCTCGGGACAGACAGAGAGTGTGATCAGGCAGTCGCTGCAGTCGGCGGCTGAACTTGAACAGGCGTCCAGTGAAATGTTCTCGATGGTGCAGCGCTTCAAGATTGGCGGTACCAGCGACAGCGGCAGCAGCAGTCTACGCCCGCCCCACGGCAATCAATCCGCGGTGAAACCGCTGATGGAGTGGTCAACTGCTCTGGCCGTCGGACATGCCGAGATCGACCGCCAACACCAGGTGCTGATCGAGATTGCCAACCGCTTGAACGGCGCGATGCGCTCGGGAGCAGGCCGCGCTGCCTGCGGTTCGATCCTGGACGAACTTGTCAACTACACGATCAACCATTTTGGCTTCGAAGAGAAGCTGATGAACAAACACCAGTACGCCGACCGCGAGGCGCATCTGGCGGCGCATCGCAAGTTGATCGAGGAGGTGTCGAAGTTCAAGCGGCAGTACGAAGCCGGTGGAACGATCTCGATCGAGTTGATGGGCTTTATCCGCGATTGGCTGGTGAACCACTTCCTCAAGGTCGACCGCGCGCTGGCGCGCGATCTGGCGAGCCGAGGGCTGACCTGAGTCGCGGCGGACGGGTACCGCCGTCTGTCTGTCAGCTGGCGTCGAGACTGCGGGATTCGGGAAGCAAAACCTGCCTTGCACGACATGAGTGAGCTTGCCCATCAGCGGCGGCGCCGCATGCTGGCCCTGGCGATGGTTGTTGCGGCGTACGTATTGTCGTTCTTCCAGCGTTTTGCGCCGGCCGGTATCGCTCAGGATCTGATCGCGGCATTCAATACGACGGCGTCGTCGTTGGGCGTGCTGGCGGCCACCTACTTCTACGTCTATACGGTCATGCAGGTGCCGACCGGTATTCTCGTCGATACGCTGGGGCCCCGCCTGATTCTCCTGCTCGGCGGGCTGGTGGGAGGTATCGGGAGCCTGCTGTTCGGTCTGGCTCTCAGTCTTGATCTGGCGCTGCTTGGGCGAACGCTGATCGGGCTTGGCGTTTCGGTCACTTTCATTGCCATGCTCAAGATCATCGCCTTGTCCTTTGATGAGCGTCGCTTTGCCAGCCTGGTCGGCATCAGCATGCTGGTCGGCAACCTCGGCTCGGTGCTGGCCGGAGCGCCTTTGTCCTGGCTGGCGCAGGTCGCCGGCTGGCGAGGCGTTTTCGTTGGTCTGGCCGTCGTTTCGCTGCTGCTCGGCGTCGGCTGCTGGTGGCTGCTGGGCGAGTCCGGGGGCGGGAAGGGCAGGTCGTTGTCGGCGAGCAGCGCCGACAAACCACGCTTCGATCGCACCGCGGTCCTCGCCGGCCTTTTGCTGGTGCTCAGAAATCGTGACACCTGGCCCGTTGCCTGTGTCAATTTCGGCATCTGCGGTAGCTTTTTTGCGTTCGCCGGTCTGTGGGCAACCCCTTTCCTGACCCAGGTGCACAGCATGACCCGAGCCGTTGCTGCCAACCACGTGAGTCTCTATTTTGCCGGCTTCGCGCTTGGCTGTGCCTTTGTGGGCACCCTCTCCGATCGCCTCGGCCGGCGCAAGCCGGTGCTGGTTGCGAGCAGTCATCTGTACGCCTTGATCTGGCTGGTCTGGCTGTCGGGTAGCGCGCTACCCCTGGGTCTGAGCTATGCACTGTTCGCGCTGATGGGGCTGGTCACCGCTAGTTTTACGCTTACCTGGGCCTGCGCCAAGGAGGTCAATCCGCCCCTCCTTTCTGGCATGTCGACCAGCGTCACCAATATGGGCGGCTTTCTGGCAGCCGCCATCCTGCAGCCAATGGTTGGCTGGGTCATGGATTGGACCTGGCAGGGTGGCCTGAGCGAGAGCGGGGCACGCTTCTACACGCCGGACGACTTTCACGCGGGCTTGCTACTGCTTGCCGGGACGGCGGCCCTTGGGGCGCTGGCTTCGTGGCGGATACGGGAAACGGGTTGCCGGAACATCTGGCAGCAGCCCGTCTGATTGTCCGGTACAAACCCCCTGGACTTGCCCGTGGCTGCCGGAAGGACTGGCTACGACAGCTCTTCGCGTACTGAAGCTGCCGCCACCCGACAGTCAACGCCTTTCATAAATCAGTTCGACGCGTCGCATGCTGCGACGACAGGCTTCGCTATCGCACTTGAGTTTGCTGCTTTGCTCGCTGCCGACCGGCAGGCGCCGAATCTGGCTTCTCGCCACACCCAGCGAGCGGAGCCGTTCGCTGACTGCCTCGGTGCGCCTGTCGGCTACAGCAAGGTTGTAGGCGGAACTGCCCAGGTTGTCGGTATGACCCACCAGAACGACGACGAGTTGCGCATCCTCCTTTAGTTTCAGGGCATTCTGGCGAAGAACTTCAGCGCCCTGGCTGTCGATCGTTGCGTCGCTCGAAGCGAAATAGACCGTCCGGCTTTCCTCTTCATCTGCGAAAGGCGTCGGTTTGGCCGCGCCCTGCCGACCGGAATAGGCCGCAGTTCGTGCGGGCTGGGTCGCAGCCGCTTTGTCGGAATCGCTTGCTCGAGACGGCTTCTCGACCGTCGTGCAAGCCGATACAGCAAACGCGATCACAAGACAGAAGCAGGATGGATAACCGGCAAACTTGGCAAACGGCATTGGCGATGCCCCAGGAGGTCGAAACGCGAGTCTTGATTTTCATTAGTTTAGCAATGATTTTTGCGTCACAGGGTGCTGGCGACGTAGTGCTGGGTGGTTGTCGGCGAAATCGACAGATCGCCCGGGCATACGGTGGGTGGTTGTACCTTGTCGCCAGCCGGCCAGACCGTCATGGCTCGCTGCCTGCTGACCCTGCGTTCGAGGGATTCGCAGTGGGCAATGGCGCGCGGCTGACCAGTCGTCTCGCCTGTGCCACGATACTCGGGACGTTGATACCGAAGAACTCGTACAAATCGGCGGCCGGTGCTGATTCGCCAAAGCGGTCGATACCGATTACGGCCCCACTGGGCCCGACATACTTCCACCACAAATCAGGATGGCCGGCCTCGATCGCGATTGTCGGGATCGTCGCGGGCAGCACCTGCTGGCGGTAGGGTAGCGGCTGCAGGTCAAATTGTCGCGTGCACGGCATGGCGACGACGCGGGCGGCAATCCCTTCTTGCCCGAGTACCACCTGGGCGTCCAGCGCTAGGCTGAGCTCGGAACCGGTAGCGACCAGCACGACCTGCGGGGTTGCCGCCTCGGCTTCTCGCAGGATATAGCCGCCACGCTTGATACTGGCGACCTGTTCGGCTGTACGCCGCAGTGCCGGCAGGTTCTGCCGCGAAAGCAGGAAGCACGAGGGGCCATCGTGCCGTTCGAGGGCGGCGGCCCAGGCGATTGCAGTCTCCACCGCATCAGCCGGGCGCCAGACGTCGAGTCCAGGAATCAGCCGCAGCGAGGCCGCATGTTCTATGGGCTGGTGCGTTGGGCCATCCTCGCCGAGACCGATCGAATCGTGCGTGTAGACCATCAGTTGCCGCAGTTTCATCAGCGCTGCCAGACGAATGGCGTTGCGCGCGTAGTCCGAGAAGACGAGGAACGTTGCCGTGTAGGGAATGAGACCACCGTGCAGAGCGATGCCGTTGGCGATGGCGGTCATACCGAATTCACGCACGCCGTAGTGGATGTAGTTGCCGCCGGCTTCCCGATTGGCCGGGCGGGTACCGCTCCAGTTGGTGAGGTTCGAGCCAGTCAGGTCGGCCGACCCACCGAGCAGTTCGGGCAGGACCGGGGCGAGCGCCTCGATGACGTTCTGCGAAGCTTTGCGCGTGGCGACGGCGCCGGTCTGCCTTGCCCATTGGTCGACGAGATCTGCTACCCGATCTTGCCAATTGGCTGGCATCTCGCCGCGCATCCGCCGTTCAAACTCGGCGGCGAGATCTGGATAGGCTGCACGGTAGCACGCGAAACTCGCGTCCCAGGCATATTCGGCGGCTTCACCTTTCGCGCGGGCGTCCCACGCGGCACGAACGTCGTCCGGAATTTCGAAGGCGGCGAATGGCCATTCGAGTTGACGACGGGTGTTGGCGATTTCGCTGGTGCCCAGCGGCGCTCCATGTACGTCGTGCGTGCCACCCTTGTTCGGGGATCCGAAACCAATCATCGTCTTGCAGCAGATCAGGGTCGGCCGCCCGGTCAGGGTCTTGGCGACCCGGATCGCAGCCTCGATCGAGCCCGCATCGTGGCCGTCACAGTGCGGCACCACGCGCCAGCCGTAAGCCTCGAAGCGCTTCGGTGTGTCGTCGGCAAACCATGGCTGGACGTGGCCGTCGATCGAGATGTCATTGTCGTCATAGAAGACGATCAGCTTCGCCAGCGAAAGACGCCCGGCCAGCGAGCATGCCTCATGCGAAACGCCTTCCATCAGACAGCCATCGCCGACAAAGGCGTAGGTGAAATGGTCGACGATCTTGTGCTCCTCGCGATTGAAGGTCTCGGCCAGCAGCCGTTCGGCCAGCGCCATGCCCACTGCATTGGCGAGACCCTGCCCGAGCGGGCCGGTGGTCGTTTCGATACCCGGAGTCAGGCCGAATTCGGGGTGTCCCGGGGTCTTCGAGTGGAGTTGCCGAAAGCGCTTCAGTTCGTCGGTGGGCAGATCGTAGCCGGACAGGTGCAGCAGCGCATAGATCAGCATCGATCCATGCCCGTTCGACAGAACAAAGCGGTCGCGGTCAAACCAACGGGGATTGGCCGGATTGTGCTTGAAATGGTGACGCCAGAGGACCTCGGCAATGTCTGCCATACCCATCGGCATGCCCGGGTGGCCCGAGTTTGCCGCCTGGACGGCATCGATGGCGAGGAATCGCAGCGCATTGGCGCAGCGACGGCGAAACTTGCGGGATTCGGTCGGCAAGTCAATCTCCTTCAATCCGTACTCGGGAACCGCGTCGGTCAACGACCTCGGCCTTGACTTCAGCGCGCGCGGCGCTTCTTGTCCATCAACTGCATGATCATCGGTGTGAAAATGATCTGCATCGCCAGACCCATCTTGCCACCGGGGCAGACAATGATGTTTGGTCGCGACATGAACGAGTCATGCAACATGCTCAGAAGGTAGGCAAAGTCAATGCCCTTGGGATTGGCGAAGCGGATTACCAGCATGCTTTCATCCTGCGATGGAATATCCTGGGCGATGAAGGGGTTAGAGGTGTCGACCGTTGGCACGCGCTGGAAATTGACGTGTGTCCTGGAAAACTGCGGGCAGATGTAGTGGGTGTAGTCAGGCATTCGCCGCAGGATGGTATCCATCACCGCCTCGGTCGAGTAGCCACGCTGTCCCTTGTCACGATGGAGTTTCTGGATCCATTCGAGGTTGATGATCGGAACCACGCCAATGCAAAGATCGACGTAGCGGCCGACATCAACGGTGTCCGTCGCCACAGCGCCATGCAAACCTTCATAGAACAGCAGGTCAGTCCCCGGTGGCAAGTCGGTCCATTCGGTGAATGTACCCGGTGCTGAGCCATAAAGTTTGGCCTCGGCTTCATCGTGCACGTAGTGGCGCCGCTTGCCGCAACCGCTTTCCCCGTATTCGCGGAACAGACCTTCCAATTCGGCGAGCAGGTTGGCCTCGGGTCCGAAGTGGCTGAAATGGTGATCCCCGGCAAGACTCTTCTCAGCCATTGTGTCGCGCATTGCCGAGCGATCGTAGCGATGGAAGCTGTCGCCCTCGATGATTGCGGCGTCGAGATTCTCCCGCCGGAAGATGTGCTGAAATGCTCGCGTGACCGACGTCGTGCCGGCCCCGGAAGAGCCGGTGATTGCGATAACTGGGTTTTTGATCGACATGGGTTGTACCTCCGTTGCTTGATGGTGAGTTTCCGGTCCGGCGTCTAGCGAGACTCAATCGTCCCTGAACAGGGTTCGTGTCGAGAAAAGCGGCGACCTGAAGGGCTGGTCTTCACCGGTTTCGTGCTCACGGTGATAGCGTTCAATGCGCTCGACCTCGTCGCGCGAGCCGAGAATCACCGGCACCCGCTGGTGCAGACTGGTAGGCTGCACATCGAGGATGCGCTCGCTGCCAGTTGAAGCCAGGCCACCGGCCTGGCCAACGATCATCGCCATTGGATTGGCTTCATACATCAGTCGCAAACGCCCGGGTTTTGACATGTCCTTGCTGTCACGCGGATACATGAAGACGCCACCGCGCATCAGGATGCGATGAACTTCCGCGACCATTGACGCCACCCAGCGCATGTTGAAGTCCTTGCCTCGAACACCGGGCTTGCCCGCCAGACACTCGGCGACGTATCGCTGCACGGGCGCCTCCCAGAAGCGTTCGTTGGAAGCGTTGATCGCAAACTCGCGGGTTTCTGGCGAAATGGACAGGTTCGGGTGTGTCAGCAGGAACTCGCCGATGTCACGATCGAGCGTGAAGCCATAAACGCCGCTGCCAACGGTCAGGACGAGCATCGTCGACGGGCCGTAAAGGGCGTAGCCGGCGGCGACCTGGCGGCTGCCTGGCTGAAGAAAATCAACCGCGCTGATCGCACGCCCAGTACAATTTTCCGGGCAGAGCAAGATCGAAAAGATACTGCCAACCGAAAGGTTGACGTCGATATTCGACGACCCGTCGAGTGGGTCGAAAACCAGCAGATACCTGCCGCGGGGATTCTCGGACGGAATCGGGTAGATGTCGTCCATTTCTTCCGACGCCATTGCGGCCAGGTGACCACCCCATTCACAATGGTGAATGAAGGCTTGGTTGGCGAGGACGTCGAGCTTCTTCTGTGCTTCCCCCTGTACGTTCTCGCTGCCCTCGTCGCCCAGCACTCCGGCCAGCGCGCCACGCGAAACGCCCTGCGCAATCGCTTTGCAGGACCGAACGACGTCGCTGAGAAGCATCGAGAAGTCGCCGACCAGCGCCGGATTGCGGCGCTGCTCCTCGATCAGAAATTTATTGACGTTGGTGCGTCCGCATAGCATGGCGAGACTCCGGGAGATGAAATTCGTGTCAGTCTGGGGATTGGTCAGATTCTAGCGGCCTGATTCAAAAACGCTAGTTAAACGTATTGTTCATTTAGTTTAATACAAGGTAACCGATGAGAAACGCTACCATCCGTCAGCTCCAGATCTTCTCGGTGGCCGCTGGCCATCTCTCGTTTGCACGCGCGGCCGAAAACCTGCATCTGACGCACGCCGCCATCTCACTACAGATCAAACAGCTGGAGGAGGTCAGCGGCACCCTGCTGTTCGAACGGATTGGCAAGCGAGTTTTTCTGACCGAGGCCGGCGAGATCCTGCTCAACCATGCGCGCCAGATTCTGCAGTCGCTGAAGGAGGCGGATGAGGCGCTGCTGGCGCTGAAGGGCCTGAAGGGCGGACGAATTGCGGTCGCTGTGGCGAGTACGGCAGAGTACTTTGCGCCGGGCTTGTTGGCCGAGTTTCGCAAGACCCACCCTGACGTACGAATCCGGTTGCTGATTGACAATCGCGACACGGTCAGTCGCCTGCTCGCTGGCAACGAGGTCGACCTGGCAATCATGGGGCGTCCGCCGGCCGAACTTGACGCGGTGGCTGTCGCTTTTGCGCCGCACCCGCTGGTCATCGTCGCCAGTGTCGGGCATTCACTGACCAGGCTTGCGAGCGTTGCCGTCGAGGACCTTGCCGGCGAAACGCTGATTGTGCGTGAATCGGGTTCGGGGACCCGTTCGGCGATGGAGGAGTTCTTTCGCGAGCATTCGATCAAGCCGCGAGTCGGCATGGAAATGGGCAGCAATGAGGCAATCAAACAGGCTGTTGTGGCCGGACTTGGCATCAGTTTCATTTCCCAGCACACGCTGGGACTCGAACTGAGCGCCGGACGTCTGAACATTCTGAGAGTCGAAGGAACACCCGTGATGCGCCGATGGCACATCGTCCGCCACAGGAGTAAGTACCTGACCCCTGCCCTGGCGGCCTTCTGGGACTTCGTGCTCGAATCGGCTCCGGCTTACCTCAAGAGACTGGTGTGACTCAAAGGGCGCGGGATCGCCTGGCCTGCTGACCCGGGTGGATGGAAATGCTGCCCGGACATTCAATCGGCATCAGGCAAAACCGGTTTGCAACGGGTCGGGGGTCGCCATGCGCAGCGTCGGTGGGCGATGGACCGGGAACACGATCCTGGCGACGCAGCCGGGGTACTCGCCACTCTCTGCGTTCCTGTTGTTCCGACGCAGGCTGGCTGCTGCCTGATGGACTTCGGCGATCTCGCGAACGATGGCCAGTCCCAGGCCACTGCCCTCGCCGTCTGTCCCATCGACCCGGTAAAAGCGGTCGAAGACCCTTTGCGACTCCTCATCGGCAATCCCGGGTCCGCTGTCCTCGATTTCGAGCACAGCAAAGTCACCCTGTGCCACCACCCGGGCAGTGACCGACCCGTCGGCTGGTGTGTAGCGCAGCGCGTTGTCGAGTAGGTTGTTGATCATTTCGCGCAAGAGAAAGGCGTTGCCCAGGATGAGCACGCTGCCTGCCGCCTCATAACCCAGATCGATGCGCTTTTCGAGAGCCTGAACAACCCAGGTCTCAACCACTTCCCGTAACAGGTGATCGAGGTCCAGCGGGACGAAGGTCTGCTGCGAGTATTCGCTCGCCTCGGCACGCGCCAGAGCCAGTAATTGATCGACCAGATGCGACGCCCGATCGGCGCCGTTGAGGATCTGCCGGAGGGCGTGGCGCAGCTCTGCCGGGTCGGTTTCGCGCATCGCCAACTGGGCCTGCGTCTTCAGGCCGGTCAACGGAGTTCGCATCTGATGCGCCGCATCGGCTATGAAACGCCTTTGCGCGGTCACGTTGTGCTGCATTCTGGCCAGCATGGAATTGAATGCTTCGGTCAGCGGCCGCAATTCCTCAGGCACGCGGCGAACGGCGATCGGCGACAGATCGGCTTCGCGCCGCGCTTCAATGCGGTCGCGCAACCGCGTCAGCGGACGTAGTCCCTGCGACAGGCCGAACCAGACCAGGATGACAGCCAGCGGAATGATGACGAATTGCGGCAGGATCACGCTGGCGATGATCTTGTTTGCCAGTTGGGAGCGTTTTTCGGTCGTTTCACCCACCTCAATCAGGACAAGACGTTCGCGGGGTGCACCTGCTTCAAGCAGATGGATGTAGGCGACGCGAAGAGTCTGTCCGCGGTACTCGTCATCGCGGAAAAGCACCTCGCCGTGCTCATTCTGCAAGAGTTCTTCCGGGTTCTTCGGCGCCGGCAATTCCGGGTCGCCGGCGATCAGCCTGCCGTCGCGATCAAGCAGATGGAAGTAGACGTTGTCGATCTCGTCCGAGCGCAGGAAAGCCTTCGCCAGGCCAGGTAGCGCGAGTTGCGGGTGCCCTTCAACAAAGCTGACCTGGCGCGATATCGCCGCCACGTGTTCGCGCAAGGACTGGTCATACGGGAAGCTGGCGACACTGTTGGCGAAGTAATGCGTAAACGCGATGCTGATCGGCCACACGAAGAGGAGTGGCGCCAGCATCCAGTCGAGAATCTCGCCAAACAGCGAGCGCTGAACGTCAGGGTTTTCTCTCTTCCGCAGGTTTCTCAAGGTAGTAGCCAAGCCCGCGCACGGTAATGATGTTCACGCCGGTCGATTCGAGCTTCTTCCGAAGGCGGTGGACATAGACCTCGATTGCATTGTGGCTGACCTCCTCCCCCCAGCCGCAGAGGTGATCGACCAGCTGGTCCTTGCTGACCAGACGCTTCGCGCGCGACAGGAGAACTTCGAGCAGGCCAAGTTCGCGTGCCGAGAGGTCGAGCATTTCACCATTCACCAGTGCGCAGCGGTCGGTCTGGTCGAAAGTCAACGCGCCGCACTCGATGATATGGGGGGTGCCTGACGAACGGCGGCTCAGCGCTCGCACGCGGGCTTCGAGTTCGACCAGCTCAAACGGCTTGGCCATGTAGTCGTCGGCGCCGAGGTCAAGCCCCTTGACGCGATCCTCGATCCCGTCAAGAGCCGTCAGGATCAACACCGGTGTGCCTGACTTGCGGGCTCGCAGGCGGCGCAGGACGTCGAGTCCGGGTAGTCTTGGCAAGCCGAGATCAAGAATCAGCAGATCATAGTTGTTTGTCATTAGGGCTGTGTCGGCGTCGATGCCGTTGTAAGCGCAATCGATTGCGTAGCCACCCTGGCGGAGTGATCGGGACAGGCCATCGGCAATGATTCTGTCGTCTTCAGCAAGGAGGATGCGCATGGCTTGAAATATCTTGTCGCGCGCGCGTAAGGTCTCTGTAAGTCACCGACCCTAATCTACGCACGCTGTTCTCCTTTTATGGTCCTGGGGGTTCCGGCTTCGGCCAGAACCCGGGGAGTGCCTGAATACTGCACCGGGCACTCCCCGCCATTTTTTGGAACATACGGCATCGGCGCACAGTGGTCGCCTGGCCGCTCCTGGGGCACGGGGCCTCTTGCTGGTCTGTGGAGTTTAACAAAAAAATGCTGTCTGGCCAGCCGTTCAGCAACGTTTGCTTTATCCCCTTGCCGACAGAACGGCCTCCACCAGCCTGACCCAGTAAGCCACGCCAAGCGGCAGGATATCGTCGTTGAAGTCGTAATGTGGATTGTGCAGGGTGCAGCCGCCCGTCCCCGGGCCATTGCCCAGCCACACGTAGCAGCCCGGTTTCTCGCGCAGCATGTAGGCGAAGTCTTCCGCACCCATTGACGGCAGTTCATTCTGGCGCACCTTGTCAGGTCCCAGCAATTGGCTGGCGACGGACCGGCAGATTGCGGTTTCCGTCGCGCTGTTGACGGTTGCCGGATAGCGATGATCGAATCGCACCGAAATCTGTGCGCCGAAGGCGCTGGCGATGCCGCTACACAGTCGCTCAACGGCGTGTTCGACCCGATCCTGGGTTTCGGCATTGAAGCTGCGGATGGTGCCCCGAAGAACGGCGTCGTCTGGGATGATGTTCCACGCTTCGCCGGCGTGGATTTGCGTCACGCTGACGACCGCGGATTCGCATGGGTGGATGTTGCGGGCAACGACGGTCTGCAGCGCCAGCACCAGCTGACTGGCTGCAACCAGTGTATCGATACCCTGGTGCGGCATCGCCGCATGACAACCGTGCCCCCGGACTGCAATCTCGAAAGTGCAGGTACCGGCCATTACCGGCCCCGGCATCACCGCCATTTCTCCGACCGGGATGCCCGGCCAGTTGTGCAGGCCAAACACCGCGTCCATCGGGAATTTCTCGAACAAGCCATCGGTGATCATCACCGCCGCACCTCCCTCGGACTCTTCGGCAGGCTGGAAGATGAAGTAAACAGTTCCGCCAAAGTCCAGCTCGTGCCGGTGCTCGGCCAGGTAGCGTGCGGCGCCGAGCAGGATTGCGGTGTGCCCGTCGTGACCACAGGCATGCATGCGCCCCTCGTTTTTCGAACGGTGCGGAAAGTCGTTCTTTTCGTGCAAAGGCAGCGCATCCATGTCGGCACGAAGCCCGATGGCACGAGAACTGTCGCCTTTGCGCAGGATTCCGACGACGCCGGTCCTGGCCAGACCACGGTCAAGTTCGAGGCCGCATCTGGCGAGCTCGCGAGCCACCACTTCGGCGGTCCGCACCTCGCTGAACGCCAGTTCCGGGTGAGCGTGAATATCGTGCCGAATGGCTGCGAGTTCGGCGAGAAAGGGAATGGTCAGCGGTGTCATGAGCCCTGCCTGATAACCTGGGATGTTCAGTTTATTCCAGAGTGGCTTGCTCGTGGCGCCGGGCATCCGTTATGCTTGGCGATATGCATCTCGTTCTCATCAGCGGCCTCTCCGGTTCCGGCAAATCGGTTGCCCTCAAAGTCCTTGAGGATGCCGATTACTATTGTGTCGACAACCTGCCTTCGCAGCTGTTGCAGCAGCTTGTCGGGCAACTGGAACTGCAGGGCTACGACAAGGTCGGGGTGGTGATCGACATTCGCGGTGGCGATAGTGTGGCGATGCTTCCGCTGCAGCTCGATGCCCTGCGTGCCAATGAACTTGATCTGCAGTTTCTGTTTCTCGACGCGCAGGACGCGACGCTGATCAACCGCTATTCGGAAACGCGGCGCCGACATCCTCTGGCGAGCGACCGGCTGACCCTGACCGAGGCCATTGCCGAAGAACGGATTCGTCTCGGGGAACTGGCAGCACTTGGTCACCACATCGATACCAGTGGCGTCAAGGCCAGCGCATTGCGCGAGTGGGTTCGCCAGTTCGTGACCACAGACATCTCGTCGGACCCCTGTCGGGGGCTGACCCTGCTGTTCGAGTCGTTCGGCTTCAAGAACGGCATTCCGCTTGATGCCGACCTGGTTTTTGACGTTCGGTGTCTGCCCAATCCGCACTACGATCCAAACCTGCGCCCGCTGACCGGTCGTGACGCGCCGGTGATTGATTTCCTCGAGGCTGAACCCGAGGTGTTGCGAATGCGCGGTGACATTGCCAGCTTCCTTCGCGCCTGGTTACCCTCGTACGTCCAGGACAGCCGCAATTACCTGACGGTCGGTATCGGCTGCACGGGTGGCCAGCATCGCTCGGTTTATCTTGCTGAATGGCTGGGAAGGGAGTTTCACGGTTGCGCGCGCGTGCTCGTGCGTCATCGCGAGTTACGCTCCCCCGTCCCGGCGGTTGGCGGCACCCCGTGATCGCCTGGGTCGGGCTATTGCGGCCCGGCGATTGGCTGGTCATGAGCCTCGGGCTGGTAGCCTGCGCGGCATCGTTTCCCCTTGCATGGCAGGCTGGCGTTGCCGAAAGGGCGGTCGTCAAGCGAGGCGGAGAGGTCTTTTCCGAGCTCGATTTGTCGCGGAATCGCCGCGTCGAAGTCCCGGGGCCGCTGGGAATCACCACGGTCGTCGTCGATAAGCGCCGCGTGCGCGTTGCTTCTGACCCCGGCCCCCGTCAATACTGCGTACGCCAGGGGTGGCTGGCCCGCCCCGGCGAAATTGCCATCTGTGCGCCGAATCAGGTCAGTGTCGAGATAAAGGGAGGCCGGCCGACCTATGATTCGCTTTCCTACTGAACGCTGGCCAGGATTCGCCAAGCCGGTTTATAATCGGAGTTCAATCCGAGGAGCGCTGCAAGGCTGTCGTGCGACAGTTTCAGGCTCGGATTTCTGAAACGGCGCTCATCCAACCACAACCCGTGCCGGGTGTGGGAAGATGGGTGGGGCGCAGGCCTGAATTCTTCAGCCATGGTGCTTCATAGCTACCCTCTCCCGGTCACAGTTCTCAAGGAGCCTTACTGTGTCGGATGCTTTTAGCCAAACCCAAGACTACGTGATTGCGGACCTCGGACTCGCCGACTGGGGCCGCAAGGAAATGCGCATTGCAGAAACTGAAATGCCGGGCCTGATGGCGATTCGCGAGGAGTTTGCCGCCGCCAGGCCGCTCAAGGGCGCGCGTATCACCGGCTCACTGCACATGACGATCCAGACTGCGGTGCTGATCGAAACCCTGACCGCCCTTGGCGCCGATGTTCGCTGGGCCTCATGCAACATCTTTTCGACCCAGGATCACGCGGCTGCAGCCGTTGCCGCTGCTGGCGTCGCGGTCTTCGCCGTCAAGGGCGAGTCGCTGGCCGACTACTGGGACTACACGCACCGCATTTTCGAATGGCCGGATGGGGGTTACAGCAACATGATCCTCGACGATGGTGGCGACGCGACCCTCCTCCTGCACCTCGGTGCCCGGGCCGAAAGCGACCTTTCGGTGCTGGCAAGCCCGGCTTCGGAGGAAGAAACCATCCTTTTCGCGGCGATCAGGGCCAGGCTGGCCATTGATCCGACCTGGTACTCGCTGCGTCTGGCGGCCGTCAAGGGGGTGACCGAGGAAACCACTACCGGCGTTCATCGTCTTTACCAGATGCACGCCAAGGGTGAGCTCAGGTTCCCGGCGATCAACGTTAACGATTCGGTGACCAAGTCCAAGTTCGACAACCTGTACGGCTGTCGTGAGTCGCTGGTCGACGGCGTCAAGCGCGCCACTGACGTGATGATCGCCGGCAAGGTTGCCTTGATTGCCGGTTACGGCGACGTTGGCAAGGGATCGGCGCAGGCCATGCGTGCCCTGTCGGCACAGGTGTGGGTCACCGAAATCGACCCGATCTGTGCCCTGCAGGCAGCCATGGAAGGCTACCGCGTGGTCACCATGGACTACGCTGCCGACAAGGCGGACATTTTCGTCACCTGTACGGGCAACTACCATGTCATCACCCATGAGCATATGCGGAAGATGAAGGATCAGGCGATTGTCTGCAACATCGGGCACTTCGACAATGAGATCGACGTCGCCTCGGTGGAGGTCTACCCGTGGGAAGAGATCAAGCCGCAGGTCGATCATGTGATCTTCCCCGACGGCAAGCGGATCATCCTGCTGGCCAAGGGTCGCCTGGTCAACCTCGGTTGCGGCACCGGCCATCCGTCCTACGTCATGAGTTCCTCATTTGCCAATCAGACGATTGCCCAGATCGAACTCTTCACGCGCAATGCCGACTACCCGATCGGCGTCTATACGCTGCCCAAGCACCTCGACGAAAAGGTGGCTCGCCTGCAACTCAAGAAGCTCAATGCGCAACTCTCCGAGCTGACCGAGCAGCAGGCGGCCTACATCGGTGTCGCCAAGGAGGGGCCCTACAAGTCCGACCACTATCGTTACTAGGCCGTTCACCAATCTGCATTCCAAACCGGGGCCGCGATGCGACTGATCCTGATCTGGCTGCTCAACGCATGCGCGCTGCTTGCCGTCGCTTACCTGATGCCATCAATCAAGGTGGCATCGTTCGGGTCGGCGCTGATCGCAGCGCTGCTGCTCGGGCTGGTGAACACTGCCTTGCGGCCCCTGTTGGTTCTGTTGACGCTGCCGGTGACGCTGCTGACGCTGGGGCTCTTCCTGTTCGTTCTCAACGGCCTGATGTTCTGGCTCGCTGGTTCGATGCTCGATGGCTTCGTCGTCGGGGGCTTCTGGTCTGGCGTCTTTGGCGCCATCCTTTACAGCATTTTCTCGTCCATCCTGTCTTCGGCCCTGCCCGTCGAGGGCAGGTCGAACTAGCCGGCACGGAAACGGTAATTTCATGACACGGAACCCCCGTACCTTCAGCCTTGAGCTCTTTCCTCCGCAAACGCCCGAGGGGGCAGAAAAACTGCGGGCGGCGCGCGCACGGATGGCGCTGCTGAAACCCAGCTTCTTCTCCGTCACCTTTGGTGCCGGAGGTTCCACGCGTGACCGTACACTCGATACCGTGCTCGAGATCCAGGGCGAAGGTTACGAAGCCGCACCGCACCTGTCGTGTATCGGGTCAACCCGGGAGAGCATTCGCGGCATCCTCGAACAGTATCGTTCGCATGGCATTCGGCACCTGGTTGCGCTGCGCGGCGACCTGCCGTCGGGGATGGCCCGGCCGGGCACCTTTCGCTACGCCAATGAACTCGTCGAATTCATCCGTGCCGAAACGGGTGCCTGGTTCCATATCGAGGTCGCGGCTTACCCGGAGTATCACCCGCAGGCGAAGAGCCCGATGGACGACCTCCTGGCATTCAAGCGCAAGCTTGAAGCCGGTGCCGATTCGGCGATCACGCAGTATTTCTACAATTTTGACGCGTACGCCCACTTCATCGACGAGTGCCAAGCGGTCGGCATCACGGTGCCGATCGTTCCCGGCATCATGCCGATTGCCAGTTTCAGCAGCCTGGCGCGTTTTTCCGACAACTGCGGCGCGGAAATACCTCGCTGGATCAGAAAGCGGCTTGAAAGCTACGGCGACGACAGTGCATCGATTCGTGCCTTTGGCCTTGACGTGGTCACTCATCTTTGCGAAAAGCTGCTCGCCAGCGGCGCACCTGGCCTGCACTTCTACACGCTCAATCAGGTGGCACTGACGACGGCTCTCTGGCAGCGTCTCGGAATTGGATGAAGGACTACTACGCGATACTGGGCATCGCCAGCGATGCTGCAAGCGAAGCAGTGCGGACGGCTTATCGCAAGAAGGCCTTGCAGTTCCACCCTGACCGGAACAGCGCCCCTGAGGCAACCGACAGATTTCGCGACATTCAGGAAGCCTACGAGACGCTTTCGGACGCTGGCCGTCGCCACGTTTACGACGAGAACCGGCGCCGCAACCTGCTCGACAAGCCACTGGAAACGGCGCGCGAGATCTGGAAACACTACCTTGAAGGAGTATTGCCATGAGCCTTTCGCCATTCTTTGAAGAGCTCAAGTCGGCCTATGACGCCGAGCTGGATGATCTGATGACTGATTCGGCGGGGCATGATGTGCTGGCCAAACGGCTGCAGGCAAAGCGAGGCCAGGTTTCGCAACTCCTGCCAATGATCGAGTGCAACCCGGAAATGGTTGCTGTTGCCTTCCATGGCGGCATGCGTTTCGGCAGCCGGGAGGTGATGCGCGACCTTACGGCGCAGGATCCGGACGATCTTCCGCATTGGGCGACGCTGCTCTCGTCGGTCTCGCTGGAACCCTGGGCGGAGGAACTGGCCGAGGTGGTGCTCAAGGACCCGAATGGCGACCAGTTTCTCGTGGTGACCGCCTGCCTGGAGTACCTGCGCGGCAGATCGGCGATGTACGCTGAGTCGGCCGACGCCCCGCCGGCCGGCGACCGTGACGATGGCAACGGCGAGGACTTCGGCATCGACACCGAGATCGACCTCGACGTCGACCTCGAAGAGGCGGGTGCCGACTGGCTTTCCGAACAAGGCTTTGATCGGAAAGATCGATTTTCCGGGGACTATTGATGAACCACCCGGTGCTCCTGAAAGCCGAAAAACTGATCCGCGTTGGCGATATCGTTGGTGCCGAGGCGGCGCTGGTCTCGCTGGTCGAAAGCGAAGGGGACGATGCCCTGGTGGTGGCTCTTGACGACTTTCCAGCCAAGGATCTGCTGGCAGTTCTTCGCGACTTCGATTCGTCGCGCGAATCCGTCGTGAACCTGCTGGTGTCGCCCGAGAAATTTGCCCGGGCGATCGTGCTTGAACAGCGCTATGGCGACCGGAGTCACGAGCGCTTGCACGGCATGATCAATTCGGTCGTTTTCCGGGCAGGCGGCGACCCCGGTGAGTTCCTTGAGGCGATTGGCGAGATCGAAGGTGGCAGTGAGACCTTGGCCGATTACTTTTGCGAGCGTGCCGAAGCCATCGAGCATTTTTTCAGGACCGCCACCTTCGATTTTTTTGCCGACGCCGACGAAGGGACCGACGAACTGAGCGACGAGGAACGCCTGGACTTGCTGTCCGACTCAGACGCCAATCGTCCTTTCCTGAATCACAGCGAAGTCAACGATCATGACTGGATGGAGCTGGCGTGGACGCTTCGCTATCAACATCCCGAGATCTTTCGCGAGGTGCTGCTGATTCTGCGCGCGCGTGCCAGGGCGGAGGAAGGGCAAGCGGCTGGCGTTGAGCAGCCGAGTTCCGCCGAGCAGCGACCGCCGGCCGGGCAGGAAGAGGAGTCCGCGCTGTAGTCGCGGGCACCGGTCGACTGCAGCCAGAGCAAACCAGCAAGAGCTAACCGAAAAAGACGTCTCACGCCCCATGCAGCCTGACCGCCACCAGATTGCCATTTTCGACGACCGGCCTTTCTTTGAACGGGCGTTCGTCTACGGGGTGCAAAGCGGGATCATCGATCAGGAGAAAATCAGCAGCATCCGGAACGACGCGCCGAAGGGGATGGTGCAGATCGCCGAGTATTTCGGTACTCAGTATCTGCGACCGAATATCGAGGAAGCACGCCTGCGGCTCGTCAATCTTGTCAGCCTGTTTCTCGAAGACAGCAGTGGCGGTGATCTCGACAAAGCGGCGCGGTCGCTGCGTGACAACACTTTTCTTTCGCATTCGCGCGGCGGATCGGAAATGCTCAAGAGTCTTTGGTCGATGCCCGAGGACGGCTCCTATGGCATCCTCGTCAGGCAGTCCCAGAAGGAGTTCCTGGCCGACTGGTCATTAAGGAGCCTGGCCGATTACCGCCAGGCACTTGCCCTGCGTGAGGGCCATCAAGTGGCGATTTCGACCGCTCTCTGGTTTGCCGAGAAGCTCGACATGCCGGCGTCCGGCATCTCGACCGTGTCCGTCGAGTCGATCATCCGCACGGCCATGCTTGTCTATCTGAGCGGGATTACCCCCGTTTCAATCCCCAATAGCGCAGGACTGATCGGCATACTTGATGCGATCAGGCAGAAGGGCCTGCCGGCAAAGGGCAGAAAGCAGCTCAAGGAGACCTTCAGGGCCTTGCCGGCGGCTTGGCTGGCGGTCACCAGACGGGAGCTGAAGAAGGTCGAAACAGAGGATCTACCGAGGATTCTCGACGCTTCCGTGCCGATGAACCGGCTGATTCAGGAACTCGAGCCCTTGTATTTTCTTCGCGACTTCGGTCCGGAAGACGCGAGTCTTTTCGATGCCGCGGTTTCCGAGGATTGGCGAAGGTTAACCGGTGGCAAGACCGACGACAGCTCGCTACTGACGATCTTCGTCTGCCTCGCTGCCGACCTGCCGCCCAGGCCGGCGCTCAGCAAAGCGGCGGCACGCGCCTTGATCCGCAAGGCGCGTCTCGATGGCTTCAAGCGCCTGCCGGTGCTCGGCTTCATCCGCGCCTACGCGCCCTACGAGATGCAGGACGACCTGGAAGCGCTATGGACGGAGTTCTTCCCGGAGGCGCAGGGGATTCTGCTCGCCGCCGCCGACACCACGCTCGGCGATGCGGTCGACTTCCTGAAGGAGAACTGCATCGTCGTCTAGGTTCTGGGGCGACCCAGGGATGCCTTACGGCATCCCGCCCGCTGGTGCCTCGTTCAAGCCCCAGGCCCCGGGCCCCTTCTCTGACAGGCAGTCGAGGTAGCGGCCGTTTACCCGCCGGGCAAACCATTCAGTGGTCAGTTGGCGCGAGATCTTGGGGCTCTTGAGGTGGATCCTGGGCAGCAGTTCGCGCGGCCGGCGCTCTCCGCCGGCCGCATCGGCGAGGGCATGGAGGCGCTGGTAAAGGGGCGTCGTTTCAAAGGCGAATGACTTCTCCTGTTTGAGGTCGCGCAGGATCTCCGTCGTGGACAGGTTCAAGCGCGGTTGCAGCACCAGAATCGCCTGCTGGGTGTCGCTGGCTTCGGCCACTGGCAGACCGTTGCGGTAGCGTAGCAGGTCGCCATCAAGCGATAGCTTCTGGCCGGCAAGGCGGCTGACGGCGTCCTGGAAGGCAGCGTTGCGACTGCTGTAGCGGCCGGCGTTGAAATCGGCGAAGCGGTAAATCATCTGGCTATAGCTGGCCGGGTAGTCGAGCAGGGAGGCGATGCCGAAGTAAAGGCCACCGCGCCGCGTGAACACCTCGTGGCGCACGCTGTCGCGGCGCGGGTAGGGATAAGGCTTGTTGCGCACCTGTTCCTCGGCGAAGTCGATGCTGACCTGCATTGGCCCACCGGTGCGAATCGGGTTGTACCCGCCAAAGAGGGTCTTGCCGCCGGGAAATTCCGAGATCATCTCATCGTAGAGCGCGTTCATCTGCTTTTCCGTACGCAGCGCGTCGATGCGTACCTGGTAGCTGCGCCCGTCCGGCGAGGCCTTCCGCAAGGCTAGGTCGAGAACAGCCTTCGGAATGCCGTACCTGCCTCGCCGCTGGTCGATTTCCTGCCAGACGATGCGCGACAGTCCAGGTACCACGGGGTCTGCCTGGAAGCTCGATTCCTGCGCGATGACCGCGATCACCGCACAGAGGTTTTCCGGTGACGCCGGAAGCTGGAGGGCGGCGATGGCGGCAGAGATATCCGCCGCCCAGCCGCTGCGGTCGGCAATGCTCGTCGGCAGCAAGCGACTGACCATCGCCCGCCCGTCGCGCTCGCTTGGGTGAGGCAGCGGCACGGGCGAGGGTCTGGGCGGCGCAGGCGGCGGGATGACGCTTGCCGCGGGTAGCAGAGGCTGCGGCGGTTTGGCTCCCGACGCCTGCGGCAGTGTCGGTGGCGATGCCGGTGGCAGCGAGGGCGACGGCCGCGATTCGTAGCTGCCATCGGTGGCACAGCCGGCGATGGCAGCGGCAAGCAGGACGAGTTGGCGTGTGGAGGGCATCGGCTTGGATGTTGGAGAGTTTTTCGGGACAAGACAATGACTTGTTGGGCGCCGGCGAGGGCTGCTGGAGCTGGGGTTGGCTGCTTCGACGGAGGCGAGAAGCACGGCGTTGGACGAAGCCGCGACGCGGAGGAAGCAAGGGCGGCGTGCTCGAATTCCCGTATCACCCCCCCTCGAAAGAAGGTCTCACCCCTGACAAAACTGGAGGTCATCTTACGATGAGCACATCACCGGAAGCAACGATTGTTCCCAACTACGTACCGCATCTGCAACACCTGAAGCTCAAGGGGCTGCAAGCGAATACGCTCGAGGCCTGCTCGCGCGCCATCCGGCTGATCGGCAAGCGGTTTGATCATCGCATCGACGCGCCATCCCAAGCGAAACGACATAGACGCCAACTACCACCTGATCTGCAAGACCTCGGTGCACAAGCACGACCCACCCTGGAACAAATCCCGGAGCCAGCGCAGCAGGGGGCCTGACGTCGCTGGCAAGCATGCTCTTCGAGGCTGAGCAGGAACAATAAGTGGTATCCTGACAAGTCGTTTCGGACAGGGAAGCTCGTGAAAAGGGTCCGCACGCGCCAGGCTTCGGTCTAAAACACGGAGAGCCAGCGATGTGGAGCCGACGTTTCCGGGCAGCGACCTCACTGAATGACTGGTTTGTGCCGACCGCGGGGACATTATGATTATCTTGGCATCAGCGGGCACGTCAGACATTTCGCCAAAGTTAGCCCGGTCAAGGCGCAAGAGCCATGTCAAGTGTTGGTTACCACGAGCCCGTGTCAGAGCTATCAGATGAAACAAGGGATATGCATCGTGCCATTGTCTCCCTGATGGAGGAGCTGGAGGCCGTCGATTGGTACAACCAGCGGGCGGATGCCTGCAAGGATCCAGAGTTGAAGGCCGTCCTCATGCATAACCGCGATGAGGAAAAGGAACATGCGGCGATGGTTCTGGAGTGGATACGGAGAAAGGATGCGACCTTCTCCAAGGAGCTGAGAGACTATTTGTTCACGGATAAGCGCATCGCACACGAATAGAAATCTCCTCTCCGGGGCAATCAAAAATTGTGCCGCCGGAGAAAACCGATAGGGTTAGAGATGAGCGCTCACCTACCCTCCCTCCCAACCGTGCGTGAAGTTCTCCCGCACACGTCCCCGTAGTCGAGAGTTTCCGCATCGTGACTGTGCCCCTGGCCCTGCCAGACAGCCTACGCCGCTGTGACCGATAGCAGGCGCGCGGACGGGGCTTAGGCCAAGGTCGCACGACGGCAGCCAGACCGCACCGGGGAGTAACGGCGGGTAAAGCAGCAAGCTGGCGAAGCCAGCGCCAGCGGCACCTGCGCAACCATCGCAGCAATTTCTGGCAGCTGCTCTGCGCCGAACCGGTGTGCCATGACTAGCAGTGGTGGTTCGATCACAACTTCCGGCCGGAACAGATCTCCACGCAGCGTATCGTCGTTCACGCGGAATTCTATCGCTTCGGTCGGCATGCTTACTCCAGTTCAAGTATGTCGCCGTTGCCCAGGAACAAGTCTGTCTGAGAACCATGCTGCCCTGTCCCCTGCAGGACGGGCAAACCGCTGGCGAGCATCTTCTCGACCGCGGTGCGGGCCATCCATCCACTCGGGGCTCCAGCGGGTGTCGAAGAGCAGTCGACGCGGCCTTCCATCCGTTGTCTCGGCTTCCAGAAGTGCTGAAAAGCCGGCCGCGTTCTCCGTGTGCAATCTGCCGAACGGCGGCCAGGGGATGGCGCACTGATCGCTCTGAGCGCCACCGGCCGCCCGGATGTCATCGAATACGGTGGCGGTGTCGAACCAGCCGGTCTCAGAGATGCAGCGAATCCGCAAGCGCCTCAGGGCGCCAATTCGGTCGCCATCGAGTGGGGATGAGAAGACAGGCCCGAGCGCAGCGCGCCAAGCCCTCCTTGTCACAACCTCGCCACAGCGATCAAGCTACTTCGCTTGCAGCCGATAAACGTACTCCGTCAGCGCCATGATGCGGCTACGTGCTGCCGATTCCTTGTCCTCGAGTGGCGTGTTCTGGAAGTATGGCGAAGATTGCATGTTGAATGCTAGCCCCCAGATCGGCATCTCAGCGGGTCTTGAGGGCCAGCACGGATTTTTCGATCGCCTGTTCGAGGTAGCTCTGGTAAAAATCCGGCAAACGCGTGCCGATGATCGGATCGGTCAGTCGTTTGCCATCGGGGCCGTAGAAGGCGACGACGGGCACCAGCTTGATCCTTTCGGCAGCAGCGAAACGGGCATGGGTGCTGCGCTCGCCCCGGAAATCAGTGATCGGGGCATCGCTGTCATGGTTGATCTGGCGCAGTACCACCTTGTTCCGATAGCGCAAGTTGCTGGCCAGCGGCTGCAGATAATCGCGCTTGATTGCTTGGCAATAGGGGCAGTCCTGCCGGCTGAAGAGCAGGATCAGTGGGCCACCGGAGTGGCTGGCCAATGCCGCTTCGGCGCGCAGATCGGTTGCCGTCTGCAGCTTGCCACCCGACGCGGATACCGCGAGGGGCAGCGCCAGCAGGCAGTACCGGCAAAGTCGGCCGACGGTCTTCAGGAAGTGGTACATCCTATCGCGCGAAATGGTAGTACTGCTGGTTCAGCCAGGCGGCCACTGCTGCCTCCTCATCCGGGAACCAGCCGGCGCTGACCCTGGCATTGCAGGTGGCGACACGCTGCAGCAGTTCGAGCCGGTCTGAGAGCATGCGCCCGTCGCGGGTGTACATCGTGCTGCCGTCGCCGCCGTACATGCGCACGTGGCAGCTGATGCAGGATTTTTCGTGCAGCGGCTTGGCGGTTTGCAGATCGACCTTGCCCCACGGTTCTTCCGCGTATACAGCTAGGGGCAGCAGGCAGATCAGGGCCAGGTATGGCAGGCGCATGGCTTCTCCCGAGCATTGAATGACAGGGGTGGTGAATCGGTTCTGGCGGCAATCCATCAGAAACCCGCCGCCTCGGCTTCCAGGTAGGCCAGGCTGACGTACTTGCCGATGTTCGCCTCGAAGCCCTTCGTGTCCCGGGTTCGACTGACAACCCGGGGGTCTTTCAGTACCAGTGCCTTTGCCTCTTCGAGCGGCAAGCCCTCCTTCACGGCGTGTTCACAAGATCGATAGATGCCTTCGAACAATTCGCGGTTCCATTGCAGAACGTTGGCGCCGGGTTCGCCGTGGCCGGGCAGCCAGATCGTGCTCCTGGCGTTCTTCTGCAGTTCGTCGTAGGTGCTGAAGGTGCCCACATAAGAGCCGTCATCCATATTGGCGATGCGCCGGTCCATGGCGACATCACCGACGCAGGTCAGTTTGTCTTCGACGACTTCGACACAGAGGTCGTAAGGGGTGTGCGCCTTGCCGTAATGGTGGATGCGCAGCGTGAGGTCGCCGAAGCTGAGCTCGTTGCCATGCTCCAGCGCCAGGCTGGGTGGCACGATGCGCGTACCCATGGTCGCCTGGTTGGTCCATTGCTCCATCAGCGTGCGCCACAGGTTGCCCTGCACCCCCTGGATTTCCTTGATCGTGCCCGGGTGTGCGTAGATCGGCAAGCCCTTGTAAGCGGCGGCAAAGGCGTCGTTGCCGAGCCAGTGATCGCCGTGGTAATGGGTATTGATGAGCGCGATGACCGGCTTCCTGAGGGTCTTCTGCAACTGGCGGATGGCCATTTCGCCAATCTGCACCGATGCCCCCGAGTCAACCACGATCAGACCCTTGGCGCTATTGACGAAGGTGATGTTGCACATCATTCCCTGGTTCTCCGGGGTGGGAAAACCGTCGGGAGAGTAGATCATCCAGACATGGGCCGAGACCTGCCGCAAGGGGTGGTCCTTGACCGCCGGACCACGCACGAAGTCCTCGACCTCTCGGGCGAACGCGCTCATGGCCTGCCACGGTGCCATTTCGGTGGCGGCCAGGGCGGCGAAAGCTGCCGCAGTACGCACAAAATATCGCCGGTTCATCAGCATCTCCTGAAACAGTTGAGTGGGAAGCGTCGCGCCAAGCTCAGCCGGGGGGTCACTTTGACTGCTTTTCTTGCCTGTTCCCTGGCGCATGATTGAAAGCACCGGTCAAGTGCATTAGTATTTAATGATTTAGAGATGATGTCTTGTCCGAGGGGAGAATTCAAGTGGCTTACAAGCATTCTGTTCTGATGGGAGCTGGTGCCCTGGCGGCACTGCTGAGCCTGCCGGTACTGGCCGATGCCAAGGCTGATCAGGCGCGCGCCGAAGAAATCGTTTCAGGGCGCTGTTTTCTCTGTCACGGGATGGAGGGTGAATCGGCCAGCCCGGTGTTTCCGCGGTTGGCCGGCCAGCACGCTGAATACCTGGCCCGGCAGCTGGCCGATTTCAAGAGTGGTAAGCGCAAGAGCGACACCATGAAGCCGCAGTCTGAAGAGCTGACGCCGGCCGAAATGAAGGCTCTCGGTGTCTTCTTCGCGAACAAGAAGGCGACGCCCAATACGCCGACGGACACCGAAATCCTGGCTGTCGGGCGCTACATTTTCAGCAAGGGTAATTCGTTCTCCGGTTTGCCGAGTTGCGCGAGCTGCCATGGCGCCAAGGGCCTGGGAACCTCGCTGCTGCCGCGTCTGGCCGGTCAGCATCCGCGCTACATCGAGGATCAGCTCAAGCAATTCAACAAGCGCGAGCGGACCAACGACAATGCGGTGATGCATACCGTCGCTTCCAAGCTCAGCGAACTCGAAACGCATGCTGTCGCCGAGTACATTGCGACGCTCGATTGAGCGCCTGTGCCCATAAGACATAAGGCCGCGGCTGCGGCCTTATGTCTTTCCTGCCAGTGCCTGGAGAAGCTCAGGCCAGCATGTCGGCCCAGATATTCTTGGCCCAGCCAAGGGCCACCTTGCCTTCGATCTCGTTGCGCGCCGCCGATACGCCGCCGGCACCCTTGACTGGCTGCACAACCTTGGTCGCCGGGTCGTACTGGTGCACTGAAGTGACGTGGATGGCGTTTTTCGCATCGACGAAGCTGTAGCAGGTGTTCATCAGCACCGGCGTCGGGTTCGGCTGGTCGCCGGAGAGCAAGTTGAGGATTGCCGCGGCGGCAAGTTTGCCGTGCTGGTTGGCCATGTGACCCGACTTCGGCATGGTCGGTGCCGGGAAGACGGCGTCGCCCAGGACATGCACACCGGGCGTGTTGGTCGATTCCATTGACAGCCAGTCGATATCCACCCAGCGGTCGTTGATCAGCTTGATGCCCGATTTTGTAGCGACGTCGCCGGCGCGGTGCGGTGGAACCACGTTGAGCACGTCGGCCTTGAACTTGTCGAATTCCAGGATGGCCGTCTTCGAAGCGACGTCTACGTCCTTCACTTCGCTGTTCGGGCGATACTCGACAATGTCCTTGTAGAGGTCGGTCCAGGCCTTGGTAAACAGCCCTTTCTTGGACACCACATCCTCGTTGGCGTCGAGGATGATCACCTTCGATTTCGGCTTGCTCTGCTTGAAGTAGTTGGCTACCAGGCAGGCGCGCTCGTAGGGTCCGGGCGGGCAGCGATAGGGCGCCTTCGGGATGGTGAGCGCGTAGACGCCGCCGTTCTTCATGTCTTCCAGTTGTTTGCGCAGGGCAACGGTCTGCGGGCCGGCCTTCCAGGCGTGCAGAATCGTCGATTGCGCGGCAGCATTGTCAAGGCCGGGGATCTCGTTCCACATGAACTCGATGCCGGGCGAGAGGACCAGGCGGTCATAGCTCAGCTCGCCGCCCTTGGCCAGCCGCAGGCTGCGCTTTGCAGCGTCCACTGCCAGCACGTCGTCCTGGATGATGCGCACCCCCCAGGTGTTCTTCAGCCCGTCGTAACTCACCGTGATCTCTTCCATGGTCCTGGTGCCACCAACGACCAGATTGGACATCGGGCAGGAGATGAAGGTCGGGTTGCGCTCGACCAGCGTCACCTGGACACCACCTTCGCTCCACATGCGCAAGTACTTGGCCACCGTCGCTCCACCGTAGCCGCCGCCGACCACGACTACATGGCCGCTTGCCTTGCCCGTGCCGGCACAGCCGTAGAGCGAGGCCAGCGCCCCCGCTGCCGCGCCGGCCTTGAGGAAATCGCGTCTTTTCATCAGCATCATGGTGTCATCCCCTTATTTTTGTGCGGCGAAGTAGGAGGCAATCAGATCGAGCTGCTCGTCGGTGTAGCCCTTGACGATCTGGTGCATGATCGAAGCGGGTTTGGCACCACTCTTGAAGTCGGCCAGCTTCTGCAGCGCTTTCGCTTTTTCGACGCCGTTCAGAGCATCGATTCCGGCGCCCGGAACGGCCTTGCCGTTGGTGCCGTGGCAGTTGGCGCAGGTGGCCGCCAGGTTGCGAGGCAGGTTCGGATCGGCTGCCTGCGCGAAGCCGGTTGCGGCAAGCAGGCCCAGTCCTGCAACAGTGGGAAGCAGTTTCATCGAGACATCTCCTCAGAGTGATTTTGGCGCGCAATATAGCCACTCATTATGCCTGAGCCATATCAGCAATGCGAAATACTCCCCGCTTTTTGGCCGGAAATGCAGGCTGGCTGAAGGGCCAATAGAACTTGACTATATAAGCAGCTGGTTATACACTAATTTTGATCGAAATCAAAGGGGCGATGGTCGGGTGAGATGGCGCTGATCGAAGGACTGAAGCACTGCTTCGCCTTGTTTGGCGGGACGACTCTCTTGCGCGACAGGCTCCTGTACTTCAGCGCCTCGCGCCAATAGCGTTGTCCAAGTTGCATAAATCAGGGGGAATCGTCTCGATGGTGGATATCGTGAAACAACCGGGGCGCCTGCGGCGAGCCCCGGAGAACTTCCTTTCGGAAGCGGAGGTCAAGGCTGTCGGTGAAGGGCGGCGAGATTTTCTCAGGAAGAGCTTCCTGACCGCCGCCGGTGCGGCGATGACGGCGCCGATGCTCGCGCGTGCCAGCGAAGGGGACGCGAACATCCTGCAGAACCCCGAGTGGACGACAACGCTTGGCCAGCCGGTGGCGGTGCGTCCCTACGGGCTACCGTCAAAACACGAAAGCCAGTTGGTTCGACGTGAGTCGCCCGGTCTTACCCGGGTTGGCGCGGCGTCGGTTTCCTTTGCCCCCCTGCAAGGCATGTTCGGCATCATTACCCCGTCTGGCCTGCATTTCGAGCGCCATCACCAGGGTTGGTACGACATTGATCCGGCCAGGCACCGCTTGATGATCAATGGTTCCGAGCCGGCCTTTGTCAAGCAGGCCAAGGTCTACACCATGGATGAACTGATGCGTCTGCCGTCGGTCTCGCGCATCCACTTCATCGAATGCGGTGCCAACACCGGCCTGGAATGGGGCAATGTGGCCGTGCCCACCGTGCAGTACACGCATGGCATGCTTTCCTGTTCCGAATTTACCGGCGTGCCGTTGAAGCTGCTGCTGGACGATTGCGGCGTCGATTACCGCAAGGCCCGTTTCGTGCTGGCCGAGGGAGCCGACGGCTCCTCGATGACGCGCACCATGCCGATGGAAATGGTCGAGTCGGGTGAGGTGCTGGTCGCCTATGGCCAGAACGGCGAAATGCTGCGTCCGGAAAACGGCTATCCCCTGCGCTTGGTCGTGCCGGGTGTGCAGGGCGTCTCCTGGGTGAAGTGGTTGCGCCGGATCGAAGTCGGCGACAAGCCCTACGCCACCAAGGACGAGGCCGTGCATTACATCGACCTGCTGCCGAACGGTCAGCATCGCCAGTACACCTCGGTGCAGGAGTGCAAATCGGTGATCACCACGCCGTCCGGTGGTCAGGCCCTGCTCGACAAGGGCTTCTACAACGTCTCCGGACTGGCGTGGTCGGGACGGGGCCGGATCAAGCAGGTCGACGTCTCCTTCGATGGCGGCATCAATTGGCAGGCGACGCGCATCGAAGGACCGGTGCAGAACAAGTCGCTGACCCGCTTCAACATCGGCTGGGTCTGGGACGGCAAGCCTGCGATCCTGCAGTCGCGCGCCATCGACGAGACCGCCTATGTGCAGCCGACATACGGCCAGTTGCGCCTTGTGCGCGGTACCAAGTCCATCTATCACAACAACGCCATCCAGTCCTGGAAAGTCGACGAAAGCGGAGAGGTCAGCAATGTCCAGGTTCTCTAGATCGATTCTCGTTCTGGCGCTGGCCGGTGCGACCAGTGCCGGCTTCGCCTTCGACCACTACAAAGGCATCGGCCGCCAGGCGACGCCGGCTGAAGTGAAAGCCTGGGACATTGATGTCCGTCCCGACTTCAAGGGTTTGCCGAAAGGATCTGGTACGGTTGATCGCGGCCAGGAAGTTTTCGAGGAAAAATGCGCCTCGTGCCATGGCACTTTCGGCGAGTCGAATGAGGTCTTCACGCCGCTGATCGGCGGCACCACCAAGGACGACATCAAGACCGGCCACGTCAAGGGTCTGTCGTCGGGCGATCTGCCGCAGCGGACCACCTTTACCAAAGTGGCGACCATTTCGACCATCTTCGACTATATCCAGCGCGCCATGCCGTGGACCGCGCCGAAGTCGATGAAGCCCGACGACACCTACGCCGTGCTCGCCTACATGCTCAACCTCGCCGAGATCGTGCCGGCAGACTTCACGCTGTCCGACAAGAACATTGCCGAGGTCCAGAAATTGATGCCCAACCGGCATGGCATGACCACCGACCACGGTATGTGGCCGGGCGCGTCGGCGGCCAAGGGCGGCATTGGCAACGGGGGCAAACCGGACGTGAAGAACACGGCGTGCATGAAGAACTGCAAGACCGAGGTCAGGATTGGTTCCGGTCTGCCGGATTACGCACGTGATGCACACGGTAACCTCTTTGACCAGAACCGCAGCTTCGGCCCGGTGCGCGGAATCAAGACCGGCGGTGCAGCGGCCGCGCCAGTGGTGGCAACGGCAAACGCTGGCTCGGGGCCGCTTGACCTGGCAACCAGAAGCGGCTGTATGGCCTGCCACGGGGTCAACAACAAGATTGTCGGTCCTGGTTACAACGAGGTGCAGGCGCGCTACAAGGATCAGCCCGACGCCGCTGCCCGTCTGGCGCTCAAAGTGAAGAACGGCGGGCAGGGTGTCTGGGGTTCGGTGCCGATGCCGCCGAACGGTGAAATGAAGGATGCAGACATCAACACCCTGGTGGCGTGGATCCTGTCTGGCGCCAGGTAACGGACTTTTGAGAGGAGAAGTGATGAACAAGCAACGTCGCAATGTACTGAAGACCTGCTCGGGTGCTGCACTGATGAGCCTGCTTGCTGCTGCCGGCATTATCGCCCCGGGGATCGCTCTGGCTGAGTGGAACAAGGCCGCTTTTGACGCCAAGAGCATGGCTGACACCCTGAAAGCCCTCGGCGCTGGTACGCCGGCAGACAGCAAGGATGTCCAGGTGACCGGCCCCGATATCGCCGAGAACGGAGCCGTGGTGCCGGTAGGCGTCAGTTCGACGCTGCCCAACGTGACCATGGTCGCCATCCTGATCGAGAAGAACCCGAACGCGCTGGCCGCCAGCTTCACGCTGCCGGAAGGCACCGAAGCCAATGTGCAGACGCGCGTAAAGATGGGCCAGACCTCCAACGTCTATGCGCTGGTCAAGTCGGATGGCAAGTTCTTCATGGCTACCAAGGAAATCAAGGTCACCCTCGGCGGCTGTGGCGGCTAATCGTTTACGACCTGCTGCGAATTCAAGGAGATAGTCATGGCAACAAATCCGATGAAAATCCGCGCCACCAACAAGGATGGCGTTACCGAAGTAAAGGTTCTGGTCAGCCACGAGATGGAAACGGGTCAGCGCAAGGACGCCAGCGGCGCCATTGTGCCGGCCTGGTTCATTACCGAGTTGACCGCCAAGCATAACGACAGGCTGGTTCTGGCTGGCGAACTGGGCACTGCAGTGTCGAAGAACCCCTATCTGGCGTTCCGCTTCAAGGGCGGTGCCAAGGGTGACAAGATCAGCGTCTCGTGGAAGGACAACAAGGGCGAGAGCCGTACCGACGAAGCAGCGATTGCCTGAGGCATCAAAGAAAGCATGAAGCGGGGCGGCTTGGCGACACCGGCCGCCACTGCCGCCTTCCCCCTCACCTTCCCGGAAGGAGTCGAGATGATTCAAGCTTTGATGCGCATGCTGTTCGGTTCAATCGTCGCTGGCGCCTGCATCGGCAGCGTCGCGGCGCAGGACAGCAAGGTGGCCGACGAACTGGCCAAATATCGCGAGGCACTGGCCGATGGCAATCCCGCCGACCTTCTCGAAGTCAAGGGAGAAGCCCTGTGGGCCGAGAAGCGTGGCCCGCGGAATGCCTCGCTCGAACAATGTGACCTTGGCTTGGGCCCAGGCAAGCTGGAAGGCGCTTACGCCCAGTTGCCGAGGTATTTCGCCGATACCAGGAAGGTAATGGATGTCGAATCCCGCCTGGTGTATTGCATGGTTACCCTGCAGGGCTTCAAGCAGGACGAGGTGACCCGGCAATGGTTCTCGAAGCCGGGCAAGGAATCCGACATCGAGGCGCTGGTGACCTTTATCGGGGCGAAATCGAATGGCAAGCCAATCAATGTGCCGGCGGCGCACCCGGAAGAGCAGAGAATGGCGAAGATCGGCGAGTATATCTTCTATCGCCGTTCCGGCCCGCAGGATTTTTCCTGTGCCATCTGTCATGGCCAGGACGGCAAGCGCATCCGCCTGCAGGAGCTGGGCAATCTGACGACCAGGGAGGGTGCGGGTACGGCGATGAAAACCTGGCCCTCCTATCGTGTTTCGCAAGGGGCGGTGTGGACCATGCAGCGCCGGCTGATCGACTGCATGCGCCAGGCGCGCTGGCCTGAACCCGACTATCTGGCCGATTCGATCATCGCCCTGGAAACATTCCTGCAAAAGACCGCCACCGGCACCGTCATGGAAACGCCGGGCATAAAGCGCTGAGAGGGGATTACCATGAAACCGAGATATGCCCTTTTCGGCACTTTGGCTGCCGTCATTGCGGTACCCAGCTTGGCCCAGACCAAGCCGGTCGAGCCACCGGGCGGCAGGTATGCGAAGGACGCCGAACAGGTCTTTCGCAGTTCCTTTCGCGTCGACAACCCGAAGTACTGGATGAGCCGGCTCGACCAGGACGAAACCATGCGTCTCTGCGGGCAGTACCGCGACAACCCGCCGCGCAAGATCGGCGCACAGCTTGAAAAAGCCAACCAGGCGACGATCCGCTACCCGGTGGAAGGCAAGCTGATCGGTGACTGGAAGGAAGGCGAGAAGCTGGCGGCGGTGGGGACCGGTGGTCACATTGGCTTCATCCAGCCCGATCCGCCGGGTCGCCTGCGTGGTGGCAACTGTTACGCCTGCCACCAGCTGGCGCAGAAGGAAGTGGCCTACGGCACGATCGGTCCGAGCCTGCAGCACTATGGCAAGACGCGTGGCAATTCGGAGGAGATCGTGAAGTACACCTACGACAAGATCTACAACTCGAACGCCTTCACCGCGTGCACCAATATGCCGCGCTTCGGGCTGCACAGCTGGTTGACGCCGGAGCAGATCACCCACATCGTGGCCTTCCTGCTCGACCCGGAATCGCCGGTCAACAAGGACTGAAGTGGCTGAATATCCCGGCCGGAGCCGGTCGAGGCCGTTATCAAGGACAAACAATGAGCATGAATCGTCGTGAGTTTCTCCAGGTGCTGGCGGTGGCATCGGCTGGCGGCATGGCACTGCACAGCGAACTGGCACTGGCCGAACAGGCTGCCGCCAAAATGTATGAGCTGCCCCGCTACGGCAACGTCAGCCTGCTCCACATCACCGACTGCCATGCGCAGTTGCTGCCGATCTACTTCCGCGAGCCGAACGTCAACCTCGGTTTCGGCGACCAGTTCGGCAAGGTACCGCATCTGGTCGGCGAGGCGCTGCTCCGGCATTTTGACTTGAAGCCGAATACCCTCGACGCGCACGCCTTCACTTACCTGAATTTTGACCAGGCGGCACAGACCTACGGCAAGGTCGGCGGCTTCGCACACCTGGCGACCCTGGTCAAGCGCATCAAGTCGAGCCGCCCCGGCGCACTGCTGCTCGACGGCGGCGATACCTGGCAGGGCTCGGGCACCGCGCTGTGGACCAACGCGCAGGACATGGTCGACGCCTGCAAGGCGCTTGGCGTTGACATCATGACCCTGCATTGGGAAGCGACCTATGGCGAAGCGCGCGTCAAGGAAATCGAGGAAAAGGACTTCGCCGGCAAGATCGACATCGTCGCCCAGAACATCAAGACCACCGATTTCGGTGACCCGGTGTTCAAGGCCTACGTGATCAGGAACATCAATGGCGTGCCAGTGGCGATCATAGGCCAGGCCTTTCCGTACACGCCGATTGCCAACCCGCGCTGGCAGGTACCGAACTGGAGCTACGGCATCCAGGAAGAGAACATGCAGAAGACGGTCGAGGAAGCCCGCGCAGCCGGCGCGCAGGTGGTCGTCGTCCTCTCCCACAACGGCATGGATGTCGATCTCAAGATGGCCAGTCGCGTCCGCGGCATCGACGCCATCATGGGCGGTCACACGCACGATGGCGTGCCGGCGCCGGTGGTGGTGAAGAACGCCGGCGGCCAGACGCTGGTCACCAATGCCGGTTCCAACGGCAAGTTCCTCGGCGTGCTAGATTTCGACGTCCGCAACGGCAAGGTTGCCGATTTTCGCTACAAGCTGCTGCCGGTCTTCGCCCGGCTCCTGCCCGCCAACAAGGAAATGCAGGCGCTGGTCGACAAGGCGCGCGCGCCCCATCTGAGCAAGCTCAACGAAAAACTCGCGGTCACCGAAGGCCTGCTCTTTCGCCGCGGGAATTTCAATGGCACCTTTGATCAGCTCATTCTCGACGCCTTGATCAAGGTCAAAGATGCCGAAATCGCCTTCTCGCCGGGTTTCCGCTGGGGCACCTCGCTGTTGCCTGGGCAGCCGATCCTGATGGAGCACCTGCTCGACCAGACCGCGATCACCTACCCATGGACGACCGTCACCAACATGAGCGGCGAAATGATCAAGACGGTACTTGAGGACGTCTGCGACAACCTGTTCAACGCTGACCCCTACTACCAGCAGGGCGGCGACATGGTGCGCGTCGGCGGTCTGCAATACACCTGCGACCCCACCGCTAGGATGGGCAACCGCATCCAGGACATGATGCTGAAAGGAAGGCCCATCGATCCGAAGAAGACCTACAAGGTCGCCGGCTGGGCGCCGGTGTCCGAAGAAGCGAAGAATGCCGGCGAGCCGGTGTGGGAGGTGGTGGCGAGCTATCTGCGCGACCTCAAGACGGTCAGGCCGGTCAGACTCAACCTGCCGACGCTGAAGGGGGTTGGCAGGAATCCGGGGATGTCCGCATGAAGCCGGTCATACGCAAGCGATTGCTGGCGGCTGTCGTGCTTGCCTGCTCGCTGAGCTTTTCGTTGCCAGCATTCGCGGCCGACTGGGCATCGGGCAGCACCGATTGGGACAAGCTGCCTGAAATCAAGCGCACCAGAATGGGGCTCTACCTGACGCCACAGCAGGCTTATGAGATAAAGAAGAAGGATCCGAAGGGCGTCGCCTTCTTCGACATTCGCACCCGGGCCGAGGCTGTCTACGTCGGGATGCCGACCGACGTCGATGCCCTGGTCCCCTATGTCGAGCATCAGGAAATCATGACCGACTGGGACGACAAGCGCCACATGTACAAGCTCGAACCAAACCAGGACTTCATTCCGGAGCTGGAGCGCCGTCTCCAGGAGAAGGGGCTGACCAGGAACTCGCCGATCATCCTGATCTGCCGTTCCGGCGACCGCAGCTCAAAGGCGGCTGATCGCCTGCAGGTCGCGGGCTACACGAAAGTGTATTCGGTGGCTGAGGGCGTCGAGGGCGATACTGTCCGGGGCGGCCCGACTGACGGGCAGCGTGTGGTCAATGGCTGGAAGAACGCCCAGTTGCCGTGGACCTACAAGCTGGAAAAGGCGAAGATGTATTTTGCGCACTGACGGACATCATCAACACCTCATGACTATTGGACCGACCATGAAACTGCCCCTCACCCTCTTGCTCCTGACCTCCACCCTGCACGTTTGTGCGCAGGATGTGGGTGCCCTGACGGCTGAAACCAAAAAGACGGTACTGCCGGTCGTTCCCAAGGTGGTGAACGCGATGCAGGAAGCGGTAGCCGAAAAGGGCGTCGCCGGCGCGATTCCTGTCTGCAAGGATCAGGCGCCCAGGCTGATCAAGGAGGTCCGTGACAGCACCGGCTGGTCGATCCGCCGCGTCAGCCTGAAAGCCCGCAACCCTGAGCGCGGCACGCCCGACATCTGGGAAGTTCGGACGCTCGCCGACTTCAACATTCGCGCGGCAGCCGGCGAAAAGCCGGAAGTCCTGGAACGGAGCGAAATCGTCAGCGAAAACGGCAAGCCGGTTTTCCGTTACATGAAGGCGCTGCCGGTTGCCGATGTCTGCCTCAAGTGCCATGGCCCGGCCGAGAGTCTGGATGCCAGCCTGAAGGCGAAGCTGCTCGAAAGCTACCCGCACGATCAGGCCACCGGCTATGCCAAGGGTCAGATTCGCGGCGCGCTGACCGTCATCCGGCCACTGTAGTTTCCCTGCTGGAGCGCGCCGGGAGCAACAGCGCGGCGCGCGTTCCTTCTCACGGCGGTCAATTCCCGGCAACTCGCCACCGCCCCCACGCCGCACAAAAATCACACCCATCCTTCCGGATCATCGCCCCAAGGCTTCCGCCAGCCACGAAAATCGGCGCCACACGTGAGATTGCCGTCCGTCTGGCCGGTGTCGCCCAATCGCTCGAAGGTAACTGCGCACCCAAGCGCGTCGCCGCCTACCTCTCGCGCTGCCTGTTCTCGATGTTCGCCGAAGACGTCAGCCTGCCGCCCAGCCCCATACTGCGCGACTTCAAGAACATCGAATGCCGCGACGCCGTGCTCGCCGCTGACGCGCCATCGACTTCGCCACCGACGAAACGGACCAGCCGCTCAGCCGCTGGGACGGCCGCACGACCAAACCCCCCGTCACCGGCGAATTTGTACCCGACGAATCTATAAGATCGACGAGATGCTGCCTGAGGGGCGGGTGGTGCCGGTCTGGCGCGCTGCTCAATCCGCGCCGGCCTACGAATTCGACCAGTGTATTGCCTGGTAGGTGCCAATGCGCAAAGGTCCAGACTGAAGCAAGAAGAGCTGTCACCGTCCGTCGCGGGAGGTCTCGTGCCTTGGGCCATCCGCCAGACCGGCCGGGCCCCGATGACTTTTCAGGGGCTCCCGTGTCCAAACGCGAGATTGACTCCGCTTGATGAAGGCTCAGATACCGTTGTTGGTACCATTTGATTTCCTGTCCTTTCCAGCTTGCACGCTAGGCGAAGCTCACCTGATCGGAATCCTCTTTGCTGGCCCCGGGCGGATGGTCCATGTCGTACTGAACACCCAGGTAGTAGATGACCGTGCCCTCACGATCCACCAACGGTCGGATCGATAGCCGGTTGAGGAACAACTCGCCGTTCTTGCGGTAGTTGCGCAGGGTGACGACGCACGCTTTCCTGTTTTCCAGCGCCGCCCGGATCGTTGCCAGCGCTTCCTGATCCCGATCTTCACCCTGAAGAAAGCGGCAGTTGCGGCCGACGATCTCGTCCTGCGAATAGCCGGACATTTCCTCGAAGACCTTGTTGGCATAGACGATCGGGTTGTCTGGCAAGTCCGGGTCCGAGAGCGTGATGCCATTGACGCAGGCATCAAGAATCTGTGTCAGCACGTAGGGAATCAAACCGTCGTCTTTTGCTGTAGTGAACATGCGCACCTCCCCTGCAATTCAAAACCTCCAAGCAATGCCATCGTTTGCCGCATCACTCGCCGTGGTCCAGCATTTCCTTCTCGATCAGCAACTTCAGTTTGCGTACTGTGCGCTTGGCGCCGTCCTGGACGGCAATGCGGATCAGCTTCTCGAATGGACGCAAGCGCCCTTCGAGGACCTCGACCTCGAAGCTGAAGGCGATCCGGGTCGATGAACTGACGTCGTCGAACTCATAGAGCGAGCGATAAGGCGCCGAAACACCCTTGAAACAGACGCGTTTGAGCGGTTCCAGATCGGCCACCTCGAAGATCGATTCGGAGCGGTGTCCCTGGTCAACGCGGACCTGTCGCGCCTGGTAGCCAAGGCGCACCGGGCCAGTCGACAGGGCTTCGAGCTCAACCACTTCGGGCGACCAGCGCGGGTAGTTCGCCACGAAATCGAGCGCCACGAACTGGTACACGCGTTCAATTTCCTCAAACACGACCACGTCCGCTTTGGCGATGATCATCCGCAGTCCTCCGCCAGCGTTAGCCACGGCAGCAGGGCTGCGGCCGCTTCGTCGGCGCCCGACGGGACTGGCGTTGGTGGCGCGGCCTGCTGCCACAAGGCGGCCAGTGCCCCATCGAGATGACCTGCGAGCAGATCTGCCGCGCCGATTTCCCGGCATTGTGCATGTGTTTGCAGCCATTCGATCAGGCAATCCTGTTCCGGCCAGTCCTGCCTTCGCAGATACAGCACCGGCGTTCGGTTGCAGGCAGCTTCGGTGAATGTGCCATAGCCGGGTTTGGCAATTACGGCATCCACCGAGCGCAGTATATCGGTGAACGGCCGGTCCAGAGGGTCGAAATCGCTGGCGTTCGGGCATGCCAGCTGCCAGGCTTGCGGAACCAGCCAGCGGACGCCGGCGACGGGCGGCCACTCGGCGATCGGCAGTTGCATGTCGATGCCGCCAAAAGCGATCAGAACCAGTCGTTCGTCGCTGGCGCAGCACAGTTGCTCGCGTAGCGCCTGGCGACATTCGCTACCCACGGCGGCGACCGGACCGATGCTGCGGACACGCGACAGGTCGGCCATTGCCATGCCCGGCGTCAGCCGCAGGAAGCAGGCGGCGCTGTCGTACGCTGTCAGCATCTGGCGATGAATCACGGTCGCCCAGTGCTTGCCGGCGAAGAAATAGGCAAACAGCTCGGCCCAGTTGAGCGAGCACATCGCGACCGATGCGATGCCGGCACGAGCGGCACCGGCCAGCGGCAGATAGGCGACATCGCTGAGCACCAGGTCCGGCTGTAGCTCAGCCAGCAGTCGGGCTTCGGCTGCAACCCGGCTTTCCCAGTCGGCATGCTGGCTGCGGTAGGCCAGGGCGGTTGCTGCCAGGTCGACCCGGGTCGCATCGTGCATCACGTAGCCAAAATCGCTGCTCTCCGCCAGGTGCGTGAATTCGGTCGCCAGGCGGGCTTGCAGCTTGCCGGTTGGCAGCCCGCTGCGGATGGTGAAACGCAGCTCTGGCAGGTGTTCAGCCAGCGCGTTGAGCACCGGTGCCGCTTGTGCGAGATGGCCGAAACCGTGTGCCGAGATGTCGACGAAGAGATGCGGTCGGGGAGTGGCCATCGCCTGCTTCAGACAAAGCGCGCCAGCATCGCGCCGGGTAATTCGGCAGGCAAAGGAATCCATACCCGATGGCCGTTGCCCGGGGCGACGCCGATGTCGCCGCCATCGACATTCTGCATTCGCGCCAGTGCGAACTGCCGGTTGCCTGAAGGATGAATGATTTCGAGCCGATCGCCGACCGAGAAACGGTTTTTGACGTCGATCAGAGCGAGCTTCCGCGGGGCATCCCAGGCCAGAATGTCACCCACGTAGAGGCTGCGCCCGGATTCGGAATGGCCGCGCAGGTAATTCTGCATCTCATGCTCGTGGTGACGTTGGTAGAAGCCGTCGGTGTAGCCACGATTGGCCAGGCCATCGAGTTCGCCGAGCAAGCCGGGGTCAAATGGTCGCCCGGCGACGGCATCATCGATGGCGCGGCGATAGACCTGTGCGGTGCGCGCCACGTAGTACGGGGACTTAGTGCGCCCCTCGATCTTCAGCGAATCGACACCGATCTCGGCCAGACGGCGGACATGCTCGACCGCTCGCAGATCCTTCGAGTTCATGATGTAGGTGCCGTGCTCGTCTTCGTCGATCGGCATCAGCTCGCCCCGACGCTCCTTTTCTTCGAGCAACCACCGGCCATTGGTCAGTCCGGCGGCGGGCAAACTGGCGGCGCGAATGTCACCTGCAGCATCCTCCGTTGCTGCCTGTAGCTTGTAATCCCAGCGACAGGAGTTGGTGCACGTCCCCTGATTGGGGTCACGATGGTTGAAGTATCCGGAAAGCAGGCAGCGGCCCGAGTAGGCGACGCACAGCGCGCCGTGGACAAAGACCTCGAGTTCGATGTCGGGGCATTGCTGGCGAATCTCGGCCACTTCGTCTAGCGACAGTTCGCGCGACAGGATGATCCGAGCGATGCCAAGTTTCTGCCAGAAACGGACTGCCGCAAAGTTGACCGTATTGGCCTGCACCGAGAGGTGAACCGGCATTTCCGGCCAAGTCTCGCGAACCAGGTCGATCAGCCCGGGGTCAGCCATGATCAGTGCGTCGGGCTTGAGGGCGACGACCGGCGTCATGTCGACGAGATAGCTGTGCACCTTGCGGTTGTGCGGCAGGACGTTGCTCACCACGTAAAGCTTTCGGCCGGCGGCGTGCGCTTCGCCGATGGCGCTGGCAAGCTGGTCGAGGTGACCGAAGTCGTTATTGCGTACCCGCAGGCTGTAGCGCGGCTGCCCCGCGTAAACCGCGTCGGCGCCAAAGGCCAGGGCCGTGCGCAACATCGCCAGCGAGCCGGCGGGGGCGAGTAACTCGGGAGAAGAGGGCAAGGTTGCGGCGGCAGACATCCGGAGAGGGTGAGGGACGGGGTAGAATGCGGCAACGCGAAATTTTACTCCCATTCTCCAGATTGCCCCGACATGTCCGAAGAGATCCTGATCAACTTCACGCCGCAGGAGACACGCGTCGCCGTCATGCACCAGGGCGTCGCGCAGGAGTTGCATATCGAGCGTAGTGCCAGTCGCGGCTTCGTCGGCAACATCTATGTCGGACGCATCGTTCGCATTCTGCCGGGGATGCAGTCGGCTTTCATCGACATCGGTCTTGGCCGCACCGCGTTCCTGCACGTGGCCGACATTCGTGAGCCACGCCCCAGCGATGAGCCACTGCGACCGATCGAGCGCCTGCTCTTCGAGGGTCAGAGCATCCTCGTGCAGGTCATCAAGGACCCGATGGGCAGCAAGGGTGCGCGTCTGTCGACCCAGGTGTCGATTGCCGGGCGCATGCTGGTCTACCTGCCGCAGGACAAGCATATCGGTATCTCGCAGCGCATTGAGCGTGAGTCAGACCGTGAAGCGCTGCGGGAGAAGCTGGGTCGCTTGGTACCGGGGGAGGAACCGGGTGGTTTCATCGTGCGCACCATGGCCGAGAGCGCGACCGAGGCTGAGCTTGCCAAGGATATCGAGTACCTGCGCAAGCTCTGGCGCGACATCCAGATCCAATCGAAAACCGCCGCCCCGCCTTCGCTGCTCTATCAGGAGCTGTCACTGGCGCAGCGCGTACTCCGTGACTTCGTCAATCCCGAGACCGCACGCATCGTCATCGATTCCCGCGAGAACTTCCAGCGGCTGACCGCGTTTGCCGCCGAGTACACTCCGACCGTGGCGCCATTGCTCGAACACTACACCGGGGAACGGCCACTGTTTGACCTGCATGGCGTCGAAGACGAACTCCAGAAAGCGCTTGCCCGCCGCGTCGATCTCAAGTCGGGCGGCTATCTGATCATCGATCAGACCGAGGCGATGACCACCATTGACGTCAATACCGGCGGCTTTGTCGGCGTGCGCAATTTTGATGACACGATCTTCAAGACCAATCTCGAGGCAGCCCAGACGATCGCGCGGCAGCTCCGCCTGCGCAACCTAGGCGGCATCATCATCATCGACTTCATCGACATGGAGAACGAGGAGCATCGGACGGCAGTCCTCAGCGAGTTCAACAAGGCGCTGGCGCGTGACCATACGCGCCTGACTGTCAATGGCTTCACGGCGCTTGGCCTCGTCGAAATGACTCGCAAGCGGACGCGTGAGTCACTGGCGCACGTGCTATGCGAAGAATGCCCGACCTGTGGTGGTCGTGGCGAGGTCAGAACGGCACGCACCGTCTGTTACGAGATCCTGCGCGAACTGCTGCGCGAAGCACGCCAGTTCAATGCACGCGAATACCGCGTGCTCGGTAATCAGGCGGTCATCGACCGCTTTCTCGACGAGGAGTCTCAGGGTCTGGCGATGCTTTCGGATTTCATCGGCAAGCCGATTTCGCTCCAGGCCGAGCCCAGTTACTCGCAGGAGCAGTACGACATCGTTCTGATGTGAGCGCTGCTCCCCATAAACCGGTCATGAAGATGGCCCGGCAACCCCTGGCGCTGCACCGGGCGTCGAATATCGGAGGTGGCAAATGCGCGTTTTTCAGATTCAGGACGACTGGGGAATGGCCAATCTCAAGCTTGCCAAGCGTCAGCGACCGCATCCGGGCCCGGGACAGGTGCTGTTGCGAATGCTCGCCTCGTCGCTCAACTACCGCGACCTGGTCGTGCCCGAGCGTGGCTATGGCAGCTTCACCGGTACGCTGCCGCTGATTCCGGTTTCCGACGGTGTTGGTGAGGTGGTCGAGGTGGGGCCCGGCGTGACCCGTGTCGCCGTCGGCGAACGCGTCTGCCCGACTTTCTTTCAGGGCTGGATCGCGGGCGAGCCGGATCTGGCGCGCATGACGGGCTCGCTCGGCGGTCCAATCGACGGGACGATGGCGGAATTCATGTGCCTCTCCGAGCAGGGCGTTGTGACGTTGCCGGCCCACCTCAGCGACGTCGAGGCGGCGACACTGCCCTGCGCGGCGCTCACCGCCTGGAGTGCGCTGGCTACCCACGGTACGCTCAGGCCAGGCGAACAGGTCCTGGTACAGGGCTCGGGCGGCGTCGCGCTGTTCGCGCTGGCGTTCGCCAAGCTTGCCGGCGCCCGGGTGACGGTGATCTCCTCCAGCGACGAGAAGATCGAGAGACTCAAGGCGCTTGGTGCGGACGCGACGATCAACTACCGGACGACGCCGGAATGGTCGAAGCCGGCGCGCGAGATCACTGCCGGACGTGGATTCGACCACATCGTCGAACTTGGTGGCGAGAGAACGCTGCCGCAGTCACTGCGCTGCATTCGCCCAGGCGGTACTCTGTCGATGATCGGTGTTCTCTCGGGCTCATCGCTCTCGACGCCACTCGGCCTGATCATCACCCGCCAGGTTCGGCTACAGGGCATTACCGTCGGCCATCGCGATGGCTTCGAGGCAATGCTGCGGGCGATCGATCAACACCGCCCGCCGATCATCGTCGACCGGGTGTTCGAGTTCGACGAACTGCCGGACGCGCTGACGTACCTGAAAAGTGGCGTGCAATTCGGCAAGATCTGCATCCGCCATTGAGCGGCATAGCGAACAGATGCAGTACCGGTCGCCGCCGCTGATCGAGCCTAGCGCACGGGTTTGACGTCAGCGATTCGGGAATTGTCGTGGTGCCCGGGGGGAGCGGAGCCCCGAGGGCTGATTGCCTGGCTGGCGATCAGCGGGGCCGGACCGTGCGACGCCGAGCGCGATGACGTCGGCTGTACTACCGTACAATTGGGCGTCAGCGTCACCCACTGCCTCATTCGTTGCGTGCTTGCGTGACGTCATCCTCCTTGACCGTGCAGACGAGGCGCAGCACGGCGACGTCAATCACGAATTTGCCGACCAGTTGGCTCATCGCCAGACCTGACTGCCAGCCTGAATTCAGCCAATTTCCACTGAATGCCGGCAGACCGCCCAGCAGCCCTTGTGGCGGGGCGTTTTGTTCAGCGCTTTCTGAGGGTAACGTCACACATGAACCCTATCCCTTTCGCGGAGTTCCTCGAGCGTTTTCCGTGCATCCTCGGCGAGGGGGCGGTCATCGAGCGCCTGCGCCGCAACAGTGACCTGGATCTGGACCCCTATCTGGTCAATTCGGCATTCATTTATGAAGGCGAGAAACGTGCGGCCTTGGAAACCATCTATCGGCAGTACCTGGACATAGGTCGCGACTCCGGCCTGCCGCTCCTCATGTCCACCCCAACCTGGCGGGCAAACCGCGAACGAATCGACGCGGCCGGTCACGCCGGCAAGGACGTCAATGGGGACAATGTCAGGTATCTCGAGGGGCTGCGGAGGAGCTACGGCGAATATGCTGAGACGGTGGTCATCTGCGGCTTGATGAGTTGTCGCGGGGATGCCTATGACCCTGCCGAGGCGCTGGCCGTCTACGAGGCCTTCGAGTTCCACGCCTGGCAGGCTGGCAGGCTGGCTGATGCCGGGGTGGATTTCCTCCTGGCAGCCACCCTTCCGGCCTTGAGCGAGGCCACCGGTATTGCCCTGGCCATGGCCGCCACCGGTACGCCCTACGTCATCAGTTTCGTTGTCCGTCCCGCCGGGACACTGCTCGACGGTACGCCGCTGAAGGATGCGGTTGACGCGATTGATTCCCTCGCGGCCCCACGGCCACTGGCCTATCTGATCAACTGCACGCATGCCTCCTTCGCCCGGGCGGCGCTCACCCACGAGGCCAATTCGTCCCCCCGGGTCTTGCAGCGCATCATCGGGCTGCTGGCCAATACTGCTCCGCTCAGTCCCGAAGACCTCAACGACAGCACGATTCTGGTGGAGGAAGATCCGCAAAGGTTCGGACGAGCACTCGCCGATTTGCATCGGGAATTGGGTCTGAAGATCGTGGGCGGCTGCTGCGGAACCGACGACCGGCACATCCGTGCCTTGGCCGCACAACTTGCAACGGGATTGCAGGGGGGGTGTCGCGCGACCGTCTGCGAGGCTTCCCGGTCAGGGGGCAAGGTCGACCCTCCGGTCTGGCCGCCTTGCCGCGCCTCATTTCACATTACTTGATCTCGAGCAGGCTCTCGTCCCACTTGGCGTGTTTCTCCAGGCCAAGCAGATTGGCAATCGTCGCGGCGATGTTGGAAAGACCCGCGGTGGGCGTCTGCCTGAGCCCCAGCCGGCCGCCCGTGACGTTGTCGTAGAGAACCAGGGGCACCGGATTGAGGGTGTGTGAGGTCTTGGCCTTGAAGGACCCGTCTGGGTTCTTCGCCGGCTGCCCGGTTTTTTTGTCGATTTCGTACATTTCGTCGGCATTGCCATGGTCGGCGGTGATCAGCGCCACACCACCAAGAGCGCCGATGACTGGCAGCAGGCGTGCCAGCTGCAGGTCTACGGCTTCGATGGCCATCGTTGCGGCACGGAAGTTGCCCGTGTGCCCGACCATGTCGCCATTGGCAAAATTGCAGCGCAAGGTCCGGTACTGCCCACTCTTCAGGGCTTCGATCATGGCGTCGGCGATCTCCGCAGCCTTCATCCAGGGGCGCTGTTCGAAAGGCACGACGTCGCTGAGCACTTCCTGGTAGGTTTCACCGTCAAACTTGTTTGAGCGGTTGCCGTTCCAGAAATAGGTCACATGCCCGAACTTCTGAGTCTCCGAGCAGGCAAACTGGGTAATGCCGGACTTGGCAAACCACTCGCCCATCGTGTCCAGAATGGCCGGCGGATCGACCAGAAAGCGTTTCGGAAGCTTGAGGTCGCCGTCGTACTGCAACATGCCGGCATAGGTCACGCGGGGGACGCGAACGCGCTCGAACTTGTCGAAAACCGCTTCTTCGAACGCGCGGGTGATTTCGATCGAGCGGTCGCCGCGGAAGTTGAAAAAGACCACCGAGTCGCCGTCTTCGATGGTGCCGACGGGCTTTCCATCTTGGGCGACGACGAAGGGCGGCAGGTCCTGGTCGATCGTCCCCGGAAACCTGGCGCGCAGCACATTGATGGCGGCCGAAGCGCTGTCGTACTGGTCCCCTTCACCGAGGACGTGCGTACGCCAGCCTTTCTCGACCATGCTCCAGTTGGCTTCGTAGCGATCCATGGTGATGTTCATCCGGCCACCACCCGAGGCAATCCTGGCGTCAAAACTGCTGCTGCCGACTTCGGCCAGGAAGGCCTCGAACGGAAGGACATAGTCGAGAGCGCTGGTCTCTGGGACGTCCCGGCCATCGATCAGAATGTGAATCCGCACCACCGGCACGCCTTCTTCCCTGGCGCGCAGCACCATTGCCCGAAGGTGATCGATGTGGCTATGGACATTGCCGTCGGAGAAGAGACCGATGAAGTGGATCACACCGCGCCCGCCCTGGGCGCCGGCAACGATCTGTTGCCAGGCGGAACCCTGCCAGATCGAGCCCGCGGTGATGGCGCCGGCGACCAGGGCTGCGCCCTGACTGTAAACCTGACCGGCGCCGATCGCATTGTGACCGACCTCGGAGTTGCCCATGTCCTCGTCGGAAGGCATGCCGACGGCAATTCCATGGGCGCGCAAGGTGATGTTCGGGTAGTTGGCGAAGAGCCGGTCAAGGGTCGGCTTTCTGGCAGCAGCGACGGCGCTCCCGACATCCGACTTGGCGATGCCGTAGCCGTCCATGATGATCGTGACGATCGGGCCCTGAATTCCAGGGAAAGAGGCAGATTTCTGCAACATGATGGATTCCTGGGGAAATGGAACGATGTGAACAAAGGCCGCCTTGCATCCATGATCAGCGGCGTCAATGCCAGTATACCGCAAGGCAGCCGCCCCAGCTTGACAAAGAATATCATTTGAAAACGGTTACTTGCGCATAAATGCCAAGTATTCTTTGATTGCCTGCGATGGTTCAGTGAGCGGCCTTTACCTCGCGCGGCCCGCGCCGGGGGTATCCGCCCGCAAGCGACGTTTTCGAACAGTCTGCTGCGCTCGGCCAAAGCCGACGGCCGTTCAACCGATCCGCTGAAATGCGGCTAAGGCTCCTGCAGGCCAACTGGGGATGGCGGCCGCTTGAGCCGGATTCGCACGCGCTTGCGCTTGACCTTTACTTGCTGGCTGCTCCGGGAGTGCCTCCTGTGGGTTCGTCTCCTGCCCCGGCGGCTGGCGATCGTCAGGGCAATCTTGCCAATCAGCAGCATCAGGATCACCACCCAGAACAGTGGATACTGCACCACTTCCAGAATGAACCGGCGGATCGTCCATCCGCCATCGGGCTCACCGGGTGTCGACAGTTGCTGTGGGCCGCGCTGGATCGTCTGCCGGGTCGGCTCACCCTCTCGACTGCCAGCGTGTTCGGTGACAGACAGCGACAGATCGCCATGCCCGATAGACACCTGCCCACCTTTCGCAGCGAAGTGAAACCCCTCGACACCGAAGAGCGAGAAGCTCGCCCGCCCTTCTGGGCCCATCCGCGCATCGGTTGCGGCGACAATCGCTTCAACAACCGACTCCTCCAGATCGCGAATGGCTGCCCCGATTTCTTCGCCAGCCAGCGAGCTCGCTTCCTGAGTGGACCCTGCCGGGCCCGCCGGAGACGAGGCCACATCTTGTCGAGTCCTGTCTGTGGCAGTCGGGCGACGCGCTGTGGGGGAGGGATTCACCTCCTTGTCGCCGGTGAGGGCTGAACGGACATCGATCGGCAGTTGCCCCGGCTCAAACGGGCGAAGCGACGGCTCGCTGCTGATTCCAGGGAGCGTGTCCGCAGGTGGCACGAAGCGGCCGTCATCCGGCAGCGATACCGGGAGGGGCTGCCGCGGCAGATCGACGGGAAGCGAACGCCCGCTGGTCAGAGCGGCTACATCACCTGGATTCCCCTGGCTGGTGCCACCCGCTGCAGATAGCGCACGATCATCCTGGACAATTGGGTGCGCCAGAGTGTCGGCAACCAGCAGTGTGGCCGAAAGGAACCCGATCAGCACTGCCCATCGTGTCCGAGGTGACATTGTTCCGACGATCATGGCAATCTTCTTGGACCCCCCCTCCAGGGTGGCTTTCTCCCGCCTGTTGTGTCGCATCGCGCGATACCGACAACGCGGTTCTGACCAACTTGTCTGACGGATCGCCGCACGCGAACTGGTAGAATAATGCAAAAATCTCGGTCGGCCGCTACTTTCTGGCGAGAATCTGCCATGAATACAGGTGGTTCGGCTATCGATGGTGGCTGCCACAGGGATGCCGCGAGGCCCGGGAGTCTGCGCCGGCATCCCGGGAAACCAGATGAGCGAGGAATTCGCGCAACCGACCGCCTGGCATTGCCTTCCCGCTGACGAAGCTGCAACGCGCCTGACAGCCAGCTTCGAGGAAGGGCTCGCTGACGATGAAGTCGCCAGCCGCCGCGCGCAACATGGCGAGAACCGGATCACGCCAAGACCCGGAAAGGGGCCGTTGCTGCGCTTTGCTCTACAGTTCGTCCAGCCGCTGGTCGTGGTGCTGCTGCTCGCCGGCGTGGTGACGGCGATTCTCGGCGAGTGGGTCGATTCCGGAGTAATCTTTGGCGTCACGCTGATCAACGCGGTGATCGGCTTCATCCAGGAAGGTCGTGCGGAGAACGCCCTGGAAGCTCTGGCGCGTTCGGTCACCAGCGAGGTGATCGTCCTGCGTGGCGGCGGCAAGCAGCGCCTGCCGTCGACGGCTCTGGTTCCCGGCGACATTGTTCTGCTGGCTGCGGGTGACAAGGTTCCGGCTGACCTGCGGCTGTTCCGTGCCAAGGACCTGCAAGCCATCGAATCGGCATTGACCGGCGAATCAGCGCCGGTCCCCAAGCACGGCGACGTGCTGCCGGAAGACACGCTGCTGGCCGAGCGCTGCAACATGGCTTACGCGGGTACCACGATGATCAGCGGACAGGGGGCCGGGGTGGTGGTGGCAACCGGCGATCATACCGAAACCGGCCGCATTTCCCGGCTGATCGCCGAATCCCCCGATCTGACAACGCCACTGACTCGCCGGATGGCGGTGTTCAGCAATTGGCTGCTGATGGCCATCGGCTTGCTGGCTGCGCTCACTTTTGCCGTCGGTATGTGGCGTGGCGAATCGGCGTTTGCCATGTTCATGGCGGCTGTGGCGCTGGCCGTTGGTGCGATCCCCGAGGGACTGCCGGCAGCCATGACCATCACCCTGGCCATTGGCGTTTCGCGCATGGCCAGACGGCGGGCCATTATCCGCAAATTGCCGGCGGTCGAGACACTCGGCAGCACAACCGTCATCTGTTCGGACAAGACTGGCACCCTGACCGAGAACCAGATGACCGTGCGCGAGCTATACGCCGGCGGTGTCCGAACGATGGTCAGCGGCAGCGGTTATGCGCCCAGCGGCAAGATCGGCGAGGGCCACAACGTCGCTGGCGCGTTGCGTGAGTGCCTGCTCGCCGGCGTGCTGTGCAATGACGCTGGCTTGAGCAGGAGTAATCGCCACTGGGAGGTGGTTGGAGACCCGACCGAGGGCGCCCTGCTGGTTGCCGCGCGCAAAGCTGGACTGGACGAGCGAACCCTGCAGAAGCTGTTTCCACGCCTCGACGAAATCCCCTTTGATTCGGCGCGCCAGTACATGGCGACCCTGCACGAAATAGAGGGCGTACGCCTGGCCTATTTCAAGGGGGCTCTTGAACAGTTGCTGCCGCGCTCGACGAGCATGCTCGATGGCAATGGGCTTGCCGTGGCACTGCGCAGGGAAGAGATCGAGATGAGCGCCCGCAGCATGGCTGCCGAAGGTCTGCGCGTGCTGGCCGTGGCCCGTCTGGCCGCGTCGACGATGTCGCTGGATGCCACCAGCGCTGATGCCGGGCTACAGTTTGTCGGTTTGGTGGGGATGGTCGATCCGCCACGGCCGAAGGCGATCGCCGCAGTCAGGACCTGTCATGGCGCCGGCATCAGGGTCAAGATGATCACCGGCGACCATGCCATCACGGCACTCTCGATCGCCCGGCAAGTGGGCATCGCCAAGGCGGGTGAGACAGTGCTCACCGGTCGCGAACTGGCCGTGCTCGACGACGAGGGGCTGCGAGGCGTGGTGCGAAAGGTGAATGTCTTTGCGCGCGTCGAACCGGCGCAGAAACTGCGTCTCGTAAGGGCGCTGCAGGCCAACGGCGACGTGGTGGCAATGACCGGTGATGGCGTCAACGACGCGCCAGCGCTCAAGCAGGCCGACATTGGCATTGCCATGGGGTTGGCCGGTACCGAAGTAGCCAAGGACGCGGCGGACATGGTGCTGACCGACGACGACTTCGCCGCCATCGAGGCGGCGGTCGAGGAAGGGCGCGGCGTTTACGACAATCTCGTCAAGTTCATCACCTGGACGCTACCGACCAATTTCGGTGAGGGCCTGGTCATCGTTGCCGCGATTCTCGCCGGCGCCACCTTGCCGATCACACCGCTGCAGATCCTCTGGATCAACATGACGACAGCCGTTTTTCTCGGCTTGATGCTGGCCTTCGAGCCAATCGAGCATGGCGTCATGCGTCGCTCACCGCGGCCACCGGGCACACCGATCCTCGATGCGGCGCTGGTCTGGCGGATCGTGCTGGTCAGCGTCCTGCTACTGGCGGGTTCGTTTGGGCTTTTTCTGCGCGAACTGGCACAGGGGCAGTCGCTCGCCGAGGCGCGTACCGTCGCACTCAACGTTTTTGTCGTTGTCCAGGCGATGTACCTCTTCAACTGCCGCTCACTGACACTCTCCGCGCTACGAATCGGCCTGTTCTCCAATCCGGCGATCTGGTATGGCGTCCTGATCATGGCTCTCCTGCAGGCGTTGTTGACCTACCTGCCGGTGATGAATCGTTTGTTCGCAACGGCGCCGATCGGCTGGTCCGAATGGCTGGAGATCTTCGCCGTCAGCGTGCTGGCCTACCTGGTCGTCGGCCTCGAGAAGCGGCTCCGTGCGGCGGCAGCCAAGCGGTGACCACCCCGCGTGGCCGCCAGGGCAAGTGTTAGTTGCCCGCCGATATGAGCGGCTTCCGCGCGTTCCGTCGTTCGCTGGTGGCCAGGCCATGCGCTGCCGCTCAAGCCGCCAGCCGCCTGCGCAGGGCTCGCATCAGCCAGCCGATTCCCGGCAGCCTGGCGTAGAGTTCTTCGGCGGCATCCCAGTAGTCGCGGTGCCAGGCCACCTTGCCGTCGGCGTCAAACCGGAGATGAGAGGCGCCGCGGATCACTTGCGGTTCGGCCTTTCCCCGCTGCCCACGGGCCCGGTAGCGGAGTTCCCAGACCAGCAGCGCGCCCTGCTCATCGACGACGCGCTCGAGGACGACGAAGCGCGGGTCGGAGACCTGTTTGAACAGGTGCATGAAGATGTGCTGGATAGGCTGCAGGCCACGGACCTCATTGAACGGATCCTTGAAGCAGGCGTCGGCCGCGTAGTACTCGGGAAAGCGGGCGACGGTTTCGGGGCTGAGCCCCTCGAAAAAGGCGATCAGCGCATCGACGGCCAGGTGGTTGTTCATTGAGAATTCCCTCACTTTCCGGCCAGGCGACGAAGCAACGGGAAGTAGATTCGGTACGGCAGATGGGCGAGCAGTTTGAGCACCCAGGTGAAGCGCTTCGGATAATGGATTTCGAAACCATCCCGGGCAAAACCGGCAATGGTTTCCGCTGCTGCCTGTTCAGGCGTGAGCAGAGCCGGCATCGCGAAATCGTTCTGGGCGGTGAGCGGCGTCGCGACGAAACCGGGGTTGATCAGTCGGACGCCGATTCCTTTCGGTTCGAGATCGAGGTACAGCGCTTCGGCAAAGTTGATCAACGCGGCCTTGGTGGGACCGTAGATCAGCGACTTCGGCAGGCCGCGATAGCCGGCGACACTGGCGACGAAGCCAATCTGGCCGTTGCCCTGACGCAGCAGCTGCGGCACGACACAGGCGGCGAACGAGACAGCACCACCGAAATTCACGGCCATCATGTGGCGCGCCTTAGCTACATCGAGTTCCCAGGCGCGCATCGGCAGATAGTCGCCAGCGACGTAGAGGGCCACGTCGACACCGCCCCAGGATGCCAGCAAGGCCTCCCAGGCCGTGCGCAAGCTGGCTTCGTCGGCGGCATCGCAGGGCAGCACCAGTGCCTGTTGCTCACCCGCCGCGACCTCCTGCAGGCGAGCCGCGTTGCGCGCCGAGAGCGCGACGCGTGCGCCACGCGCGAGCAGCGCTCTGCCCAGCGCCGCGCCGATGCCGCTCGAGGCGCCGAGCAGCCAGACGCGTTTTCCCGACCAGTCGTCGATGCGTGGATTCATCGCGTCACCGCCGGGTGAAACTCAAGGTTACCTGGCCAAGGTGGAAGCCGAACTTCTTCATCTCCGAGCGGTTGAGCATCACCCGGTCGTCGATCAGGAACATCCAGTCGTCGAAGTCGACGTGCCACACCCGGCCATCGATCGGCAAGGCCATGACATACCGCCAGCGCAGCGCGTTGCCGGCCGCCTCGCCCTGCGCTTCGCCAACGACGTCGTCGGCGCGTCCGATATAGCGCGAAGCGTCTACACGGGTGATCGTCCACACCCGGCGTGAGGTGGTACCGTCCGACCAGAGGAAGTTCTCGTCGAGTGTCCCGACATCGACCCCGTCGCGCACTTCCCAGTGGGCATCGATCACCACATGAAAGCGCTTGATCACTGCGCCGGAACGATCCTGGAACATCCCCCAGCCGTCGATCGTACCGCTGAAATAGCGGGCCAGATCAAGCACCGGTTGTTCGGCCCGGTAGCGTTCGACGGGCACGCCACTGCAGCCGCCAAGACCGAGGAGACCACAGGCAAAGCAGGTCAGCCACAGGGCTTTCATCAACACACCTCCAGAGTTTTCCGCCAGCGCCACGCCAGGGCGGCAGCGATGGTCTTGAAGAGCAACGGCAACAGACAGTAAACGGCCGCAAGACCCCGCGTCGCCTCCGCAACCCCGGGCCTATAACCGACCAGATCAAGCAGCGGTAGCGACAGGCCGGCCGCCAGCGCCAGGTTGAGCTTGGCGACCAGATTCCACCAGCCAAAGTAGGCTCCGGACTGTGCTGGCCGGCTGGCCGTCTGGCTGCCAGCAGCCGGGTGTTCTGAAATGTCGGCCAGCAGGGCGGCCGGCAGCGTGAGGTCAGCGCCCAGCGCCGCACCCGAGAGCAGACAGACGACGGCAAAGGGCCAGACGTCGCCGGCTCCCAGCCCCCAGGCCCAGACGAAAGAAGCGACGGCGACGAACATCGAGGCCACCCAGCTTGTCACGCGGCCGAAGCGCCTGGCGAGCACCACCCACAGCGGCAGGAAGGCGACGCCGCTGACGAAGTAGAGGGCCAGGAAAGCGCCGCTCCAGGTTTCGGCCTGGAGCACATCGGCAATAAAGAACAGCACCAGCGTTGCCGGCAGGGCGGCGGCGATGCCATTGACCACGAATACCGCCAACAAGCGCCGGAAGCGACGATCGTCGAGCACAGCGCGCAGTCCACGGAAGAGATTGCCGGTGGCTCGGGGTCGCGCGACTGCTGGCGGTGTTCCGAGGAATGTCCAGCTTGCCAGCAGCAACAGGAGCAGTGGAAAGATCTGCGCCAGTCCAGAGAGTCCCTGGGCCAGATCGTTCGACAGCAGCCCCGGCAGAGCCGCCGCGAGAACCACGCCGAGCAGACCGAAGCCCTCACGACTGGCAGTCAGGCGAGTACGCTCGCCGGCATCGTGGCCGAGCTCGGCGCCCCACGCCTGGTAGGCAACGCTGGCCAGCGAAAAGCCCAGATAGGTACACAGCAGCGAAGCGAGCAGCCAGAGGGGCGCCGCCACCGTCGGCGGGTGGAGCAGTGCGAGCATCCCCAGCGCGAGGCACGGCAGGGCAATGCCGATCAGGCGCCGGCGACTCGACGTGCGGTCGCTCCAGCCACCGAGCAGTGGATCAATACCGGCGTCGAGCAAGCGGGCTGCCAGCAACAGGGCTCCCAGCAGGCTCAGGCTCATGCCGGCCGCTTCGGCATACAGCCGCGGCACATGGACATACACCGGCAGGGCAGCCATCGCCAGCGGCAGTCCGAGAGCGCCGTAGGACAGCAGCTGCCGAGTCGGCAGCGGCAGCGCTGCAGGCGTGGTCACTCTCAGCTGCCCGGTCGCTTGAGCAGCGCTGCCCGCAGGCTCGGGCTGCGGCTGCGAGGATCGAGCCAGATGGCGAAGAACAGGCGCGCGAACTCCGCATCTCGCACCTCGCCCGTCGGGCGGCCGCGATGAAAGAAAGCGGCACCGCGTCCCGGGTAGTGCACGCCAATGATGCTGTCACCCTCCTTGACGTCAGGGAAGACCCGCCGCAGCTCGGGCTCCCAGCGTTGCAACTGTGCTTCGCTGGCGCCCAGTCGACGCATTTCGTCGACGCTGGTCTGAACCAGGCGGTCGCGCGGAATGTCGCGCTGGTAGTCCAGCTGCAGAGCGGACGGCGAAGTGCCAGACGCGTCCAGAGCGGAATCACCGACGACCCAGAGGGTCGCGCGATAGAGCGAAAAACCCAGCCAGGTCATTTCGCCGCTGCCCCACTGCCGCCAGTCAGCCTCGTCCTTGCGCACCTCTTCGGGCAGTGCATTCACCAGGCTGCTGCAGGCCAACAGGAGGAGTGCGATCAGTGTTCTCATCGCGGGTGTGCCAGTTCGAATTGCATCACGTCGGTGCAGCCGCTGTTGAATCCGGCCTGGCAGTACGCCAGGTAGAATCGCCACAGTCGGCGGAAGCGTTCGTCGAAACCCAGCGCTGCGATCTGCGGCCACTGCTGCTCGAAGTTGGCCGACCATTCACCGAGCGTCCGCGCATAGTCACGGCCGAAAGCGAAAGCGTCTCGTATTGCCAGTCCCGCACGGGCTGCCCGATCGCAAAACACCGAAGGGCTCGGCAACATGCCGCCGGGAAAGATGTGCTGCTGGATGAAGTCGGTGCCGCGACGGTAGCGCGCAAACAGTTCGTTGCGAATCGTGATGCTCTGCACCACCGCTCGCCCGGCAGGCGCCAACAGGCGCTGCATGGTCGCGAAGTAGGCCGGCCACCAGCGCTCGCCGACCGCTTCGAACATCTCGATCGAAACGATATGGTCGAACTGTTCACCCGCCAGGTCGCGATAGTCGCGCAGTTCGATACTCACCTGCCGATCGAGCCCGGCGAGCTGCATGCGCTGGCGGGCGAACTCAAGCTGAGCCGGCGACAGCGTCAACCCGACGACTTCGAGGCCAGCCTCGCGTGCTGCGGTTTCGGCAAAACCACCCCAGCCACAGCCAATTTCCAGCACGCGTTGGCCAGGGCGGGCGTCCAGGCGTTGCAGGATACGCTGGTACTTGGCGCGCTGTGCGGCCGCCATGGCACGCGGCGCGGCGGTCGAGTAGAGGGCGCTCGAATAGCTCATCGTCGGGTCCAGCCATAACCGGTAGAAGTCGTTGCCCAAGTCGTAATGGGCCATGATGTTGCGGCGAGAGCCGGCGCGCGTGTTGGCGTTCAGAAGATGCCGCAAACGCGCTGCCAGCAGGCCCCACCATTGACCGTAGACCGCGCCGGTAATTACCTGACGATTGTTGGCCAGCAGGGTCAGCAGGGCGGTGAGGTCCGGAGTTCTCCAGTCGCCAGTGATCCAGGCGTCGGCGAAGCCGACATCACCTCTTTCCAGCACATTGTCGAAGACCGACCAGGCATCGATCTCGAGCACCGCGTTGTGCTGGCCCGGCTGGCCAAAACGTTGCTGTGATCCATCCGGCAGGCGAACCTCCAGCGCACCGTGGGTTATCTTCTCCAGCAGCGCGAGCAGGACGCGCGCACTCCGCGGCGGCCGCGGTGTGGCCGACCTGGCCGGCAGGGTGAGGGTGTTTTCGAGGGCACTCATCGCGTTGTTTCCTCCAGGGGAGGTTCAGGTTTGGTGAAGAAGGGCACGCGCTTGCACCACAGCTTCAGTGCCTGCCAGTGAATGCGCAGGACGATGCCAAGCGTCAGTAGCGGAAAGCGGACAAAGGCCCTCAGCAGGGGGCCAGTAGCGAGCGGCTGAGCGTGACCGGAGATCGCGGTGTGCAGGAGATCACCGCCAGCATCGCTGTGGTCGATGCGCGCCAGGCGCCACGCCGGGCTACCGTCTTCGTCACTGCGCGCGTGAAAGCGGAAGTGGTAGTGGCCATCAATGGCCATGAACGGTGAGACATGAAAGACCTTGCGTCGCTCGATCCGCTCGCCGTCGCGGATCGCCCGACCATCGGCGTTTGCCAACAGGTAGTTGTGCCGCTCGCCAAAGGTGTTGTTCACTTCGGCCAGTACGGCGACCAGATTACCCTTCGGGTCGTGGCAGAACCACATGCTGATCGGGTTGAAAACGAAGCCGAGAACACGCGGAAAGCACTGCAGCCAGACTTCACCATCGGCGCGGATGCCTTCCGATTGCAGCAGTTTGCGTATCCAGGGCAGCGGATGCGAGCCGTCACGGGCACCGTGATCCGAGAATCGGAAGCTGAACAGATTCCAGCGGTTGACCGAGAACAGCGCGCTCTCTGCCCGTTCGACGCTGGAAAGCGGCAGCAGGCAGAAGTAGACCGGATAGACGAAGCGGTTGGCGGCCGGACGCAGCCGGCGATGCATGACCTGGCCGAAGAAGAGGCGCGCCGGCGAAGCGTTCATGCCGCGAGCTCCTTCAACGGCTGCACAGCCGGCTTCCTCGGGGGAACTGCCGCAAGGCCTTGCCAGGGCGCGCGACAGGCGAGCGCGTTCGCTACCCGCAGCGCCGACTTGAGGCCGTCCTCGTGGAAGCCGTAGCCATTCCAGGCACCGCAGAACCAGACGCCGTTGTCGCCCGAGATGGTCGGCAACTCGCGCTGGGCGGCGATCGCCGGGCCATCAAAGATCGGGTGTGCGTAGTCGAACTCGGCAATCACTTGCGCTGGCTGGGGCTCGCGCTGCGGGTTCAGCGAGACCATGACCGGTGTCTTGAACGGCAGGGGCTGCAGGCGGTTGATCAGATACGAGACGCTGACCGGACGGCGGTCAAGCTCCTGGGCGCTGGACAGATAGTTCCACGCCGACCAGAGGGCCGGCGAACGCGGCAGCAACGCGGCGTCGGTGTGCAGTACGGCCCGGTTCGGGGCGTAACGGATCGCACCGAGCAGTCGACGCTCCGCATCGGTCGCCGACTCGCCGAGAATGGCCAGGGCCTGATCGCTGTGACAGGCGAGGACGACCTGGTCGTACTGCTCGACCGCTCCGTCAGTGTGCAACTGAATGCCGCTCTCGCGACGCTGCAGGCGGCGGACCGGCATCGCCAGGCGAATGTCGTCGAGACCAGCGGCCAGTTTCTTCACGTACTCGCGCCCGCCGCCACTGACCGTTCGCCATAGCGGGCGGTTGACGACCTGCAACAGACCGTGGTTGCGGCAGAAGCGGACGAAGCTGGCGAGCGGGTAGTCGAGCATTTGGCCCGCCGGGCAGGACCAGATTGCCGCCGCCATCGGCAGCAGATACCACTCGGCGAATGGTCGCGAATAGCCACCGGCTGCAAGGAAATCGCGCAGGCTGCGATCGTAGTCCGGGTGCCGTTCGATCCAGGCCACGCTCTCGCGGTTGAAGCGCAGGATATCCGCCAGCATGCGCCAGAAGTCTCGCCGCAGCAGGTTGCGCTTCTGCCCGAAGATGGTCGCCAGGCTGCTGCCCGCCCATTCCAGGCGGGGCTCCTCAAGACTGACCGAAAACGACATCTCGGTTTCTACACTGGCCACACCGAGGTACGCGAAGAGGGCGGTCAGATTCGGGTAGGTCTGGCTGTTGTAGACTAGAAATCCCGTATCGACTGGGTGACTGATGCCTTCGACCGTCACATCGACGGTGTGGGTGTGGCCGCCAAGGTAATCTCCAGCCTCGTAAAGCGTGACCGCGTGCTGCTGCGAAAGCAGCCAGGCGCTGGCGAGACCGGAGATTCCCGATCCGACGACGGCGATACGTTGTCCGCGAAGCATTCTCGTCTCCTCGAGGTTCAGGCGCTTTCGCCGTCAAAGCCAGCATCGCCAACATCGTCGCCGTTCTCGCCGCTGATCTCTGCGTAGGCGGAGTGGTTGTGAATCGACTCGAAGTTTTCGGAGGCGACGGTCCAGTGCGCGATGCGCGGTTCGCTCATCAGGCGCAGTGCGATATCGCGGACCAGGTCTTCGACAAATTTCGGGTTGTCATAGGCACGCTCAGTGACCCACTTCTCGTCGGGACGCTTGAGCAGTCCGTAGACTTCGCAGGAAGCCTCGTCTTCGGCCAGACGCACCAGTTCGTCTGGCGTCATTCCGGCGCGCAGTCGCGCGCTGATGGTGATGTGCGAGCGCTGGTTGTGTGCCCCGTAGTCGCTGATTTCCTTGGAGCATGGACAGAGACTGGTCACCGGGGCAACGATCTCGAGGGTCAGCTCCGCGGCCCGTCCTTCGCGCTTGGCGACGATCATGCGCACATCGTAGTCAAGCAGGCTCTCGACGCCAGAGACCGGGGCGACCTTGTTGATGAAGTAGGGGAAAGCAAGTTCAATCTCGCCGCTCTGTGCATCCAGTCGCAGCAGCATGTCGTCGAAAATTCGCAGCAAGCGATTGACGTTCAACGGAGGACGACGGCGCTCGAGGATCTCGACGAAGCGGGACATGTGCGTGCCCTTGACGTCGGGCGGCAGACCGACTGACATCGACAGGCGCGCGACGGTGTTTTGCACTTTGCCGTTAGCGTCCAGCAGCGCAAGCGGATAGCGCAGGCCCTTGACTCCGACTTTGTGTATCGCCAGTTGCCTCAGGTCGACACGGGCCTGGATATCGGGGAGCAAGAAACGCTCTGGTGCATTCATGACAAGTCTCCAGTGGGGCAGCAATGAATCATCGACGGCAAAGACTGGCATTGCCGGAAAATCCCAGGGCAGTGGCTGGGTGAAGCGTGCGACAGACCAGCCGCACATCTTTGGCGTTCGCCAGAATATCCAGGACAAGCCGACCGCTTCCCCCTGCCAGCAGAGTCAGGGCGGTCATTGAACGCCTCGGCCAGAGCCATCGGCGGCACGATGTCCAACGTCCATGACTGCCGGGGAGAGGTCTCCTGGGGGTCATTGGCGGGGTTGATTGAAACTCGGCTCTCATTGAAACGTTCCTTTTTGTCCTGGACAATTTGACCATTCGCCGCTACTATATTCGCACCACTTCAACCTTGTCAACGCTTTTTGGCAGTTTGTCCAGGACAATATGAATACTCGTCCAGCTTTGAATATCAGCGCCGTCGAGCGCGACACCGGACTCGGCAAAGACACCTTGCGCGTTTGGGAACGCCGTTACGGTTTCCCGCAGCCGACCCGCGATAACCACGGCGAGCGGGTCTATCCTGCCGAGCAGGTCGACCGATTGCGACTGATGAAACGCCTGATTGATCATGGTTACCGCCCTGGCCGGCTGTTTGCGGCGAGCGAGGACGAGTTCTCTTCGCTCTGCCATGCGTGCGCGGCGAAGAGCGTCGCCGAGCCGGGGAGTGGTGACGAGGTCGTGCGACACGCCATCCGGCTGATCAAGGCCAACGATCTGCCGATACTGCGCCAGGCCCTTAACCAGGCGATGATGCGGCTTGGTCTGCAGGGATTCATCATCGACATTGTTGCGCCACTCAATCAGGCGGTTGGCGAAGCGTGGATGAGTGGCGAGTTCCAGATTTTCGAGGAACACCTGTACACGGAGCAGATGAAATCCCTGTTACGCCAGGCGATCGGCAGCCTGCCACCGAGTGTCGTCGGTCCACGCATCCTGCTGACCACCGTCCCCGAGGAGCAGCACCTCCTGGGTTTGCTGATGGTCGAGGCCTTGCTGGTACTCGATGGTGCGACCTGTATTTCGCTCGGCACGCAGACGCCACTTTTCGACATCCAGATGGCCGCCGTGGCACACAGGGCCGACATCGTTGCCGTATCGTTCTCCGCAGCCTTCCCGGCAAGACAGGTTGCACCGCAGGTCAGCCAGCTGCGGCAACTGCTGCCGTCGGAGGTTGACCTATGGGTCGGCGGAACCGGCGCGCAGCGCCTGGCTCCACAGCCCGGCGTGGTTGTGCTCGCCAATCTGCGGGGCGCGCTGGAGGCACTTGAGGTCTGGCGGGGATGTGGACATGGAGATCAGTCTTCCCCCCCGGAGCTCGACGGCCGATAGCTCACCGCCGGGGCGTTAGCACCGCGTACCCCCCGAGCAAAGCGATGGCCGCCATCCGCCCAGAGTGACTTGCCGCTCACCCGGTGGCGCTGATCCAGAACCGGCTGAAGTGGGTTCCTGGCGGTCGGCTCGCTTACGCGACGATTCGCCCCGGATGATCCGGACCGAGCCGCTGCAGATCGTCATCTGCCTGCCAGCCGCACCGCGTCGCGCTGGAAAAGGCATATTGCCGACTCTGTTCTGCGCTCTGTTCCAGGAAAGCCCGCAGGGTCCGTTTCAGGTGAGCCGGGTAAGGCTGCATGGTGCCGTAGAAGAGGACCGATTGCTGCCGCTTGATGATCAGCGTCGGGAAGTTTTCCACGTCGATGTCGCCCAGTTGGTCTGCGTCCGTTTCAACATCCAGCCAGTGAAATCCTGCATCAGGGAACTGCCTGGCAACCTCCTGGAACCCGTTTCGGTATTCCCGGCAAATGCCACACCATTCCGCACACAGGCATATGACCAGGAACTCGTTGCGGGCGGGCGTTCCTTCCTCTTGATCGCGGGGTCGCTGCTGATCGGTCACTTCCAGGTGGTCCTCTCTCGCCTGATGATCAAGGCATGGATGCCTGGGGCGCGGTGACTGCGAGTCGATTGCTTGCCGATGCGCCGGCAGGGGCTGGGCACTGCTTGCGTCCACAACGAACTGGTCAGTACCGATTGCCTTGCCCGTTGCCCATCAACTACCAGCCTGGGCGGTCATTAGCTGTTTGATATGGCTGATCAGTTGCTCTTCGGGATAGGGCTTGCCAAGGAGAACATCAACCCCGGCTGCAGCAGCCTCCGCACGCAACTGCTCATTGTCGGAAGTCACCATGATGATTGGGACACTGGCGGTAAGCGGATTGCCACGCACCTGACGTGCCAATTGCAGGCCATTTATGCCAGGCATGTCCACGTCCGTCACGAGAACGTCGGGCGCAGCCGCCTCGATCTGTCTTGCCGCATCCAGGCCATCTTCCGCCATCACCACCTGGTAGCGGTGGGCGGCCAGCAGTCGCCCCGTCTTGATCCGCACGACCCTTGAATCATCAGCCACCATGACCACGGTTTCTTCCTCAGTCTTGGCCTTCAGCTTCGCTGGCGGATGCGCGGCTGCAAGCGTCCGACGCAGTGCTTCCTCGGCGGCCTGGCGTTCGGATTCCTGCGCGATCGCAGCCTCGACAGCCAGGCGCTCCTCCTCCTCCTGGCGCAGCGCCTCCTCGACGGCCAGACGGTCTGCCTCCTCGGCAGCCCGGCGCTCGGCCTCGTGCTGGGCAGCTTCTTCGGTCGCCAGTCGTTCGGTCTCGCGACGGGCCGCCGCCTCGGCCGCCAGGCGTTCGGCCTCGCGACGGGCCGCTTCCTCGGCCGCCAGGCGTTCGGCCTCGCGACG
>JAFLDL010000012.1 GCA_017302435.1 Candidatus Accumulibacter necessarius
GGATCAGCTCCTGATTGACTTCGCCAAACACCAGCGCATTGATCTTGTAGCGCGCCTGCGAAAAGGCTTGTGCCGTTACTTCGCGCACCGAGTCGGCGCGATTGCGCAGATTGGCGAAGAACTGATCGAGTTCGGACTGTACCGCGGCCTGGACTCCGGAGAGCAGAAAGCTCAGGACGGTCGGCAGCGTCAGGGTGCGTTGGCGGGTAAAGTGTTTGGGGTCGAGCCGAGCTACTTCCATGAACTCTCTTGAAAGCAGATATTTAGAGAGCTTCATAAGCATATTCGAATATTCAGGCTGTCATGTGATTCTCCTTTATAAACAACGCTTTATACCGCCATTATGCAAGACAGGTGTGATCGCCGCAACCGCGCACGAAAGTTATGCTTTGGTGCTAACTTGCGAGGATTGGTTCTCGCACCCCTAAATCTTTCGGGTGATCAGGAGGGTTGCCAGTTCAATGCCGGCGAAGTCAGCACTCCGGCCGGATTCAGGGAAGCCTACCGGCAGTTTGTCGAAGGCGGCTGGCAGGGCCTCTCCTTTCCGGTCGAATACGGTGGTCAGGGCCTGCCAAACTCGCTCAGCGTCTTTAAGGCCGAGATGATGGGTGCGGCCAACTGGTCGTTCAGCATGTATCCGGGGTTGAGCCTCGGCTGCATCAACACGCTCCTGCGCTATGCCAGCGAGGCACAGAAATCGCAGTATCTGCCCGCCCTTATCAGCGGCGAGTGGACCGGCACCATGTGCCTGACCGAGCCACAATGCGGCACCGATCTGGCGCAGATCAGAACCCGGGCCGAACCTCAGCCCGATGGCAGCTACCGGATCACCGGCACCAAGATGTTCATTTCCGCCGGCGATCACGATCTGGCCGAGAACATCGTGCATATCGTCCTCGCCCGCCTGCCCGGTGCACCGGCGGGAACGCGGGGCATCTCGCTGTTCGTGGTGCCGAAGTTCCTCGTCGATGCGGATGGTTCGGCTGGCCAGCGCAACGCGGTCAGTTGCGGATCGATCGAACACAAGATGGGCATCCGCGCCTCGGCGACGGCCGTGCTGAATTTCGATGCCGCGGTCGGCGACCTGATCTTCGAGCCCAACAAGGGGCTCGAAGCCATGTTCACCTTCATGAACACCGCGCGCATCGGCATCGCGCTGCAGGGTATTGCGCACGCGGAGGCCTCGTTTCAGGGTGCGCTGTCCTATGCCCGGGATCGCCGCTCGATGCGAGCACTGTCGGGAAAAAAGGAACCCGACTCGATTGCCGACGCCTTGATCTGGCACCCCGATGTGCGGCGCATGCTGCTCACCCAGAAAGCCATCGCGGAAGGTGGCCGGGCGATGATTTATGCCGCCGCTCAGACCGCCGACCTGATGTTCAATGCGGTGCTCGAAGACGATCGTGGGGCGCAGGCGCGATACGACAACATGCTCGGCTTCTACACGCCGATCCTCAAGGGCTTTCTGACTGAAATGGGTCTCGAGGCGGCCAATCTCGGCATGCAGGTGTTTGGCGGCCATGGCTACATCCACGAGCACGGAATGGAGCAGATTGCTCGCGATGCGCGCATCGCAACCCTGTACGAAGGCACCACCGGGATCCAGGCACTTGACCTGCTGGGTCGCAAGGTGTTGATCGGCAGCCGGGGGAAATGCGTCCGCGACTTCACTCGCATCATCCTGCGCTTCGCCAGGCCGCAACTGGTCGCACGCGGGTCAATGGGCCGCATGGCTCGCTCGATGACCAGGCATGCCCTGCAGTGGAATCTGTTCACCCTGCAAATCATGGCACGGGCGGCCAGGGATCGGGATCTCGTCGGCTCGACCAGCGTCGACTACCTGATGTATTCGGGCTACGTGATGATGGGGTACTTCTGGGCCTTGCAGGCCGACCAGGCCGGTCAGCGTCTGCGCAGTGGCCAGGGTGCAGAATCAGCCGACTTCTATCGTGCCAAGATGCAGACCGCAGAGTTCTACTTTGATCGTCTGCTGCCGCGTGCCGACGCCCACCGCAGAAGCGCGCTGGCGCCGACGCGTTCGTTGATGCAGATGGATAATGGCAGTTTTGCGTTCCCCTGATGCAGCGACGTCCGAGTGTGGTGAACGCCACGCTTGCAACGCCGGCGCATTCCAGCAACTGGCGCGCGACGCTGCGGAGAAAATCAAGCATACTGTTGGCCGAAATCCCGCCGTGCTGAAGAGGGCACAATGACTGTCCGAAACCTCGAATTCCTCTTTCATCCCCGGTGCGTAGCGGTTGTCGCCGAACCCGACGAGCCGAGTCGCTATGCCGAGGTGGTCATTGCCAATCTGGTTGCCGGCGGATTTGCCGGTCCGGTCGTTTCCGTGGGCGCCAGGAAGCGCTCGCTGTTCGGCATCGGTGCCGATGTCCGCCTGGACGAGTTCGTGGTCGTGCCCGACCTGGCGATCGTCTGCGCGACGCTGGATATGGTGCCGTCGATCATCAAGCAACTGGGAGCACGTGGCACGCGCGGCGTTATCGTTGGGCCCTGGCTATGGCACAGGATGAGCAGCAACGAGATCGCGGCGGCGCGCAAGGCCATCCTTGAGGCGGCGCGACCGTACATGATCCGCATCCTCGGCCCGGGAAGCGGTGGCCTCGTCGTGCCGGCGCGAGGTCTCAATGCCAGCGCCGCCCCGGTTTCGATCATGCCGGGGAAAGTCGCCCTGGTCACCCAGTCGACGGCGATCACCGCTGCCGTGCTTGATCGCGCCGGCAGCAGGGGCATCGGTTTCTCGACGGTACTGCACCTGGGCGCCAGTATCGATGTCGATCTGGCCGACGTGCTCGACTGGCTGGCGGTAGACCGGGACACCCAGTCGATCCTGGTGCAGTTCGACGAAATCTCGGGCGGACGCAAGTTCATGTCAGCGGCACGTGGCGCCGCGCGCAACAAACCGGTTGTCGCCATTCGCGGCGGACCGGTGAAGCCACGGCACGCGGTGACCACGCCATTCAATGCCGACGACGTCTACGAGGCGGCCCTGCAACGCGCCGGCTGGGTGCGCATCGACACCCTGGGCGATGTGTTTGAAGCCATCGAGGCGATGGCGCGGGTGCGCCCTCTGCGCGGCGAGCGCCTGACCATCCTGGCCAACGGCCACGGCCTCGGGCGGATTGCCGGCGACACGCTGCTACATTCCGGCGGCGAGCTGGGCAGCCTCTCCCGCGACACCGTCAAGCGCCTCGAGGAACTGCTGCAGACCCGTTCATCGCTGTCCAACCCGCTGGCGCTGCCATCCGATGTCAGACCGAGCCACTGGGCAGCAGCGCTCTCGGCCGTGCTCGCCGACAGCAATACCGACACCGTGCTGACCGTCTGCTCGCCGTCGCCGTTCGCCGCCAGCGCCGATGTTGCTACGGCGATATGCGAGGTGTCCGGCACAGCCGAGCGCAGCGTCTTCACCTGCTGGGTCGGCGGCGCCGCAATGCTCGAAGCGCAACGGATTGCGGCGGCGAACGCGGTGTTGAGCCATGACTCGCCGGAAAAGGCGATCGCGGTCTTTCTCGGTGTCGTCAATTACCGGCGCAATCGCCGCTTGCTCCAGCAGATGCCGCCGTCGCTGGCGGAGAGTTTCTCGCCGGATGTCGACGCCGCCCGCAGCGTGCTCAGAGAGGCGATCGATGGCGGGGCAGGGGCCTTGTCGCCCCGCCAGGCGCGGCGTCTGCTGCAGGCCTACGGGATTGCCGTCGCCGACTCGCCGCTGGCCGGCAGCATAGATGCGGCGATCCTGGCTGCGGGCGATCTCGGCTATCCGGTCGATCTCGGGCTGGTACTCGCCGATGGGGCCGAGTTTGCTCAGGTCGCGTCGGGACTGCGCTCGCCGGCCGAGATCCGGATCGCCGCCCGCGGGCTGCGCAGCAGTGCGCGGACGCAGCGGCCGGGCAGCCGGGTCAGCCGCTATCGACTGCGATCGAGCGTCGCCCACAGCCGTGCGCCGGCAATGCGCCTTGGTGTGGCCGACGATCCGGTGTTCGGTCCGGTGATCTTCCTTGGCCTGGCGTCGGCCGCGGGCGGCCGCACGGGCCGCGTCGTCGTGGCGCTGCCGCCGCTCAACCTGGTACTGGCCCGCGATCTGGTCACGCGCAGCCGCTTTGCCGAAGGGATGCCCGAAGACGATCGGGAGGCGCTGCAGGCAGCGGTCAGCAATGCGCTCGTTCGCTTGTCGCAACTGCTCACGGACCTCGACGAGCTGACCGGTGTGACGCTCGATCCGCTGCATGTCGAGACCTCGGGTGTGGTCGTTCTGGAAGCGCACATCGGCATCGGACGGGCGGCGCGCAGGACGGGCCTGCGCCGCTTTGCGATTCGACCCTACCCGAAAGAACTTGAGCAGCCAGTCGAATGGTGTGGCCACACGCTCCTGATCCGGCCGCTTCGACCGGAGGACGAGACGACCCTTGGCGAACTCCTCAACTCGCTGGATGCCGAAGATTCCCGCATGCGTTTTTTTGACTCGATCAGGAGCCTGCCGCGTGCCCGCCTCGCCCGCTTCAGTCAGATCGACTACGATCGGGAGATGGCGCTGGTGGCGATCGAGCGCGACAGCGACGGGGTCGAGCATTCGCTCGGCGAGGTGCGCGCGGTTGCCGAGCCGGGCAATGCCTTTGCTGACTTTGCCGTCGTCGTCCGATCTGCTCTCAAGGGCCAGGGACTCGGACGGCTGTTGATGGAGAGCCTGATCAGCTACTGCCGCCGGCGCGGCATCGGTGAGTTGCGTGGCGAAGCGCTCGACGGCAACCTGCGCATGCAGCGGCTGGCCAAGCACCTCGGTTTCCAGCTCACGACGGGCGCCGATCGCGGCACGGTTGACCTTCGGCTGCGGCTCCGCGAGCCGGAGAAGGTCTAGCCGCAGCGCCAGCCGCCGATCGCGAATCGGCTCGCCAGCGTCAACAGATCTCACCGCAAGGCAGCGACCCTGGCGGCGAAGCCCTGCAGGTCTGCGTCGCGCAAGCCGAGCAGAACCGGTCGACCGGCGCGGCGATGGATGTTGATCTTGGCGTTGAAGACTCGATGCGGCTGGCCGTGCTTGTCGGTGAGTTCGTACTCGCGAATATGGTAGGCATCGCTGAGCTGGCCTTCGGCGTCGTGGCGCGGTGGTCCGGTAAGGTAGCAGGCGATGGAATCGATCTCGGCTCCAGCCAGGCTGACACCGTTGAGCTGCCGCGTCAGTTCGCGCGCACGCTGCACAAAGCCGAGGCTGTCGAGAGTGACCGTGCGTCCGTCCGCTTCGTCGATCATCTGTGTTTCGAACTTCCCCACCAGAATCTGCCCTGGCAGGGCACGCTCGATCATTCGCGCCAGCTCGATCGTCACCGGGCCGACCAGGTAGCTGAACGACGTCGGGTTCAGTCCCTCGGATTGGTGGAACTCGTAATGCGATCCGACATGAAAGCAGGCTCGCAATTGTGGCACCGCGCCCGGCAGCGAGGTTCGCTCGCTCGCCAGCGCGTTGTCGGCAAGAATGAACTGCATGAGCTGATAAAGCTCTACGTTGGCGGCGACCCCGCGCATCCGGTTCCAGATGTAAAAGCCGTCACCTGTCGTCGTCCGCGCGAAGTTGATGTTGATTTCGCGATCGAGCAACCGGGCGTACGCGGCATTGACCGAGCACGACAGACTGTTCAGCTGGACCACCTGATGCAACGGCGGCCGCAGCGAAAAGCCCACCGCATCAAGCAGGATCACTGCACGGTCTTCGACCAGGCGGAGTCCGTAGCGCTCGACCAGCGCCGCCAGCAGTGGCAGGCCGAGGTCGTCGAGCGGCGAGAATGGAAGGTCGACCGAATGCGGCGTCACCCTCAGTTCGCTGGCGATCTGAGCGAAATCGTCTGGCGGCAGATGCGTCCGTCGCGCCAGTAGCTCCTGCAGCAGGGCCGATCGGCGCCGGGATTCGGTTTCGTCGGTCGCCTCACCGACGAACTCGATGAGCAGCGTATGCGGCGCGAGCAGCACCAGCAAGCCGCGTGGCAGCAAGGTCCATGCGTAGATCAGATTCTCGCCAAGGTTCCACAACGAATAAAGTCGCTGATCAAGGTGCGATACGTTGCGCCGTACCTGGGCTTCGGCCGAGCCAACCGGCATCGGGTAAGCCATGAATCCGTCGAGCCAGGACTTGCGCTGGCGGGTATCGTCGATCACTCTCAGTCGCCCCCTCGTTAAGACTGCCCCCCTCACGCATTGTAAGGGAACTCAACGCGGCAACCGCGATCTGTTGGATCTATTTCAGTGACAGTATATGTAATTGCCTGATTTCCGCCTCTCGGGGAGAGTCAGTCCAACTTTGCAGCGGTCGTCACCCACAAGCGTCGACCCGGCGACAGCGCTCAACTGCCCATGCCGTGGAAACTTCCAGCGTCTTTCCTGCGCAGGGCGTGGACCCTGGCCAGGCCACCGCGCGCGGTCTCGCGGTAACTCGCCTTGAGGTCGCAACCCGTCTCCCACATGGTACGAACCACCTCGTCGAAGGAGACGATGTGGTGGCCGTCGGAGAGCAGGGCGTAGGCCGCGCAGTCGACGGCGCGGACGGCGGCGATTGCATTACGTTCGATGCAGGGAATCTGAACGTAGCCGCCGATCGGGTCGCAGGTGAGGCCCAGATGATGTTCCAGCCCCATCTCCGCCGCGTACTCGATCTGCCGTACCGAACCCCCCAGGAGTTGCGCAGCGGCCCCGGCCGCCATCGCGCAGGCCGTCCCGACCTCGCCCTGGCAGCCGACTTCGGCTCCCGAGATCGACGCGTTGCGCTTGACGATGTTGCCGATCATCCCGGCCGTCGCCAACGCGCGGTGGATCTTCTCGTCCGGCAGCCGCGCATTCTGTTGCAGGAAGAAGAGGACGGCGGGCAGCACGCCGCAGGCACCGCAGGTCGGCGCGGTCACCACCTCGCCGCCGGCGGCATTCTCTTCCGATACCGCCAGCGCGTAGGCGAACTGCAGAGCGGTCTGGCCGAAGTAGCCAGCCAGGCTCTGCGCGCGGGCATGATAGGCCGAAGCCTTGCGTGGCACGTTGAGCGTCCCCGGCAAACGCCCTTCCGCGTTCAGGCCGGTCGCTATCGTCTGCCGCATGCTCTTCCAGACGCTGGCCAGATGAGACCAGATCAGCGGGCCTTCGTGGCGGTCGACGATTTCCCAGATGCACGGTCCTTGGCGTTCGGTCTCGTCGAGAATCGCGTCCATGCCGGCATGCGGATAGACTTCGCCGCCGCCGTCGGGCTGCCCGTTCTCGTCGAGCAGGGCGCCACCCCCGACAGAGTAGGCAACCTGTGCTGCGAGGACCCGGCCGCCGCCGTCGAGCGCCTCGAACTGCATCCCATTTGGGTGAAGCGGCAGCGAGTGCTCGGGCAGCCAGACGATATCGACCGGCGTCGGGGCGAACGGCGTGCTGACGGCCAGATCGGTGAGGTGGCCCCGACCGGTGGCCGCCAGCGTGCCGTAGAGCGTGACGCGCAGGCGTGCCGCCGTCGGGTTGGCGGCCTTGAACGCCGTCGCGGCAAAGCGAGGCCCCATGGTGTGGCTGCTCGAAGGGCCGAGGCCGATGCGATAGAGCTCCTGCAGGGATTTCATCGGCTTGCTCTGCCTGTCGAAAGTCTCGCGAAATTGTCCATGAGTCTGGTCCGCCAAACTGGTGTCTGCCGCGCGGCCGTGCTTACCGCCATGGCCAGCGTCGCGGGAGCGGTCACCGCATCTGCGACACCGCGGGAGCACTCGCCTGCACCGTTGCAGGCGATGGATGGCGGCGATGGCCCCGCACCGGGCGCCGCGACCAGCCGCCGCGCTCACCCCGCAGTTGGTCGATTCCCCGGTCCATGGCGGCTGTCGCCGTGGCCCGAAGTCGGCCGACGCCTGCGTGTACCGCCATCCGCTATAAGGTGAGTCTTCGCGCGCGGCCGCAAGTTCAGGCTCGGCGAGAAATTCCGCAAACGCGGCGCACCCTGGCACTCTGGCACCCTGGCGCTCCGGCTCGCCGATCGCAGAGGCGCGTGTTGTGGTCAGCGCAATACTGTATTTACTATACTGTCCCCGAAATGGATGCTATCTGGAGAGGTCCCGCATGTGGGCAGCAACCTGCAGCAGCTGGGTCTGATTCATCCCGACGATGTATTTGCGGCTGACGGTACTCACCAGTTTGACCGCGCCGGCCATTGCGAGGCGTGCTGATTGCTCGGCGATCATGCCGACCTGGGCACGCCTGAGCGCCTTCAGGAAGTAATAGTCCATCCCCGCCTGGGTGAGTTCGGCGACCAGTTCGGCGACCGCCGCGCCATGCCGCGTATCGGCGGGGGTGTTTTCAAGCGCTGCCAGCACGGCATCGGCTTTATCGCGCAGCGCCTGCGAATGATGGAAGCGCATGTGGGGCCCGGCGCTGGCCGAGGTCTCGGCAGGCTTCGTCGTGCCCGTGGTTACGCTCTTTTTCGCTGCAGTGGCCATGATGTTCCGATCAACGCGGTTGCTCAGCGAGGCGGTTCCGCGATGAAAATCTCGACGCGGCGGTTCATCGCGCGCCCAGCCGCCGTTGCATTGTCGGCGATTGGCTGACGCGAACCAAGACCGTCGATCGCCATGCGACTGGACGCCACGCCACGCATGGCCAGGTAGTCGCGCGTCGCTGCTGCCCGGTTGACCGACAAGGGATTATTCACCGCATCGCTGCCCGTGCTGTCGGTATGGCCGACGATCCTGATCGTCGTCACCGGGTGCTGGTTGAGGCTGTTGGCCAGGCGATCAAGCACCGGGCGCATGTCCGGCTTGATGTCATAGCGGCCGACATCGAACGAGATGTCGCTCGGGATGTCGAGCTTGAGTTGGTTATCGGCCGTTTGTGACACCTGCACCCCCGTGCCGGCAGTGGCCTGCTCCATCGTCGCCTTCTGTTCCTGCATGCGCTGCGACCACAGATAGCCGCCGGCCGCCCCGAGCGCCGCACCGACGGCAGCCCCGGTGGCGGTACTCTTGCCCTTGCTGCCGCCAGCCGTCGCGCGGCCGACCACGGCCCCGGCCACGGCACCGATCGCGGCGCCGGTCGTGGTGTCACGCTGGGTTTCCGTCATGCCGGCGCAACCCACCAGCGAGCTGACAGCGAAGCTGACGGTCGTCAGCGAAAGGATGATTCTTTTCATCGCCTGAGCCTCCAAGGGTGAGAAAGTCTACGTGTTGTCAATAAGTATGGCTGGCGATTGCAGCCATAGTCAATCCTGGATCTCTTCGCCGCAGGCCTGCCAGGCCGCACGCGGTCCACGCGTTCAGGCGCTGCGCAGCTTCAGCAGCCGCGTCACCCAGATCGCCGTGAAGGGCAGGATCAGCCCCAGGGCAATCGCAACCATGAAGAGCGCACCAAGGTCGCCGTAATCGGCGGGTACCTTGATCGCGTTGGTCACCGGGTCGCGGACCTCGCGGGTGACCTCGAAGATCTGGTTCAGGTACTTGGTGCCGAGTTGCGCGGCCGACAGCGCCAGGTTGGTAAACGAGGCCATCACTGCGAAGTAGGTGGCTTTCAGGTTGGCCGGCGCCGAATTGGCGATCCAGGCCAGCATCGGCACCATGGCGATCTGCCCGAGGGGCGATTCGAGCGCGGTATCGATCAGCGCAATGAAGCGCGCGTCGACGACGCCACCGGTATGTGCCGCGGTCCATTCGTGCAGGCCGTAGTACATGCCGAGCGTCGGCAGGCTGAGCAGCGTGCCGATGAGCGTCAGGAAGCCGACGATGTAGGCGATCGAACGCTCCCCCATGAAGCGGCGGAAGAGGAACAGGCCGAACAGGGTCAGCACGCTGGCGATCAGCGAGAGCTGCGCGAGGAAGGACTGATCGAAGCCCAGCGAGTCAATCATCCACCAGGTCGAGCCGGCGCCGGGACCGGGCATGGCACGGAAGACGAAGATCACGATCGCTGTCCCGAGCAGGGTGCGCCGCGCGTCCTCGTCCAGCTCCCGGAGCAGCTTCGCCATCAGGAAGGTGATGACGGCGAAGGAGCTGACAAAGACGATCTCCTGGCTGAACTCGACCTGCGCGAGACCCACCGAGAGGCTGATGGCAACGAACACCAGGCTGCCGCCGAGAATCCACCAGTTGGGCCTGACCGGGTCGAGAGCGGGCTGAAGCATGGTGCGCAGCGCGGCCTCGTCGAAGCCGCGGGCGCGCAGCCGCCGGGCCTCGCGCCGCCTGAGCAGTGTCGCCAGCAGCACGCCGGCGACCGAGATCGCCGGGATGACCAGCGCCATGCCATAGACCTCGGCGTAGACGGCTGCCTTGGCCGCCTTCGGCAGGCTCTCGACGCCCTGGAACATGAAGACGTTGACCAGCGAGACGAGAACCCCGCCACCGATGATCGCTACGCGGCCGAGCGTCTGCAGTGTAGTGTTCATCAGCCGTCGCTGTTCGGGTGGCAGCGGCTGGCCGTGCTCGTCCACCCGTGGCACGGCTTCGACGGTCATCGCATCGGCGACCACGTCCTGCAGGACATAGCCGACCGGCGAGAGCAGGGCGGAGAGCACGAACCAGCCTTCGAGCGACATCAGCTCGCCCATGCGCAGCGGGCTGGCCACCAGTCCGAGCATGATCAGCAGGCTGGCCGCGATCAGTGTCGCACCCAGCCACACCAGTCCGGCCTTGTGCCGCCAGATTAGGTCAACGAGATGGCCGAGCGGCATCTTCAGTGCCCACGGAATACCGGCCCAGAACCCGAGTGCCGCGAGAAAGGCCGCCGAGAGGCCGAGATACTCCTTGACGAAAAAGGTCCCGACGATACCCGTCAGGCCCGACACGCCGGCTGCGACATAGACCATCAGCGGTGGCAGGTAGGAAAGCCGCATTTCACGGCCGAGTTCAAGGATGTTGTCGGCAAACCAGCGGTGGAGGGCGGTGAGCAAGACGGGACTCCGGCAGTTGGGTGGGTGGAGGAAGCGGCGGCAGACCCCGCCCGAACGGCAAGGGGTGCGCTGCCGCCAGGCCGGGGGGCACGTTGCTCCACCGGCTGGCGTCATTGTGCCTGACGGTGACCGATTGCGGGAAGGCCGTGTTCACCCGCGCCAGCCGTCGGGCGAGCCGGAACCGCGCTGGCGCAGGAATGATGGAACGGCCGGCGGCAGTTGTCGTCGATCGACCGGCCGGCTTCACCGACCTGCCATGCCGACCGCTGCCGTCAAGCCCCCCGCTTCGGCTCTGGCCGATGGAGCGAGCGCATTTCGCTGCTAGACTTCGCCTACGCGACCGGCGACAGGCGGCAGGCATCGGGGAGGGCAGCACAGATGTGGTTCTTGTGGGCAGTACTGGGGGCGCTTCTGGCCGGGCAGATCTGGTCTGGCCTGTGGATCATTGGTGCGCTGCTCGGCGGCATACTCGGCTGGTCGCTGGGCAGTCGGGCGCGGCAAGCAGAGGCCGAGCGTTTCCGGCTGATCGACCAACGCCTGCAGCGGGTCGAAGCTGTGCTCGAGCGCCTCGAGCAGCGTCAGGCGGCTGAGGGCATCGGGCGACCGGATGCGGCACCGGCGCAGCCGGTTCGATCCCCGGCGCAAGAGCCGGCGCCGGTTGCCATGGCCGAAGCCGTTCAAGCGTCTGCGGCGGCGTCGGTCAGCGGGCTGCCGGAAGCCGACGGGCAGCCGGCAGCGGCCGACGACGAACTGGCGGAAGCGGCCGCGGCAGAGCAGGGGACGCGGCCACCCGCACCGGCCCGCGCACCGACGCCCGCGCCGCGACCGCCGTTGCGCGGCCAGCAGTCGACGTTGCCGGAGATCCGGCCCTCGCCGGTCCGTGATTGGTTGCTGCGCGGCAATGTCATGGCCCGCGCCGGCGTCGTGATCCTGTTCTTCGGCGTCGCTTTCCTGCTCAAGTACACCTACCAGCACGTCCACGTCCCGATCGAACTTCGCCTGGCCGGGGTGGCGCTTGCCGCCGTGGCGCTGCTGCTCATCGGCTGGCGCCTCCGGCGCAGCCGCGAAGGCTACGCGCTGGCGCTGCAGGGGGGTGGCGTCGGCCTGCTCTACCTGACCATCTTCGCTGCCCTGCGGCTGTTCGGGGTGCTTCCCGCCGGGCCGGCCTTCGCGCTGCTGCTCGCCGTCGCGGCGCTCTCGGCGATGCTGGCGGTGCTGCAGAATTCGCTGGCCCTGGCGGTGCTCGGCGCCTCGGGCGGCTTCCTGGCGCCGATCCTCGCCTCGACCGGCGAGGGTAGTCACGTGGCGCTGTTCGGCTACTACGCCGTGCTCAATGCGGGCATCCTGGCGATTGCCTGGTTCAGGGCCTGGCGGCTGCTCAACCTGGTCGGCTTTGCTTTCACCTTCGGCATCGCCACGCTCTGGGGTGTACTGAGTTACCGGCCGGAGCTCTATGCGTCCACCGAACCCTTCCTGGTTCTGTTCTTCCTGATGTATGTGGCCATCCCGGTGCTGTTTTCGCGCCGGGAGGCAGGTTCGGTCGAACGTCACCTGGATACCACGCTGATCTTCGGCGTGCCCCTGATCGCCTTCGGTCTGCAGGTCGCCCTGGTGCGTGAGTTTGCCTACGGATCGGCCTGGAGCGCGCTCGCCCTGGGCACTTTCTACCTGCTGCTGGCGCGCACGCTGTGGTCGCGCCGCGGCGAGGGGCAACGCGTGCTGGTCGAGGCATTTCTCGCCCTCGGCGTGGTATTCGCGACACTCGCCATCCCGCTCGCCTTCGATGGGCGCTGGACCTCGGCGGCCTGGGCCATTGAGGGCGCGGCGATGCTGTGGGTGGGTGTGCGCCAGCAACGGCTGCCGCCGCGCCTGTTTGGCATCCTGCTCCAGTTCCTTGCCGGTGCCTTCTACCTGCACGACCTGCAGACTGCGTCGGGCGATTGGCCGCTGCTCAACAGTGCCTTTCTCGGTGCCCTGCTGCTGGCGCTGGCCGGGCTGTTCTGCGCCTGGTTGCTGCAACGGCAACGGCAGGAACTGCACCCGGCAGAGCGCTGGCTGGGGCAACTGCTGTTCGCCTGGGGCGTCGCCTGGTGGGCGGCTGGCGGCCTGCGCGAGATCGACCGCCATGTGCGCCACGCGCTGCAGGGGAACGCGGCGTTGGTCTTCTTCACCGCCTCGTGCCTGGCTTTCAGCGCCCTCGAGCGGCGCCTGCACTGGCCGCAGGCGCGCTACCCGGCGCTGGCGCTGCTGCCCCTGATGATCCTGCTGGCGCTCGCCAGCAGCTTGCGCGATGCCCATCCCTTCGCGCATCTCGGTTACCTCGCCTGGCCGCTGGCCTTCGCCGCCCACTTTTTCCTGCTGTACCGGCATGAGGCGGTGGGCAAACGCCACCTGGCGTGGCTGCATGCCGCCGGGCTGTGGTTGCTGGCGGCGCTGGGGGCGTGGCAGGTGGCCTGGGCGATCGACCACTGGGTGGCCGGGCGGGCGGCGTGGCCGCTGATCGCCTGGGCACTGGTGCCCGGTACGCTGCTCGCCCTGCTGGCGCTGCGTGGCGACCGTATCCGCTGGCCGGTCGCGGCGCACCTGGCGACTTACCTGGTGCCGGGAGCGGCGCCGCTGGCGGCTTTTCTCGCCGCCTGGTTCGTTTTCGGCAACATCGTTTCGGACGGCAATCCCTGGCCGCTGCCCTACCTGCCAGTGCTGAATCCGCTCGACCTGGCGCAGGCGGGCGCCTTGCTGGCAGTCGGCACTTGGTTCGTCGAAGTCCGCCGGCGCCGGCTGCCGCCCGTCGCCGCGCTGCCACTGCCGGTGGCCTGGAGCCTGGCCGGCGCAGCGGCGTTCCTGTGGGCGAACGCGGTGCTGCTGCGGACGCTGCACCACTGGGCAGGGGTGCCGCTCGATCCCGGGCCGATGTTGCGCTCGGATCTGGTGCAGGCTTCGCTGTCATTGTTCTGGACGCTGATGGCGCTGGCCGCAATGGTCGTCGCCACCCGCCGGGCGTGGCGCCCGCTGTGGCTGACGGGAGCCGGACTGATGGCGGTGGTGGTTGGTAAGCTGCTGCTCGTCGACCTGTCGAACGCGGGCACGATCGAGCGCATCGTGTCATTCCTTGGCGTCGGCGTGCTGATGCTGGTCATTGGCTACCTGGCGCCGGTGCCACCGGTCAGGGAAGGACGTGCGGAATGAGATCACTCGCTGCCTGGGGGTTGCTCCTGCTGACTGGCCTGGCGGTTGCCGAGGCACCCGCCGACTTCGCCTTCGGCGTCCCGCTCGCGGCCAGCGGCCCGCAGGCACTGTTTCAGGTCGAGCTGCCGCCGGCCGTGTACGAGGGCGTGGTGCGCGCCGACCTCGCCGACCTGCGGATGTTCAATGCCTCCGGCGAGCCCGTGCCGCATGCCTTCCTGCCGCGGCCGGTCCCCGTGCGCGAGAAGCAGCCGCTGCTGCCGCTGCCTTTTTTTGCCCTGCGCGGCGCCGCCGGCAGCGGTGTCGAGGGGCTCGAAGTACGCATCGAACGCCAGACGGGGAGGGCGGTAGTGACCATGCACGGCGGCGAGCCGAAGCCGCTGCGCGACGCCACGCTGCTCGGTTACCTGGTCGATGCCGCGGCGCTGCAGCAGCCGCTGCAGGCGCTGGTTCTGGAACTGCCAGGCGGCGCCGACAACGTCGTCAGCAGGCTGCGCGTCGATGCCAGCGATGACCTGGCACGCTGGCAGATGCTGGTGGCCGACGCGCCCGTGCTGCGGCTGGCGGCCGGAGGGCAAAGGCTAGAGCAACTGCGGGTGGAGTTTTCGCCGCGTCGGGCCAAGTACTTTCGTCTGTCCTGGCCGCCACCCGCGCCAGCCGTGGAGCTGGCCGGTCTTGCTGGCCAGCCGGGCGAGGCGGTGGTCGAGGCGCCGCGACGCTGGAAGCAGGTGGTCGGGAGCGCGGTCAGCGACAAGGCCGGCGAATACGCTTTCGACCTCGGTGGCCAGTTCCCGGTGGATCGCCTGCGTCTGCTCCTGCCGCAGCCCAATACCGTCGCCGCGGTCGAAGTCCTGTCGCGCGCCCGCGGCAGCGACCCCTGGCAGCGGGTCGCGCTGAGCAGCGTTTACCGGCTCGGCGCGACTGATCAGGAGGTGGTCAACCCGGACATCGTGACCGCAACAGTGCCCCATCGCTACTGGCTGCTGCGCGTCGATCAGCGCGGTGGTGGCCTCGGCGCCGGGGTACCCGTTCTGGCCGCCGGCTGGGTACCACAGCGCCTGGTTTTCACCGCCCGCGGCGCGGCACCGTTTCAACTCGCCTACGGCAGCAGCAGCGCCGGACCGGCTGCCTACCCGATCGCGACGCTGATACCCGGCTACCGCGCCGAGGACGAGGACCGGGCGGGCGCCTTGCCGATCGGCCGCGCCAGCAGCGGCAGCCCGTACCTGCTGGCCGGCGAGAGCGCGACGCGCGTGGCGATCGACTGGCAGCGCTGGACCTTGTGGGGCAGCCTGCTGCTCGGGGTAGCCCTGCTGGCCTGGATGGCCCTGCGGCTCGCGCGGCAGGTCTCGCGGTCGGAGCCGGAACGACCCGGGAGCGGGCCGGGCAAGGACGGCGACTGATCTTTGCCGGCGCTACCCGGAATCGGATCCGGTTCGGCCTGACCGCGACCCTCAGCATCCACCCGACGATTCACCGCGATGGCGTTGCCATCGCTGCGCATGCCGTTGCGGGGCCAGCCCACGAGCAGAAGCGAGTCCGCCGTGTCGGAATTCTTTACAGTTGCCGCAGTCAGCAATTGGCTCAGCGCCGCAAATAGTTGAATTGTATTGTCAACTTAAAATGAGCACGAGTCTTGCTTTTTAATGATCGGCAGATCCCTTGCCTGAAAACCCGTACTGGTTGAAATTGGAGGAAATCATGAACAAATCTCGCTCGGTTCATTGTGCCTTGACGGCCGTCGTCCTCTCACTACTGACTCTCGGCGCCGTACCATCGGCGCAGGCCACACCAATTCCTTACTACGCCGTGCTCGACGGCGCGTCGGAAAATCCCCCGAATGCGTCATCGGGCCAGGGTACGGCCCTCGTGATCTACGATAGCGTCTTGCATACGCTTTCGTTGCACGTCACGTTCAGCGGCCTGACTGGCAACGCCACGGCAGCGCATATCCACTGCTGCATCGCGAGTCCGGGCAATGTGGGTGTGGCCACCACGACGCCAACGTTTCCCGGTTTTCCTGACGGGGTTACGAGCGGCGCTTACAACAATACCTTCGACCTGACCCAGGCAGCCTCCTTCAATGCGGCCTTTGTGACCAACAATGGCAGCACGCTAGCAGGTGCGGAAGCCGCCCTCGCCCTGGGGCTGGCGGAAGGCAAAGCGTACCTCAACATTCACACCACTTTTGCTCCAGGCGGTGAAATCCGCGGCTTCCTGAATGAGGTGCCGGAACCGGCCTCCCTGGCACTGCTGGGTGCCGGCCTCTTTGGAATCGCCGCATCACGCCGGCGCACCCTGCAGCCGAAGCATACTCTCGTTGGTACAGTTTGATTCCCTATCATTCGATCACGAAGGCGATCACGAAGGCGATCACGAACAAGCTGAACAAACCGGAGTTGCTCGAAAACAGCAGCTTCCGACCCATCCTCTTACCACCGATTTGCATTGCCCGTCTTCGAAGCAGTAGATAAACAAAGAGCCGCAAGTAAGCACGGTTGATTTTAACTTTAGTGAGAATAGTCAATCGATTCGGCTAGTTGATTCATCATTCCTCAGGTTGGCCCCATTGATTCGCTTTGGGAACTTTACTTGGAAGGACTAATTAGATGAAGATCAAATCACTGATGCTGGGTATCGTGGTAGCAGCAAGCCTGGGCAGCACCGCGGAGGCGACAAACCTGGTCCTGAATGGCAGCTTCGATAAACCAGGCGACACTAGTACCGTCAACTTTTTCTGCAATAGCCCATTTTTTTGTGGCAACCCTTATCCAGCAGCCGGTTATATCCCGAATTGGGATGTTCACGGGGCGACCGGTAGTACCACATACAATGTTGTTTATATCTACGACAACCTCGCCGATGCAAGCTTACCCCCATTCATGCCGCCATCGTATTATTGCAATCCGGCATTAGGCTTTGTAAGCGGCAACAATTGCGTGAACCCAGACGGCACCGGCCATTTCATTAATCTGGATGGTGATCCCAGTTTCCAGGGAGCCATTAGTCAATCGATCAATGGTTTGGTGCAAGGTCAGCAATACAAGCTAAGTTTCAGTTGGGGGGCCGTGCAACGTGATAATGAAACTGGTGCAATAACGGATAATTATCTGGACGTAAGTCTGGGCGATCAGCACTTTTTCACTCAAAACATACCTCCAAGTTTGGTTGGCGTAAATCTCCCTGAGCAAGGGTTTTCTGGCTGGTTTACTACGAGCCATATCTTCACATGGAATGGTACCGGAGGTAACGTGCTGAACTTTCTGGCTCATGGAAAGCCCGGTGGTCACCCTCCCAGCATAAACCTCGATGGAATTTCGCTGACTGCGGTTCCCGAACCGACTACCTGGGCACTGCTGATCGCCGGCGGCTTCGGCCTGCTGGGTGTCGGCGCGCGTCGCCGTCGCCAGACGGCCGTTGCCGACTGAGCAGCGTGGATGGGTAGATCGTCCCGGGCGCGGAAAATTGCGCCCGCGGTTTTCCTTGACTGCGTGAAAGGCTGATGACCCTGCTTTCCAGCTTGCCTCCTGAGATCGTCCGTTTTGTCGTGGACGTGTTGCGGTTGTGCCTCTGGCTGATGCTGCTGATTGCCCTATTTGTGCCTCTGGAGCGACTGTTCGCGCAGCGTCCGTCGAAATTTCTGCGGCCGCAGATCGGCAATGACCTGGCGTATTATTTTCTCAGCAGCCTGCTCCCGGCGGCATTGATGAGCGTGCCGCTGGCGGTGCTGGCAACGGTGGTGCAAAAGGTCTTGCCCGCAGGCTTCCATGACAGCGTACAGGGACTGCCGCTGTGGCTCACCATTTTCGCCGGGCTGATCGTCGCCGATATCGGTTCCTATTGGGGCCATCGGCTCAGTCATGAAATCGGGTTTTTGTGGCGGTTTCACGCGATACACCATAGCGCTGAACATATCGATTTTCTGGTCAATGGCCGCGCCCATCCGATCGACATGGTGGTGACGCGAATGTCCGGGCTGCTGCCGCTGTATATCCTGGGCCTCGGGAGCGCCGGACCGGCGGGCAGCATGCTGCCGGTCGCGATCACGTTGATCGGCACCTTCATGGGTTTTTTCCTGCATGCCAATGTGCGCTTGCGATTTGGACCGCTGGAGTGGCTGGTAGCGACACCGGCGTTCCACCATTGGCATCACAGCAGGACTGACCATATTGACCATAATTACGCTGCGACCTTCCCATGGATCGACCGGATGTTCGGCACGCTCTATCTGCCGGCGCATTTCCCGGCGGACTATGGAATCCAGACGCCAATGCCAGCAACGCTGATCGGGCAGTTGCTATCGCCGATGGAGAGCCCAACGGTGGTGCAGCCACGAAAGTGACTGGGTCCGGCGTTGCGCACAGGACTCTCGTTGCCTGCACCCCGCATTGGCTGCACCGCGCAAGGGCACCCGACTACGCGCAACTTCCTTGTGCGTTGACGCTCACGAAACCTTGCACTTTTGCGCTCACCAGAACTGAGCTACGCCAGGATGGAAGCAATCCCGCCCTCCCTGGCCCGCTCGATTCGCACGTGCAGCTGCAAGGCCGTGGAGAAGTAATACAGCGATGGATTGTCGACCACCCTGCGAAACTCACGCTCGCTGATCGGGATGGTCGTGCTGCCGACCCGGTAGTAGAACCCGTCGTCCTGCTCGATCGCCTCGGCCCAGTAGTTGTTTTCGTCGTCGGGCGGGTCGAGCGACGCCGCCGGGCTGCCTGAAAGGCGGGCAATCCGGTTCTTCTCCCGCAGGGTCGCCGTCTGCGGCGTCCCGATTCTCAGGCGCGTGACTCGCCCGGGCCGTGGCCCGTCCTCGTCGGAGCCTCCATGGCTTGCGGCAAGCGCCCGGGAAGGCGTGGCAAACAGACTGGCAAGAAGCGCGGCGACCTTGGCATACTGACGGCGATTCATGACCCTTCTCCCACGGCAGCTGGCAAGGAACCGTCGCCATCAAAGTGGCCCCGGCTGTTTGCGGGGATCCGGCGGCACGGCGTCAGCCGCGTTGGGCGAGATGGCCGCTGGCCGGGGAGCTTCTCCGGAACGGCGTGAAAAGGCTACGGCATGTCGATCTCCTGGCTGCCCGATGAAGTGGAGAAGCGAGCTCGGAGGGGCAGGCAGGGCACCGAAGCAACGCTTTAGCAGTTTTTGTCAGTCGCCCTGCAAGTTGTCCTTAAATCGGCGACGGCCTCGTGGCCTGGGCACGTTGATTTGCGCCACGAACCCATTTTCTCATTCGTCAGGCTCACAGGGCGAGCCAGTGAACCCTGTTTGACGAATTTTTTGCTGGTCTAGTCCAGGTAGGACCGGCCTGCTGCGCTGCAGCACCGGTGAGCACCCGGGAGAGCCCCGACGCAGCCGGCGGCAACCCGAGCGCGCGCCTACCGCACCCGCCGCGTGCGTCGCCAGATCGCCGGGCGCTGCAGGGTATCCGGGTCGATTTCCCATGGGGCCGGCTCACGAAAGGCGTACGGTAGCGAACGCGACTCGGTGACGCCGACGATCACGTTGAAGACTGCCTGCAGGCGGTCGAAGAAGGGGGTATCGCGAGAGGGCATGATGGGCTCCGTCAGGGTTGATGGAAGCCAGTGTGCGCCCTCCTGGGCTCACAGAGTGAGCTTGAGTGGGCACTACCCCAAATAATTTTCCAGTCCGCGCCGCAGTTCATCAGCCACTCTGGCCCTGAGCCCTGCCGGCTCGATGACCCTGCAGTCACCGCCGTACTTCAGGATGTCCATGATCAATTCGCGGTCGTCGGTGTAGGGCACGCGCAGCTCGTAGCCGCCATCGTCGAGCAGCCTGCCTTCCTGCTTCGGGTGCCAGCGCTCGGCGGCCACCCAGCGCGCCCGCTCCGGCGTGAAACGCAGCACGGCCCACGAGACCTGGTCACCGGAGAAGATGCCGTAGCCGGATCCCAGCACCTCATCGAGTCGTTCATCGGCAATGTCCATGGCCGGCGTGTCGAGGATTTCGGCGTGTTCGATGGCATCGACCGAGAAGGCACGCAGGCCGTCGCGCAGATGACACCAGGCATCGAGATACCAGTTGTGGCGGTAGTGGTTGAGTCGCTGCGGTGAGACTTCGCGTTCGGTCACCTCGTCGGTGCCACGCGCGTGATAGCGGATGAGCAGGCGCTTCCTTCGCAACAGCGCGGAACCGACGGCCTGGAAGTGATCGAGATGGAATTGGCGCGCGCCGACGGTCTGGATGCGCATGCGGCGCTGCACCTCCTCGACCGGGTTATCGGCGGCGCCGAGCAGGCCGGTGAGGCGGGCGAGCAGGGGCTGGATCTGCGGTCCGAGCAGGCCGCCGGTATCGAGGTTCGAGAGCAGATGCTGCATGGTCAGCAGGGCATGGATCTCCTCGGCGGCAAACCACAGGCCGGGCAGCTCATACGGCGGGCCGAGCCGCTGTTCGACCTTCGCGAAGCGGTAGCCGCCCAGCGCGCGGTCGAAAACGACCGGAGCGTTGAGGCGATCGCGCATGTAGGCGATATCGCGCTTGAGGGTCGCCCAGGAGACGCCGAGACGTTCCAGCAACTCCGCGCGGCTGACGACGCGCTGCGCGCCGAGCATCTGGTCAATCTGGTAGATACGTCCCACGCCGCTCATCGGAGTCTCCCGGAGTCTTTCATAACACTTCAAACTCGCTGCGGACAGCGGCGATCGTTGGCTCGGCGAGGCCGGCCTGGCCGGCGAACCCGGGCCAGGCATCGAGGGCCGCGCGCACGTCGGCGAGGGCATCGAGCGGCCGGCGAACGCCGAAGCGGTCGGCCTCGACCAGCAGGTCGCTGCGAGTGATGCCGCTGAACCGGCCGTTGACGCTGAGCAGGTGCTGGTAGGTCCACTGGCCCTTGGGATTGTGCGCGTAGGTCACGTCGTAGGCCGGCGCCAGTTCCCAGTTCCCCCCTTGCTGCAGGCGGAAGGCAAAGTTCTTGGTATGGTCGTCGCAGTTCCTCGCCATGACGTTGAAAGCCATGCGCCGGAACGTCTGCCCGATCGCCTCGTCGCCCAGCCCGAGCCCGGCGACGGCCATGAAGAGCTGGGCGTAGGCATGGGTGGCGCGCTGCTTGTAGTCGACATGGCTCATCGCGCAGAGCGTCTGCACATGGTGCCTGGCGGTGATGCCATCGACGACGTCGCGGTCGAAACGCCGGGTCATGAAGTGGGCGCGCCCGCTTTCTTCCAGCAGGCGGCAGGGCGACATGCGGATGCCGGCGGCCGTCGCCATCAGGTGGTAGGCGTACTCGATGCGCCCGTAATCGGCGCCACCTCCCAGCTCGGTATCCTTGCCGACGCTGTCGAACTTGAGCAGCCAGTGCTCGAAGCCGGGGGCGGCGTCGAACTGGCCACTGCGCACCTCGCCGGTCTGCGGATTCCAGGCGACGACGGCCTTGGCGCGCGCGCCGCCGGCTGCGGTGCCGACGCGGATGATGTTGGCCAGTGCCGCCTGCGCCTGCAGGTCACCGGACAGGTCGGCGCGGATGATCCTGCGCGCGCTCTCGACCAGGCTCTTCATGGCCAGCGGCTCGGCGCTCTCGCGGTGCGCGCCGCGCGCCGGCTTGAACTCGAGCGCACCCATGCCGCGCCGGCCCATGTAGGCGAGGCGGTCGAGGGTGGTGACCGCGCGCCGCTCGACGCCGCGAGCACTCATCCAGGCGTCGATCAGCGCATTGCCGAAGTCGTCCGGCAGCGCATCGGCGAGCAAGCCGGGCAGGCGCTTGTAGCCCGCGTCGCTCAGCTCGGGAAAGGCAAAGCTCGGGCGGGGGTCGGCCAGCGGCATGGTCAGCGGCGCAAGCTCGATGCCGCTGCGCCGCCAGGCGGGGTCGTAGGCGAAGACGTAGCAGCCGAGGCGCGGGTCGGGAGCGACCGCGCCGACCCGCTGGCCCCAGATGCGGACCTCGATCACCGGGATGTTCATCCGCTCTCCTTCGGGCGCCGGCGTGCCCGCTGCGGCAGCCTTGGCTGGCGCAACAGGTCCAGCGGATTGACCGTGGCTTCGGGCGCGAGCAGATCGATCCCCTGCAGCGAATCGAGCGCCTTCAGCACGCGCAGCAGCGTTTCCACGGTTGATCCCCGGCCGGCTTCGAGATTGCGCAGCGCCTTTTCCGAAATGCCCGCCTTCTCGGCGGTGGTGAGCTGATCGAGGTTGCGGTTCAGGCGCAGGCGCCGCAGCCGCTCGCCGAGGAGGATCTGGAGTTCGCGCGGAGTGGTGAAGGACAGGGTATTCATTGATGAGCAGGGCGGTACATATAAGGCGGTTAATGGCTTTCTGTGGCTTTAAGCGGTATATTTAAGCCGTTAATATACCGCTCAACCTGGCCGGCCGCCAGTCTCTCGAGGACGCGCGTTCCGGCTGGTCGAAAAACAGGGAGAGCACTACTTGGCGTCATCATAGGCGAGTACTGCAAGATCAACTCGGCTGGAGACACCCGCCTGGACGCCGAAAAACCGCGAGGCATTCACTCACCAACGGCTCGGTGTGGCCTCGAGCAATCCATCCGATGCTGCCTGTGTCAACGCCTTGCTCGTATGCCCAGCGAGCGACATGAATGGAGCTAGCGGGGTCGGTAACAAAGCCTAGCTGAAGTAGCTGTCCTCCGATTTCATTGCCCCTCTTCTCAAGATGGCTCATCCATGATTCAAGATGGCGCTGCCCGGCCAGCATGTCACGTTTGTCGTTGTTACACACCCGATGGGCCAGCACGAAATTGTGTGCCGTATCCCTGGGGTACCGCACCCACGGAACGAAGTGATCGACCTCGGCACGCTGGTCGATCCTCTCTTGGCAGTAGAAGCAGCGATGGTTCTGCAGCGGTGCGAGAACCCTCGCGACATCGCCGAGCGCAGCCCTCGCCGATCCGAACATGAAGCTTTCCAGGTCGTCGACCTGACCAAGCATCGGCGCATTCTGCTTGTTGCTGCGGATGTGCTCGACCCAGCCTGCTCGCGCCAAATGCTGGATTAGCCCTTGGTAGCGGCGAAAGTTGAAAGCGACGCCAGGATTGAGGTCGATGAAGCCGGGTCGGCACGGGTAGCTGTACAAGAACGGCTCAAGCTTGCCGCCGAGAACCTGCAGGTAGCGCAGCGGCATGGTACGAATCGTACTAGCCACAGCTCTGACCGTACTGGGCCACGCGTTGTGCAATCTTGCGAGGCTCAGCTTACCGGCGGTGGCCCGGTAGATCGTGCGGAGGCTCCGAACGACTGCTGCCTGCGCACCGTGATTCTGGTGTAGCACACCACCGGTAGTATCCGGAAGGCCAGCGCTGTACTCAGCGAGTTGGCGCCAGTAAAGCTCGGCAAACTTCTCTCCGACCCGCAGCATTGACAGGGGAAGGCCGTTCCCCGAATCGTCTCCGTATTCGACTGCCAACTCCGCGAGACTCAGTAGCAGTGCAAACTTGTAGGTAGCGACGAACTCGCCTTCAACAAACAGACGCTGAATCTGCTGGAGAAAGATGATCTGTTCTTCCGCGGCTGGTTGGTTCATCGAGACGACCAGTAATCGGCCTTCTCAGGGATGATCCAACGAACTCCGCCTCGCGGATCCGCGCTATCACCATGAAACCTGGGGATGAGATGAATGTGTAGATGTGGGACGGTTTGCCCCGCAGATGAGCCGTCGTTAATCCCGATGTTATAGCCATCCGGCCGGAACTCTTTGTCAAGGCGCCGCTTAGCGTCCTCGAGAAGGGAGAGTAGCGAATTTCGCTCGGTTTCGGATAGATCAAAAAAGGAGCCCGTGTGTCGCCGTGGGATGATCAGCGTGTGGCCGGGAGAGATTGGAAAGCCGTCATCAATGACCATGCCATCGAAGTTTTCGAGCACGATGCGATTCGCTGGAAGGGTGCAAAACGGGCAGGTGGTTTCGGACATCAGCGAAGCATAGAGCTATCAGGCGCTGCAGTCATCATCCGCTTCCTTTTTCGCGGCGGCAGAGACACTACGCCTAATACGGGCGTTCGTTTGGCCAGTATGTTTTAATTGATTTGTTCGGGCGAAGATGCTGTATGCCAAGTACGCACGGAAGGTCGGCAGCGGTGTCCGAGTAGCGGAAAAGACCGGCGGTTCTGAAACTGTCTGACTACCCCTCCGAAACCTTCCGCGTCCTCAAGAACAACGAGACTCGCCAGTTCGGCGAATACCGCACCCGTCGCCTGGTGCTCGAGGCGTGGGACGTGTTGGCCGCCACGGCCACCTGCACCGCCACTCACTGAAAGCAACCATTGAAAACAAACAAGACCCCCGCCGACTACCAGGACGAGTATGACCTGTGGGACGAATTCCTCAAACGCTGGCCGATTGGCAGGCTGCGCGAGATGACAATCGAGGAGTACACGCACTCTGGGAGCCAGGACACCTTTACCTACTGGCTGGCGACCAAGCTGAAGGGGATGGGCAACATCACCAGTGGTCCGGAGTTCAAGTTCGGCATCTTTTCGCGCAAGGACCAGAGTGACAGGCCCGACGGTCGGGGAGTCATCTACACCGACAATTACGCCTGGTACAAGAAATACGGTAAGAATGAGACGGACGCTTTTGCCGAGGTCCGAAAGATCGTCGTCGGCGTGGCCGAGGCGGCTGGGACAGGCGACTTGCAGGCCATCGAGAACGCCGATCTCGGTCAGGCCATGAAGTGGAAGATCGCTTTCCACTACCAGAATCGGGAGAAGCCGAGCGTCGTCGATGTCCTTACGAAGTCCGCACTGCTGGCGTTTGTTGGTGGGTCGGACTCGAAGCCGCACATGATGGATCTTCAGGCCTTGGCGCTTAAGCAGCGAGCGGCAGGCGAGAGAATCCTCGAGTTTGGGTCGCGGGTATGGGCCGCCTGGGCGGCGAAGGCCCTCGATATCTGGAAGCTGTCGCACGGCAACGATGGCAGTTTTGCTGCCGGCGAACGCGAGGTGCTCGCCAGGGAGCGGCGCGCGATCATCCACAAGGATACGGGGGCCAATCAGGCCCGGAACTTCCGCGAGGCGGCCGATGATGCCCTGTTCTACCTGTGCTACGGCAACGAGATACGCCTGCTCGGGCGCTTCAGCGGGCCGATGAAGCCGTTGTCGGCGAAAGGAAGCGACTGGCTTGAGCGGCCCTACGTGGTGCTGAACGAGAGCCAGAGCGCCGCGCCGTACTCCGAGAGCAAGCAAAAATGGACGCCAGCCGGCAATTCGACCTTTTGGCAGGTACCCAAGGAACAGCTATTGGCTTTCGAGAGAACACTGTTGAAACCGTATTTCGGCATGAGGCTTGAAGAAATCGTGGGAATAGAACCGGACGAAACCGAGCACGAGAGAAACGGCGATCTCAAAGAGGAATCCGGGTCGCGGCCACTGAACCACATCCTCTACGGTCCGCCAGGCACCGGCAAGACCTACCGAGCGGTGGCCGAGGCGGTGGCGATCATCGACGGGCAGCGCGTGCAGAAGCTGATGTCGCCACCGGAGGCGTATGCGGCGGCCAAGCAGAAGTTCGACCAGTACCGCAAGGGTGGTCAGATCGAATTCGTGACCTTCCATCCGTCCTACACCTATCAGGATTTCGTGGTCGGCATCCGGCCCGCCACGGAAGGCGGTCAGGTGGTTTATGGCGTCGAGCCGGGGCCGCTCAAGCGGATTGCCGAGGCCGCCAAAGAGAACTGGCGTGCATCGTGGCAGCAGCCGGAGGGTCTCCGAAACTTCGTGCTGGTCATCGACGAGATCAACCGCGGCAACATCGCCAAGATCTTCGGCGAGCTGATCACGCTGATTGAGGACGACAAGCGGCTGGGGGCGGAGAACGAGCTGACCTGCAGCCTGCCGTACGTGGATCCCGAAAAGGAGTCGGCTTTCGGCCTGCCGCCCAACCTGTACCTGCTCGGGACGATGAATACGGCCGACCGCTCGATCGCCTTGCTCGATACGGCCCTGCGCCGCCGCTTCGACTTCGATGAACTAATGCCGGACGTCAGCACGTTGCCGGCAGCTGCGGTCGACGGCGTGGATCTGCGCAAATTGTTGGAGACGCTGAACCGGCGCATCACCTACCTCTTCGACCGCGACCACACCCTGGGGCACGCCTACTTCATCAACATCAAGACGTTCGAGGAGCTCGAACGTCGTCTGCTGCGCAAGGTGATTCCGCTGCTGCAGGAATATTTCTTCGAGGACTGGTCGAAGATTCGCCTGGTCTTCCGGGATGGGCAGAAGAAGCGTCAGGATCAGATCGTCACGCAAGACGAGATCAATGCTGGCGACCTGTTCGGCAGCGATGCCGAAGTCAGTGACAGCCGCGTCCATTTCGAGGTGGCGAAGAAGCTGACGCTGGACATGGTCAGGGCCATCTACGCATGAGCCTCGTCAGCTTCCGGGAGTACGAGCGGATCCCGGTGGTCGAGGCCTTGTCGTCAGCGACCGCGTGGGCGTTCTCGGTGGCCGAGATCAACCAGCTCGACGGGCTGGCGGCACGCTTGCGCATCCCGGTCATCGAGCATCTGTCGCGCACGTGGGTGCGGCCGGCGCAGTACGTGGGCACGGTGCGGTTGGCGGCCCGCACCGTGGAGTTCCTGCCCAAGATCGAGCACATGCAGGGTGTGAGCGACCTCCCGGCGGTGCGCCACAACCTGTTGCGAATGCTGCTCGTCGCCTACGACCTGTATGGTGCCACGCCCGGCCAAGCCGCACTCGCGAAGAACAATGACGGCTGGCTCGACCTGCTGATGCGGCTTTTCTGCCGGGCGCTGGCTGACCAGTTGCGGCGCGGGCTGATCCGCCGCTACCGCGAGGAGTGTGACGATCTGCCGACGGTTCGTGGCCGTCTGCAAATCGAGGAGCAACTCCGGCGGAACCTCGTGCACCGGGAACGCACCGCCTGTGCCTTCGATGAATTCGACGAGGATCATGCGCTCAACCAGTTGTTGCGGGTTGCCATCGTGCGCATGCTGCGCTTGGCCTCGAACAACACGACGCAGCAGGCACTACGCGAGCTATTGCCGGCCTTCAAGGGCGTTTCGGACATCGCGCCGACGCCAGAGTGGCTCGCGCGGGTCAGGCTTGACCGCATCAGCGAGCGCTTCGGCCTGTGCCTCGGAATGGCCAGGCTGTTCCTGCAGGGAGCGACGACCGGTCTCTACGCCGGCGATGAGAACTCCTTCGCACTGCTGTTCGATATGAACGACCTCTTCGAGCGCTTCGTCGCGCGAACGCTGCGGCGAGAGTTGCGCCATTCGGCTTGCGAGGTGTCGATTCAGGATTGTCGCCATCACCTGGTGCGCGAGCTGAAGTCGAGCCAGCGAATGTTCCGGCTGCGGCCGGATATCGTGGTACGCAAGGGCGGCCTGCCGCTGTGCGTCGTCGATACCAAGTGGAAGCGCCTGTCGCCCGAGGAACGCAAGCTGGGCATCGCGCAGGGCGATCTGTACCAGATGCTGGCCTATGCCGAGGGTTACGGCTGCGCTTCGGTGTTGCTGATCTATCCGTGGGATCCGGCGGGCGGTGCGCACCGGTGCCTGCGCAAGCAGCTGGTTTTCGAGGGGGGAAAACAGTCGACAGTGACGATCGGTGAGCTGTCGTTACAGGATATCTCCACCGTCGGTGAGCGCATGGCCGGCCTGTTGGAAGAAGCCGGCGTCAAGCTGAATGAAGCGGTGTGTGCATGAGCAGCGATCCAGCCGAGGCCGCGGGAGTGCTCGATGGCGCCCGTATCGAGAAGGCGGCACAGGACGCCGGTTTCGACCTGACACCGGCGCGCGAGGGAAACTGGATAATCTTCCGGTCGTCGGCGTTCCCGCAGACGTTGGGCGTTGTGGCAGAGCCGGGAGGGAGGTACTGCGTCGGCTTTTCTGCTACCGCCTGGGGCCGCAAGGTGGCGCACGATTGCGCCACCGACGCGCGGATCGACGGTGGACCGTGGCCTGCCGTGGTCGATCCGGTCACTGGCTACGAGGCCGTGTATGCCATGATCCAGCGCGCTGGGCGTGTTGCCCGTCTGCTATCGGGCGAGGGCGCGCGGCAGTTTGCGGGCGAGGCACAACGCCTGCCGGCGTCGACCGAAGCCGAGCGCCTGGTCATCCAGCGTGTCGGGCAGGATATTTTCCGCCAGTCGCTGATCGATTACTGGCAAGGACACTGCGCGGTCACCGGGCTCGATGTTCTGCCGCTGTTACGCGCTTCGCACATGAAGCCGTGGGCGCAGTGCGAAAGCGACGCCGAGCGTCTCGACGTGTTCAATGGCCTGCTGCTGGCGCCGCATCTGGACGCGCTGTTCGACGGCGGCTGGATCAGCTTCGACGGCGATGGCTGGGTGCTGGTGAGCCCTGAACTGTCAGGCGACCAGCAGGCGCGGCTTGGGGTGCAGCGGGGCTGGCGGCTTGCGGAGTTGGCCGAGCCACAGAACAACTACCTGGCCTAGCATCGGCGGGAGACATTCCGCCGATGAATGAAACAGCGGAGCGCCACAGTTCGTGAAGCCATTCCCGACACCGTGATCCTGTTTGGTTCGCGAGCACGCGGTGACGATCGGCCGGATTCCGACGTCGATCTCCTGATCGTCGAGCCTGAGCCCTTCAGCCCACAGCGCAGTCGCCGCCAGGAAACTCCGCGCCTGTACCTGGTCCTGCGCAAGCTGGCAATCGCCAAGGACTTGCTGCTCTATAGCCGCGATGAATTCGAGCGACTCAAGGATTCCGCCCACCATATCGTCGGCCGCGCCCAGCGCGAAGGAAGGGTTCTGCATGCGCGCGCCTGATCTCGCGCAGGACTTGCTGCTCATGGCGCGCAACGATTTTGAAGCGTTACGCGGCATACTCGACAATCCGCTGTTCGCCGACGAGATTTTCGGTTTTCACGCCCAGCAGGCCATCGAGAAGTCACTCAAGGCATGGCTCGCAGCCCGGTCCCTGTCGTTCCCGCTGACGCAAGTTCGAGTCGAGTGTCTCGGGCGAGGGCCTGCCGCTACATGGAGGAAGAAAGGGTAATTACCCTTTTGTAAGGGTAATAAAGGGGGTAGTGGGAAACTGCGCGCTTGTACCTGGCCCTGCGCAGGCTGGCGATGCGCAAGAATTTGCTCCTCTATGGTCGCGATGAATTCGAGCGACTCAAGGATTCTGCGCACCCTGTCGTCGGTCGCGCCCTCAGGGAAGGGAAGGTCTTGCATCAGTGGGCGTGATTACGCGCGGGACTGGCCATGGGTCACACAGGCCCTGCCGCAAGACTCGGAGCCTCGGGTATCACTTCATGCTCGCGCGCAGTTCGACAAGCGCCTGGTCGAAGGCGTCAACCCGGATCAGGCCGAGGCGCGGGTACTCGATGTCGATGATGACGTTCACCGCCAGCGCCATGGTCGCGGCAAAGCCGATCATGTGAATCCAGCTGCGCGACTTGCAGCCGGCCATGCCGTAGCCGGCGAGCAGCGCGGCGACCAGTGCCAGTCCGAAGAGCAGGACGAAGATGACCAGCGGCGGGTGCACCTGTGCGGCCATGGTGCGCGTGGTGGTGATGTCGATCATCTGGTTGAGCGCCGGCAGGAGCAGCATGTTGGCCGCTGGCGGTGCCTCGCTCATCCGGCCGGCGGCGACTGCCTGACTCCAGATCTCGCCCTGCAGCTGGTTCGAACGGACCAGCTCTGCCTTGGCGGCTTCGATGTCCGGCAGTTTGCGATAGACTTCGAGCCGGGAATCGACGTAGCGCCGGAAGAGATCGCGCAGCGCCGGCTGCGCGCTGGCGGGCAGGAGGTCGAGCCGCAGGTAGGCGGTGCCGATGTCGTTGGTTTCCTGGACGATCAGGTTCCTACGTTCGTCAAAGCGCGTCGCCGCACCCGAGAAAGTGAAGGCGATGAGCAGGCCGAGCAGGTCGCAGGATGCGGTCGACGCCCTCCTTGCCGTGCTTTTCGCTGCCGGCCAATTGCGCATCGTCAACGCTTCGGGTGCGCACCGGCCGGCCGGCCGCTTCAACCGCCGTGACGTGACCGCCAGCACCGTCTCGCGCGAAACCGTACCCCTGTCCGCGGAGGAAAGGCGCGCCATCGCCCGCTTGATGCGCTGCAGGCCCGATGATGCCGAGGCGAAGACCCCGGAATTCGTAGCCAAGCTCAAGGACGCCCAACGCCGGGCGAGCGGTGCCGCACCACGCCCGGAGGCCCGACCAAATCCGCTGATCGATGAGCTCTCCGGCCTCTCAGGTCGTGACTTGGTCAAACGCTTGGCCGAAGAAGAAAAGGGTGCCACCCGTCTTCTCGCCCAGGTCTCTGCCGCGTACCGTCAGGAGTACGACCAGTGCCACAAGGAACTCGACGCATCGGCCGAATGGTGCAAGTTGGCGCCCGAAGATCGCGCCGCCATACTGCGCGATGTCCAGCTCTCGTCTCCAGAAAGCCCGCCCGGGGTTGGCACCCTGAGCGAACTGATCGATTCGCTGGCCGCCTGCTCGCCGCAACGCTGGACCGAGAAGCACCACGCCCTGCGCGGCCAACTCTCCCGCGCCCTCACTGCGGCGGCGCGGAAGCTGGAACCCACCGTGCAGCCAATCGCACCACCCCGCCGCATCGTGCGTAACGAAGCCGACCTTGACGCCTGGTTGTCCGAGGTACGAACGAGCGTCCTGGCGAAGCTTCCTGCCGGACCGGTTCAGCTATGAGACAAGCTATTTATTGCGCCAGGATGCAATGTTGCATTTACTAAGTTTGCTCTTTAATGCACAATTCAAAAACGCCGTTGTGCATTATGGTGCAATCAAATGAAAACAAACTTTCCCAAACTCAGGCTTCGCCAACTCGACGCCGCACTGGAACGCTGGCGTAGCGCGGATTTGCCGCCGCGTCCGCCGTCCGGCTGGATCAGGGCCATTCGCGATGGGCTTGGCATGTCCGCGACCTATCTCGCCAGCCGATTGAGCGTCGCCCCTTCCACGGTCATCCGGTTGGAGAGTTCGGAAGCTGACGAAACCATCAGCCTAGCCACCCTGCGCCGGGCCGCTGACGCCTTGGGCTGCGAACTACGCTACGCCCTGGTGCCCCGGAGGCCGCTCGAAGAAACGCTAGAGGCACGGGCTGCTGCGCTGGCGCTCGAGCAGATGGCAGCCATCAGCCACACCATGGCCCTGGAAGCTCAGGCCACGTCGCCGGCAGCCCGCGAGGAGCAGACCCGCGCCCTGATCGAAGCCCTGCGCTCCGGCTCCCAGCGTGCGCTGTGGAAGACCGACCGGCGGACTCGTTGAGCGACATGCCGATCAACCTCGACTACGCACCCGGCGCCACGCCGCTCGATGCCGACGAACTGGCCAGCCTGATTCCCGGCCACATCACCACGCAGGGCGAACTGAACGAGTGGGAGCAACTCAACATCGTTCAAGGCGACACCTGGGCGCGCAAGCAGCGCAAGGAAATCCTCGACGAAGGCTTCCTGCGCCGCCTGCACCAGCAGATGTTCGGCGAAACCTGGCGCTGGGCCGGCAGCTTCCGCAAATCGGACAAGAACATCGGCGTCGACTGGCTCCAGATCGGTGTCGAGTTGAAGAAGCTTCTCGACGACGTCCGCTTCCAGGTCGCGAACGGCAGCCTGCCGCTCGACGAAATCGCCGTCCGCTTCCATCACCGTCTCGTCGCCATCCATCCCTTTCCCAACGGCAACGGGCGCCACGCGCGGCTGATAGCCGATCTGCTCATCGAGCGCCTGGGCCGCCCCCGCTTCACCTGGGGCAGCGCTAGCCTGCCCGATGCGAATGAAACCCGGCAACGCTATATCGCCGCCCTGCAAGCCGCTGACGCGCGCGACATCGCCCCCTTGGTCGCCTTTGCCCGTAGCTGACCTCCCGAGACCATAACAATGAAAACCAACCTCTCCCGCGAACACCGCCGCATCCTCGAAGCCACCGCCGGCCAGGCGCGGGCTGCTGCCGAAACCGGCTTCAGGCGTTTCATCCCGCACTTCTCTTTCAGGAAAAGCCGCACCTGCGTCGGCGAGCGGCTCAAACCCGTAAGCGTTCTGATCGCATCCACTGCTTCATTGATCGAAGCCGGAGGATGGCTAGAAGAGAAGCGGCTATCGTCTCCTGATGCGCCACCAGTTCGCTTTGTGGCCGACGAAAATGCAGTTCCTTCAGCCTTGCGACGCCGCCCTCCACATACTGCTGGAGGTAGGTACAAAGAGTCTTGCCGCTCACGCCCGCGAACCGCGCGATGTCTTGGTGTGCAAGCCCTTGGCTTTTCAGCCACAGCGCTTCCATCTTGCGCCGCACGTGTGGATACGGGTGCTGAAAGCGCTCGTTTTCTAAGGCTTCCGCCGCCGCCTGGGTGGTCAGTCTCAGCATCGCAGCCTGTCTCTGCAGAAAGCAATTCTTCAATTCGACAGTCAGTTAAGATCAGTAGTTAAAGTCGTTTGTGACCTGTGTTTGTATACCTGGCCTGGCATCGTCGGGAGACATTCCGCAGATGAATGAAACAGCGGAGCGCCACAGTTCGTGAAGCCATTCCCGACACCGTGATCCTGTTTGGTTCGCGAGCACGCGGTGACGCTCGGCCGGATTCCGACGTCGATCTCCTGATCGTCGAGCCTGAGCCTTTCAGCCCACAGCGCAGTCGCCGCCAGGAAACGGCGCGCCTGTACCTGGCCTTGCGCAGGTTGGCGATGCGCAAGGATTTGCTCCTCTATGGTCGCGATGAATTCGAGCGACTCAAGGGTTCTGCGCACCCTGTCGTCGGCCGCGCCCTCTGGGAAGGGAAGGGTCTTGTATCAGTGGGCGTGATTACGCGCGGGACTGGCGGTGGGTCAAGCAGGCCCTGGCGCAAGACGCGGGGCCTCGGAAATCACTTCATGCTCGCGCGCAGTTCAACAAGCGCCTGGTCGAAGGCGTCAACCCGGATCAGGCCGAGGCGCGGGTACTCGATGTCGATGATGACGTAAACCGCCAGCGCCATGGTCGCGGCAAAGCCGATCATGTGAATCCAGCTGCGCGACTTGCAGCCGGCCATGCCGTAGCCGGCGAGCAGCGCGGCGACCAGTGCCAGTCCGAAGAGCAGGACGAAGATGACCACCGGCGGGTGCACCTGTGCGGCCATGGTGCGGGTAGTGGTGATGTCGATCATCTGGTTGAGCGCCGGCAGGAGCAGCATGTTGGCCGCCGGCGGCGCCTCGCTCATCCGGCCGGCGGCAACTGCCTGACTCCAGATCTCGCCCTGCAGCTGGTTCGAACGGACCAGCTCTGCCCGGGCGGCTTCGATATCCGGCAGCTTGCGATAGACCTCGAGCCGGGAATCTAGGTAGCGCCGGAAGAGATCGCGCAGCGCCGGCTGCGCGCTGGCGGGCAGGAGGTCGAGCCGCAGGTAGGCGGTGCCGATGTCGTTGGTTTCCTGGACGATCAGGTTCCGACGTTCGTCAAAGCGCGTCGCCGCACCCGAGAAAGTGAAGGCGATGAGCAGGCCGAGCAGGGCGAACACCGCCCCGTCGACCGCCCCGGTTCCGGTCTGCACGCCTTCGGGATCGTTGGCGATCCGGCGAACGCCGATCCGTCGGCCGAGTTCGAGCAGCAGCACCATGCCGACGAACAAGCCGAGGGCGAGCAGCGAAATGAAGGCAGCGTAGTCCATGGGAAGTCTCTCCTGTCTGATGATTGCCGGCGATTGTCGTGGAAAAACGGTGCCGCTGTACAGAGCAGGCCGTTGCAGCAGGGGTGGTGACGAGCCGGAGCGCGAGCAGCGAGTCGATGACGACCGCCGGGCGCAGCGCGCCCACGCCCGGCGGCCGGCGACATCAGCGATCGGCCAGCGGCACGTAGGCGCGCACGGGCTCGCCGGTGTAACGCTGGCGCGGCCGCGCGATGTGCTGGTCGGATGCCTCGATCATCTCCTTCCACTGGGCAATCCAGCCGATCGAGCGGCCAAGCGCGAACAGCGACGGGAACATCGCGGTCGGGAAGCCAATCGCGCGCAGCATGATTCCCGAGTAGAAGTCTACGTTCGGAAAAAGCTTGCGCTCGATGAAGTACTCGTCATCGAGGGCGATCCGTTCGAGCTCGAGCGCCAGTGCGAACAAGGGCTCGTCCTCCTTGCCCAGTTCGGCCAGCACCTCATGGCAGGATTCACGCAGCACTGCCGCGCGCGGATCGTAGTTCTTGTAAACCCGGTGGCCGAATCCGGTCAACCGGAAGGGATCGTTGCGGTCCTTGGCGCGCTTGATGTAGAGGGGGATGCGGTCCTTGCTGCCGATCTCCTCAAGCATGTTCACCGCCGCCTCGTTCGCTCCGCCGTGGTCCGGCCCCCACAAGGCCGTGATGCCGGCGGCGACGCAGGCATAGGGATTGGCACGGCTCGAACCGGCGATGCGCACCGTCGCCGTGGAGGCGTTCTGTTCGTGATCGGCATGCAGGACGAGGAAACGGTTGATGGCTCGCGCCAGGACCGGGCTGACCACGTACTCCTCGGCGGGAACGCCGAACGACATGCGCAGGAAGTTCTCGGCGTAGCCGAGATCGTTGCGCGGATAGAGGAACGGGCGTCCGAGCGAGTACTTGAAAGCCATGGCGCAGATCGTCGGCATCTTGGCGATCAGACGATGCGTCGCCACCATCCGCGCTTCCGGGTCGGTGATGTCCATGCGGTCGTGATAGAAGGCGCTCAGCGCTCCGACCGTGCCGACCATCACGGCCATCGGGTGGGCATCCCGGCGGAAGCCCTCGAAGAAGCGCTTGAACTGCTCGTGGACCATGCTGTGGTGCACGATCAGATCCCTGAAGCCGGCCAGTTCCGCGGCCGACGGCAGCTTGCTGTAGAGCAGGAGATAGCAGACCTCGAGGAAATCGGCGTGCGCGGCAAGGTCTTCGATCGGGTAACCGCGGTGCAGCAGGATGCCTGCCTCGCCATCGATGTACGTGATCGCCGAATCGCAGCTGGCGGTCGACATGAAGCCCGGGTCGTAAGTCAGATAGCCCGTCTCGGCATAGAGACGCCGGACGTCGATCAGCTTCGGACCATGTGTGCCGCCGAGGACGGGCAGCTCGTATTGTTTTCCGTCGGGGTGGAAGGCGATGCTGACCTTCTCGCCTTCTACCGGCGGCGTGACTTTCAGATCGGGAAGTTCGCGTGGCATGTCCGGGCCTCCTTGCTGCGCGCAGCTCGTGGTCACTCGTTGGTGCGGCGCCCGCCTGAAGAGTCGATCCTGTGGTGCGGCGTCCGCCCCCGCATGTTTCGGTCCTCTCGCGAATCGCCCTGAGGATGGCCGATCCGGTGGTTCCGTAACCAGTATAGGCAGCCGCGGCGAGCGGCGTCAATGCCGCCAGCGACGGCCAGAGATCGCCAGGGTACCTCGAGTGCAACCCACGGCCACTTCGCGAGACCCCGGTCATCCCTTCCCACAGAAAGAACGGTCGGCTATAATTGCCTTGGAAAGGAGAACGAGATGTCCGGAACAAGCATTCAGGCGGTGAGCAAGGCCGAGCCCGCGGCCGTCCTGAGCAAGGCGGTGACGCGCGCAGCCGATCACCTTCGGATCCAGCGCTCCCTTCTGGCCAAGGTACTCGGCATCAGCGCGGCCACGGTCAGCCGACTGTACTCCGGCGCCTACCAGCTCGACCAGAAGCGCAAGGAGTGGGAGCTGGCGGTGTTGTTCGTCCGCGCCTTCCGGTCGCTCGATTCCATCGTCGGTGAGCAGGAGACCGCGTGCAAATGGCTCGCCAGCAACAACCGCGGGCTCAACGGTCGCCCTGTGGACCTCATCGCCAACACCGAAGGACTGGTACGTGTTGTCCATTACCTGGACGCCTCCCGCAGTCTCGTCTGAGGCGCGCGACTGGCGCGGCTGGGTCTGGCGCATCGTCGAGGCGCAGCATGTGGCAGCGACGATGAAGATCGTCGATGACGCCGCCGAGCAGGAAGTCCTCGAGGCGCTGCTCGAAGCCAGCAAGCCGGCGGTACCGGAGGCGGCCAGCGGACTCGACTACCTGTTGGCGACCCCCTTTCGCTATCCGCCCGCGGCACACGGCTCCCGCTTTCGCGCCGTCACCGATCCTGGCGTCTTCTACGGTGCCGCAACGATCCGCACCGCCTGCGCCGAACTCGGCTACTGGCGCTGGCGCTTCCTGCAGGATGCCGAAGACCTGGGGCGCATCGGCCCGGTCGCCCACACTGCCTTCCGCGCCGAGTTGCGCACCACGGCCATCGACCTGCGCGACGATCCCTTCCGGACAGACGCCGCCGCCTGGACGCACCCCACCGACTACGCGGCGACGCAGTCCTTTGCTCGTGTCGCCCGGGACGGCGGCGTCGGCGCGGTCATCTATCGCTCGGTGCGGGCACCCGAGCCGAGCTGGTGTCTCGCCGTTCTGACGCCGGCAGCCTTCGCCGGCAGGAAGCCGCATCCGGCCACACAAAGCTGGTGGCTGGTGGTCAATCGCGCCGAGGTCATCTGGCGGCGCGATCACGAGCTGATCGCCCTGGCGATGCCTTTCCCGGCGACGACGACGTAGCCGCTGCCGGCGCGCCAGAGCTCCCCGGCAGATTCCGCCAGCTCGTCGGCAGAGAGGGGGGCGGGAAAGCGCCCGTAACGTTCCATTGCCTGGTGGACAGGAAGCCGACCGGCCTGGCCTCAAAGCGCCTCGGCGCAGAAGGCGGCGGGGGTGACGATGCGTGTGCGGCCGATGCTGCCCGATTGCAGCAGCCCGGCACGGCGATCACCCGTTACCAGGTAGTCTGCGTCGCCGGCCAGTGCCATCGCGAGCAGGAAAGCGTCGTTCGGATCGGTCACTTCGTCGCCCTCCGGCAGGGTCGGCAGATGCTCCAGGACGATGGCGCGCTGCATGTTGTTGACCATCGTGCCGATGCGGTGCGCGGGCAGAATGGCCTTGAGCTTCGGGTAACGGCTCACGCGCCGCAGTTCATCGAGCTGCGCCAATGATGTCACCAGCTCGAAGCGCACGGCGCGCCAGGCGCGATAGATGGCGTCAGGCGGGCCGTGCGGCGAAATCAACGCGCCAAGCAGCACGTTGGTGTCCAGGATGACGCGCATCAGTGCTCACGTGCCCATTGCACCGCCTCCTCGATGAGGTCGGTCAGTTCCGGCTCGCTCATGCCAGCGGCGGCGGACTTGGCCTGATCAACGGCCCGCTCCAGCAGGAAGGCGCGCACGGCCTCCTCGATGAAGCGCGATAGGTCGCCCTTGCGGCCGCCCCCCTGCGCGGCGATGAACATGCGCACGGATTGATCCACGTCCGGCGACACGGCGATGTTCCAGCGAACAGTGTTCATGATGTCCTCCATAAAGGTGTTTGAGCGCATAAGTGTTTATACACCATTCGACCTATCCTGCAATCGGTTCGATAGAACATTGCTGTCACAAGTCTCCCGGCGCCCACGCGAGCCGACCGTCTCGCTGCGTGACTTCTCAGAAAGTGCTCCATCTTATGCTTGCACGTAGTTGTTAACATTGCTTAAATGTTCCGACTGCTCAGCCGATGCGTTCGATCAGTCTGGCCGCTGATTTCTGGTGCAGGACGAGGATCAGCTTCATCGAGCTGCGCGTGGCGCCGACGAAGAGCTTGCGCACGGCCTGGTCGTCGAGTACGTCGAAATCGATCTCGGCCAGGATGATCGCCGGTGCCGCCTGGCCCTTGAAGCGGTAGACCGATTCGACGAGGAGGTCGCCCTGGCTATACACCGGCTGTCCGAAGAGGTCGTAGTCGCCGGTGAAGTGGCGCAGACTGGTCTGGCCCAGGCGGTCGAGCGCCAGGAGCCGTGACTGCTCACGGCCATGATAGCTGACGATGGCGACGTCGTGCTTCCTGAAGCCGGCGGAGTAGCAGAGCCGGATGGCCTCCTTGACGCGGGCGAACAGGCCCGGCGTGTCGGTATAGTCGAGGAATTCGATGTCGTCGGCGGCGATCGGCGAGGCCGCCTCGATGTCGAGGTCGCCGGGCAGCAGCTGGCGCAAGAATTCGACGATCGGCCGCGGGCTGCGGTAGTTGCTCTGCGCGCGCAACGTCACCCAGCCAGGCAGCGGCGTCGGCGGACGTCCGTAGAGGTTCTGCAGCGGGTCTTCGAGCCACAGGAGGCGCGCATCGGCGCGGGCATGGCGGAAGATGAAGTCGCGCCATTTTGGTGAGATGTCCTGGCCCTCGTCGACGATCACCGTGTCGAACAGGAAGGCCGCACTGACCGGCAGTTCGGCGGCCCTCTTCTGCAGGTGCTCGAAGGCGTCGGGTGCGGTGAAGTCCGGCATTTCGCCGGCATGGCGCAGGCGCTGGTCGCAGAGCTGGTGGTAGGTGCAGGCGAGGCCGCCGGCCGGGGCGATGCGGCTGAAGTGATCGGCCAGCGGGCGGTTGAAGCAGACGTAGAGCGGCCGCCTGCCGGCTTCGAGGGTGGCGCGGTGTTCGGCCAGGGCGAGCTGGGTCTTGCCCGAGCCGGCGGTGCCGGTGACCCGCAGGCGGAAGGGCTCGAAATCGAGCCGCCGTGCCCAGTGGGCAAGGCCACCGGAAAGCCGGGTGACCAGTTCGCGGGCGTGCCCCATCAGCGCGCTGACGTCGGTGTCGAGCTGGATCAGGTTGCGCAGGAAAGCGTGCACCTTGGGCGCGGCGGGCGTCTCCTCACCAGCCGGCAGGAGTCGCTGGATGATTCGGCAGATCTGGCCGCGGCGGCTGGCGTCGACGATGCGCTCAGGGACGAGGCCGGCAGTTTCGGGGTTCCTGACCGTGTAGTCCGGGCAGTAGAGGAGGGCGTCGGTGGCGATCGAGGGAATGTCGCCACGCGCCGCGAGCTTGCCACGGAGGTTGCCGACCATGCGCGAAATCTGCACGGGAACGCTCTTCGACTTGCCCGGGTATTGCTTGACCAGGCCCGCCGCCGTTTCATCGAGAAAGCCGCTCTTCTGCTCGATGAGCAACAGGTCCCCGGCAAGATTGACGACGGCGAAGTCGATCTCCCCGTAGATCGCATGGCCGCCGTCGATACCGGTCCAGTGCACCGCGTGGTAGACCGTATAGTCGTCGGGCAGGCCGCTGGCGAGGCGGGCGAGGGTTTCGATCTCGCGTTGGGCGGCGCCGGTGACGGCGAGTTCGCGCCAGCCGTCGGGAAGGATGCGGGCCATCGTCAGTCAGGGCGGGGCAGGGGACGGAACAGCTACTTTTCCTGCAACCTGAGGCCGTTGCGGAGTTGCCCCTTGGCGCCTTCGCGGCCGCTGCGCAAAGGACTTTCCTGGCCGGCGCGTGACCGGTTGAGCTGCAGGTGACCGTCCGAGTGCGAGGCCCGCAGGGCGAAGTCGAAACGATCCGGCTGGGCGCAAAGAGCGAGATCGCCCGGTGGCAGGTTGGGGTTGTTGCCGGCCTGAAAGCGGCGACCGAAATCGGAGTCGCGCACGCGCGCTGCGTAGTGTTCCGGATCGGGGTCCTGGCCGTGCAGCAGCGCCTCGAGATAGTCCGCGCAGGCCACATCTTCATCGCCGTCGCGATCGACCCATTCGCCGGTGATCACGAAGCACACCTCGTCGGGCTGGAAATCGAGCAACGCCGTGGCGGTGGCCCGGCCCAGGACCAGGCTGCCGGCAAAGAGCGCGCGTGCGTGGCGAAAACGGGTCAGGCCGCGCACGCCGGCGGCAGTGGTCTGTATCAGCGGCCGGCCGGCGAGACTGGCGCCCTGCAGCGCCGACGGCGAGTTGCCGAAATCGAAACCGGGTATGGGGTCGCCACCACCGACGGCGCCGGTGGTCACGGCATCGGGCAAGTGCCGCTGCAGGCGGAAGGCGCTGGCGATCGTTTCCACCGGATAGATGGTGCTGGCGCCGGCGGCGAAAGCGTAGGCCGCGGTGGTGAAGGAACGCAGCACGTCGATCACCACCACGGCATCTTGCGGCTCGTGTGCGGGATCAAGGCGATTCAGGAAGATGCGGCGAGTGCGCATTCTGGCTCCAATCGCGTTACCGGCATCGGCTGCGGTCCTTCGAGTCGCTCCAGCCAGTCGACGATGCAGGTCGCGCAGGCTTTCCAGTGTTGATCGAGGATCATGGCGTGGCCGGCGTCGGGGACGATCTGCAGTTCAGCTTGCCAGCGTCTGGCGACACGCCGGACCATGTGCGGCGGAAACACGGCATCGAGCTCGCCGCCGACCACCAGCACCGGTCGGTCGGGCACCTTCGGCAGCCAGCGCCAGCAGAGCAGTGCCATGTCGCAGATGGCGCGCAGAGATTCGGGCTGCACCAGTTGAGCCAGACGCAGGACCACTTCGGGCCTTGTTGCGGGCGTGAAGTAGACTTCCTTGAGGACGCGAATGCCATCCGAGTCGAAGGCTCCCCTGGTCATCCTGGAGACTTCACGGAGGAATTGCGGGTAGCGGATGAGGAGATTCATTGCCGATTCGAGCGTGCCGTGCGGCGGCACCGGCGACATCAGGACGCCAGCGCTGGCCAGTGACTGCTCGAGCACGCGCTCGGCGAGGAAGGCGCCCATCGAGTGCCCGATGACCACCGGTGTCCTGCCGAGATCCGCGATCACCTGCAAGACGTCGGCCAGGTAGTCGTCGAGGCTCAGCGTGTCCAGAGGCGCGCGCGCCTCGCTGTGGCCGTGCCCGGAAAGGTCCAGTGCGTAGCAGTCAAAGCCACGGCTGGCAAAGTAGGGAAGGAAGTGGGCCTGCCAGCACCTGGCGTCGACATAGCCGCCGTGCACGAAGAGCAGCGGTGGTCGGTTGGTGGGGGCGACTGGCGCGTGATGGAGGGTGTGAACTTGACGTCGGACCATGAGGGGTCTCCGGGAGGGAGCAGTAACGATCAGTCAGCCTGGGCGAGATCTGGACTTGAACCTGTGGCCGTGTCAGCTCGCTGGCCGCAGGTCCTGCCGTTGGGTCAGCTACCCTCGCTGGCGCTCGGGCGCGCCGCCACGCGGTCGCGCCAGGCCTGGAGATGCGGCATGCCTTCCTGGGCAGGCTGAAATCTCATCAGGCCGCGCGCAAATTCGACGGCACAGAAGGCGGTGATGTCGGCGATGGTGAAGCGTTGGCCGGCAACGAAGGGGTGATCGGCGAGTTCGCGGTCAAGCCAGTGCGCCACTTCGCGCACCTTTTCTCCCTGCGAGCGGCCGAAGTCCGGAAACTGGGGTTGTTCGAGCGGCGCCAATCCCGGGTGGGTGTGCCGGATCCAGTTGGCGATGCCTCCGAAAAGGTACAGTTCGACCCGCCGGTCCGCCATCTCGATGAAGGCGCGTTCTTCAAAGTCGCTGCCCATCAGGTTGGGCAGCGGCGCCAGGCCCTCGAGATAGGTACAGATGGCGCGCGTTTCACCGAGCACGCGTCCGTCGTCCAGTTCGAGAACCGGGACCTTGGCCATTGGGTTGCGGGCGAGAAAGGCCTCGTCGCGATGCTGACCCTTGCCAAGGTCGATGACCTCGCGCTCGATGCCGGACAATCCTTTCTCGGCAATGAACATCAGTACCCGGCGTGGGTTGGGCGCCCGTGGTGAGACGAAAAGTTTCATCTGGGTCTCCTGGCTTGAGAATTTGCTGGATGAGTGCGGTGGGCGGGCGGTGGGGTCGGGCAGGCTCAGACGCCGCCCTGGCGCGACTGGCCCATCTCGACCATCTGGCGTGCCTCTTCGGCGAACTGCCGTGCCTTGTCGTCGTCGGCGTCGCGGTCGATCACCGACGGGGGCGTGTTGATGCCTGTCTGCACCGCCGGGCGGGCGCGAATCTGGCCCAGCCAGCGCTGCAGGTGCGGCAGGTCATCGACGTCCACGCCCGACCAGCGATGGGTGCGAACCCAGGCCCAGTTGGCAATATCGGCAATCGAATAGTCCCCCGCCAGGAACTCATGCTCCCGGAGATGGCTGTCGAGGACGCGGAACAATCGCTTGCACTCGCCCTGGTAGCGGTCGATCGCCGGCTGGATTTTTTCGGGGAAATAGCGGAAGAAGACGTTTGCCTGCCCCATCATTGGCCCGATGCCTCCCATCTGGAACATCAGCCACTGGATGACCTGCGAACGGCCCCTGCGGTCTTGCGCCATCAGGCACCCGGTCTTTTCGGCGAGATACATCAGGATGGCGCCCGACTCAAAAACGGCAAAGTCGTTCTCGGCGCGATCGACGATGGCCGGAATGCGACCGTTGGGGTTGATCGTCAGGAACCAGGGCTCCTTCGGCTCGCCCTTCGACAGATTCAGCGTGTGCGCCGTGTAGGGCAGGGCGAGTTCCTCCAGGGCAATGGAGATCTTGTGCCCGTTGGGTGTGGCGGCGGTGTACAGGTCGATCATTGGCTTGAATTCCCGGGCGGGAGCGATGGATTGGGTGGGCCCGCAGGAACGGGGCGGGCGGCAACGAATCTTACCGCAATCACCCGGTTCTGGTGAGGCACGGAAGGGCAAGGCGTGAGGCGCGACCATTCGCACCGGCGTCCCCGGCGGTCCCCGCGGTCCCGGCGTCCGGCCTGGGCGGTGAGCAGGCTGCGGCACAAAATGATTTCTTGTCACTTACTCAATAAATACGTGCACATTCTACGGAGGCGTGTTATCGTTGCCCCATGGTAAATGGACTTGCACGCTACGAATTCAGCGAACGACTGGCCGACATCCTCGGCGAGTCGCGCCGGGACCTGCGCTTCCGGGTGACGCTGATGGTCACTGGGGGCTTGATGCTTCCCGGACCGCGTGGGCGGGGTTCGCCACCGGCGACCCCGGACTACGCCGCGCAGCTGCTGATCGGGACGATGGCCGCGCCGCAACAGTCGCAGACAGTTGAGGCGATTCGCTGCTATGCCGGCCTGCAGCCGACGGTGGTCGCAGCGGGAGGCAACAGCCCGCGGGTGCTTTTCGGTCCGGAGCTGGCCCCCGCGCATGCGGAGCCGCGTGCGACCTCGTCGATCGGGCTGGAGGGGCTGTCCTTCGGTGAGGCACTGGCCGCCCTGCTGCAATTGGCCTGTGCCGAGGAGACCCGGGCGATCGTCGCCAGCGAACTGTTCGGCGTCTGGATCAACCGAGGCTGCCCGGTTGCCTCGCTCCAGTTCAGCAGCTGGTGGCAAGGCCGGCGGGCCGTCATCAGTCACACCTATGGCTTGGCCGCAGACGCCGCTCCACCGGCGTGGCTTGATCCCCAACGTGGTGGCGTGGTCGCCCCAGGCCTGTTCCACTCCGTTTTCTTGCCGGTCCGGAAGTTGCTCGAGATCGGTTTGCTCACCACATTGTCTGACGACAGGAGTAGTCCCATGCTGAACAAACTGGGCCATAAAGTGGCCGCTATCGCCAAAATGGCAAAACTCGCGGCGAAAACGCCGCACGGTAGCCGCTGGGAGAAGCTCCTGTCGGCACTGACTGCGGTGCAGGCCTGGTCAGAGCAAGTGGACTCGCAGGAGAACCGCTTGCGCGAAGTCACCGCCTTTGGCTCCAATCCCGGCGAGTTGCGGATGTACAGCTACGTTCCCGAAGGGCTGCCCGCCAGCGCGCCGCTGGTTGTCGTGCTGCACGGCTGTACGCAGAGCGCCGCCTCGTACAACAAGGGCAGCGGCTGGTCGACGCTGGCCGACCGATACGGTTTTGCGCTCCTGTTGCCGCAGCAGAACTGGAACAACAATCCGCTGCGCTGCTTCAACTGGTTCAAGCCGGAGGACAACGAGCGTGAAAAGGGTGAGCCGCTGTCGATCAGACAGATGGTTGACACGATGGTCTCCGATCATGGCCTTGATCGCCGCCGCGTGTACGTGACCGGGACCTCCTCGGGCGGCGCGATGACGACCATCATGCTGGCGACCTATCCGGAGGTGTTTGCCGGCGGCGCCGTGCTCGCCGGGGTTCCCTACCGTACCGCCAAGGGCTTGCAGGAGGGCCTCGAGAGCATCTTCCAGGGGCGTCCCCGTTCGGCCCGGGAGTGGGGCCAACTGGTGCGGGCAGCATCGCCGCATCAGGGATCCTGGCCGAAGCTTTCGGTCTGGCACGGCGACGCCGACACCACCGTCAAGCCGGTCAACGCCGAAGAAATCATCAAGCAATGGACCGACCTGCACGGCCTGGATCTGCAGCCCACTGTGCAGATGACCGTCGATGGGTATCCGCGCCGGGTCTGGCAGGGGCCGGACGGCGATGAACTGATCGAGTCCTACACGGTGACCGGCATGTCGCACGGCGCCGCGCTGGACCCGGGCGCCGAACCGCATCAGTGCGGTACGGCAGCGCCGTTCTTCAATGCGGTCGGGATTTCGTCGACACACCGGATTGCGGATTTCTGGGGCCTGCTGGCCGAACGTCCGGCAAGCACGAAAGCGCCGGCGGCAGCCGAGCAAGCTGGGAGGAGTGCGGCCAGTGCAGCGGCTGCCGAGAGCATCGGCGGCGCGAACCGGTTCAGCGGTGGCGAGCGGGTGGTCAACGACGAGAAAGCTGCGGATGCTGGTCCGGGCTACGCTTCCGGGCCGCAGGATCAGCGCGGTGCGACCAACCGGCCCTTCGGCCTCGACGTGCATGGCATCATTTCGGCCTCTCTGGAGGCCGCAGGACTGCTGAAGGCCGGGCGGAGCCGTCGCACGGACAGCAGGGCGCCGCTCGGCATCGACGTGCCGGGGATCATTTCGACGGCGCTGGAGGCAGCTGGAGTGCTGAAAGGCGTCGCCCAGCGCGCGGGTTCGGCGACGGCCGCGGGCAGTCTGAAAGCTGCTGGCTGGGAAGGGTCCGGCTGGGAGCTGCTGCTCGACGACCCGCGTGCCTTCCGCGGCGGCTCGATGCTCCATGGCCACGCCTCGTCAGGTGACCGTGGCGCCCTGGGAGCAAGGGCGCAGTCGATCTCGCGGCAGGTCAAACTGGGTCCGCAGCCGGAACTGAGTTACGTCCGGCGGCTAGATCTCAGCGCCGGAGTCAATGATTACACCAGCGCGAGTTTCCGAGTCCTGATCGATGGCCAGGTCGTCGACGAGGTGACGGCCCTCGGCATGGTCCACCAGGAAACCGAATGGCTGCGCCAGTCGGCGATTGATCTGTCGCGCTTTGCCAACCGCACGGTGACGCTGACCCTGGAAGTGGCCGCGTGTTCAAACATCTACAGCACGGTTCATGCGAAGGCGTGGGTGGACCAGATCACGGTGCACAACGCGGTCGATCTGGCCCACTGTTGATACAACGGCAACTCTGCCGGCTCACCGGCGTCCTTGTTGGGCGCCGGTCAAAGCGGTCGCAGCCGAGGGTCAGCGGTTGGTGAAGGCGGCTTTGCGCTTTTCGACGAAAGCTGCCATGCCTTCTTTCTGATCGTCGAGGGCAAAAGCCGAGTGGAAGGTGCGACGTTCGAACAGCAGGCCTTCGGACAACGAGCTTTCGTAGGAGCGATTGATGCATTCCTTGATCATCATCACGACCGGCAGCGAGAAGCCGGCGATGCGCGTGGCGGTAGACATTGCTTCCTCGAGCAGCTTGTCAGCCGGAACGACGCGTGAAACGAGGCCGGCGCGTTCGGCTTCGACAGCGTCGATGTTGCGCGAGGCAAGGCACATTTCCATCGCCTTGGCCTTCGAGATGGCGCGCGGCAGACGCTGGGTGCCGCCTGCGCCGGGAAGGATCCCGAGGCGAACTTCGGGTTGACCAAACTGGGCATTGTCAGCTGCCAGGATGATGTCGCACATCATCGCCAGTTCGCAACCGCCACCCAGGGCATAGCCGGCGACAGCCGCGATGACCGGCTTGCGGCAGTTCTTGAGCGTGTCCCAGTTGCGCGTGATGAAATCGCCCTTGTAGGCTTCCATGTAGCTGAGTGACTGCATCACGGTGATGTCGGCGCCAGCGGCGAAAGCCTTGTCGGAGCCGGTGATGACGATCGCCCCGATGTTTTCGTCAGCCTCGAAGGTGCCAAGCGCCTTGCCGAGCTCGTCCATCAGGTCATCGTTCAGGGCATTCAGCTGCTTCGGGCGGTTGAGAGTGATCAAGCCGACTTTTCCGCGCACTTCGACGTTAATGTTGTCGTAGCTCATAAAGGATCTCCGGAGTAAAAATGGGTTGATGCAAGCGCCCGCCGGGCGGGAGCTCGTCGGTGTTCTGGTCGGAACTGGCGCCGAGGACGATGTCCTGGATGACTGATTGTTCCCAGCTCCGTACCTGGAAGAAAGCGTCGCCGGCCTGAATGCGGGATCTCAGGCCGGCGACGCCGATTGACGGCTATGGTGCGGCAGCTGGCGATGCCGCTTCGTCAGCCGCCAGGTGACTCCTGCCAATCAGGAGATGTCCATCTGGAACTTCACTGGTCCGCGGGAATCCTTGCCGTTGGCGTCCTTGAACGTGCCATTGACCGGCGCCTTCTTGCCGTACGGGCTGGTCAGGATGGCGACGTGACCGCCGAAGAAGGCAACCGACTCAAGACCATTCCAGCCCTCGAGGAACTTGTTGCCGGCGGTGGCACAGGGCGGCGTGACCAAGTCGTCCTTGATCGCGTAGTTCTGGTACCAGGGAACCTTGAGATCGATCAGGCTCTTGATGTTCAGCGGCTGGTCAAAGAGTTTCACCGGCAGCGTGCCGTCATCGCCAATCGGATCCTGGAAGGTGTGCGAACTCATGTTGGCGATCGCGCGCGGGAGGTGCACCCGTTCCTTGAGCAGCCAGCGGAAGAGGGCGGCCGGCGTCTTGCCCGGGTTCATGTCGGTGGCACGTTGCAGTGAAGCCTGGTCGAGAACCTTGACCAGCGGCGTCTCCCGGTCGATGGCGACGAAGCGCATCCCGAGACTCAGCAGGTAGCCGTTGGCGACCTTGTTGCCGCTCGGCAGCGTCGTGGTGGTGAAGTCGTGGTGCATCGTCGGCATGCCGCTGATCGCCTCACTATAGGTTCCGTCAACCGGCGTCACGTTGGTAATGAGTGCGTCGCAGACATCCTTCAACTTGCCCGACAGAATATTCATCAGCGAGATGTAGCCGCCCTGGCAGGTGCCGTTCAGCGTCACTTTCTTGCCGTCGTTGAGTTCCATGACCTTGGCGCAGAGCTGGCGTGTCTGTTCGCAGTCCTCTTCGGGCGTCATCGTCTGGACTTTCTCATTGGTCATGATGTCCTTGACGACGCGGACGTAGGTTGGAATCCCCTCATTGGCAAACGAATGGGCATAACTCTTGTTCTCGTACGGCAGGAAGGCCAGGATGTGTACCCCCAGCATGTAGGGCGGTACGAGAATGACCGGCTTCAGATGCTCATTCACCTTGACGCCTTCCTTGAGCGGCAGCACCTGGTAGAGCTCGAAGGCGTCCGTTTCGTGTACCAGCTTGTAGGCAGAGGTGTTGAAGTGGAACCCGAACTCGTCGCCGATCGCCTCGATCTGCTCGTGGAAGTTCGCGACTGCTTCCATGATTTCGGCTTCGCGCCGCATGTAGCCGCCGAGTTTTTCACCTTCGGAGTTCAGGACCGTGTTCAGGAAGGCGCGGGTCGCTTCTTCCATCTGGTCGAAAGCGTAGTCGGCCATCTTGCCTTGCGCGCCGGCCATCCCCTTGCGCATCATGCCCACGTTGTGTTCCATGATCTCGAAGGTTTCCAGCATGCTCAGCGGATTGTCGCGTGCCGCCGTCATGGCGATGTGCGCGGCAATGAAGAGATTGTCATTGAACTCGTTAATTTCTCGGTTCGATGAGCGCATCATCGCCAATGTGTAGCGCATCCAACTGGCCGTGAAATCCGGCATTTCCTTCAGCAGTGCAAACATTTTCCCACCTCCAACAATTAACGTCAGCCAAAACGGGTCAGCCCCCAGGGGCAACCCACGATTACCGTGGCTCCGCCAGGAGGGCGGATGCCGGTGATTCCTCTAGAATTCCTCGCGCGACTTTGGCCACCGAAAATCGCCCTGTTGAAACCCATTCACTCGGGCACTATTGCGCGCCGCACAATGCATTCTACTCCTCCGCGCGAGATTTGTTCACATCGCTTGAGGGTTCTTGACGGGATTGTTTAGATTGTGTCTGGAAGGGTTGTCATTCATGCCGGGCGGACCGTCTGGATGGTCTGGCGCGGGTCGTTGTCAGGGGGCCGTGGGGGGGTTCGCCAGAGGCTTGTGCCGCGGCGCAGGTCAACGCGGTATAGTAGCGCTTTGCTGCGCTGCGATGAGCCGGGGCACCTGGCTGGAGCGCGCAACCGGCAAGGTGGGGCGCAGCTATCCTGGAGGGAGAGAACGATGCTGCAACTAGCGACACTGACCAGACATCACGCGAAGTTCCGACCGGATCAGACAGCGGTCGTTTTCGAGGAGGAGCGACTGAGCTGGCGCGAGTTCGATGCGCGTGTCCGTCGTTGCGCCTGCCTGCTGCAGTGGCTCGGTGTGCGCAAGGGCGACCGGGTGGCGACCGTTCTCGCCAATTGCCGCGAACTCCTCGAGGTCTACTGGGCAGTGCCGTCGATCGGTGCGGTACTGGTGCCGTTGAGCCCGCTGCTGATGGCTTCCGGCCTGGCCAGCTTGTTGCGCGACTCGGGGGCAGTCTGTCTGATCACCCAGAGCTCGATGGCGCCGCTGGTCGACCAGGTTTGCGAGGAGCTTCCCGGCCTGCGTGCCGACCACGTGCTGATGGTCGATGGGCCAACGGCCGACTATCCTGGCTACAAAGCGCTCCTCACGATCTGTCCCGAAGGCCGGGCAATGCCGGTCGTCCTTACCCAGGACGATCTGTTCAACGTCATGTATACCAGTGGCACCACCGGGCTGCCAAAGGGCATCATGCACAGCCACTTCGTGCGCTCGATGTACTGCACCCTGTTTGCCGCGGCCTGGCGGATGCGGCCGGAATCGGTGGTACTGCACACCGGTGCGATCGTCTTCAACGGCGCCTTCGTGACCCTGATGCCGTGCTTCTACCTCGGCGCGCGCTACGTCCTGCAGCGGCAATTCAACGCCGAGGAGGCGATCGAGATCATTGCTCGCGAGCGGGTGACACACACCATGATGGTGCCAGCGCAGATCATTGCCTTGCTTCACTCGCCGAATTTCTCACCCGACAAGCTCGCCTCACTCGAGATGATTCTTTCACTCGGAGCCCCTCTCTACCAGGAACACAAGGACCTGCTCAACCGCCTCTTGCCGGATCGCTTTTACGAGCTGTACGGCCTTACGGAAGGTTTCTGGACCATCCTCGACAAGACCCAGTCGCTACGCAAGGCCGGCTCGGTCGGGTCGCCGCCGTGCTTCTACGAGATGCGTATCGTACGCGAGGACGGCCGCGACGCGGCAACCGGGGAAGTCGGCGAAATCGTCGGGCGTGGGCCGTCACTGATGCTCGGCTACTACGGTCGCCCGGACCTCACCGAGCAGGCAATCCGCGATGGCTGGCTATTTACCGGTGATCTCGGTTACACCGATGGCGAGGGCTATCTCTACCTGGTTGACCGCAAGAAGGACATGATCGACAGCGGTGGGGTCAAGATCTACCCCAAGGACGTCGAAGAAGTCGCGGCCCGCCACCCGGCGGTGAGGGAGGTCGCCGTCTTCGGCGTCGCCCACGAGAAATGGGGCGAGACGCCAGTCGCGGCGGTGCTTCTGCGCGCCGGCGCGGCGGTCAGCGCGGGTGAACTGCTTGACTGGATCAACGAACGTGTCGGTGCCCGCTACCAGCGCCTGCACGCGGTCCAGATCATGGACGACTTTCCACGCAACGCCGCTGGCAAGACGCTGAAGCGGGAAATGCGGGACGCCTACCAGGCCGATCATCGGGACAGTCACTGACGGCAGCTGGCAGGCGCGGCCGAAGCCGGCCGTGCTGCCGAAATCGATGTTCTGCCGTCGGGAAGTCCGGTGCAGTGACGAAAGTGTGGTCGGGGGGAACGAGTGCGAAGCGGCTCGGTCACCGTTGGCGGCGACCGAGCCAGTGTGCTGGTTGTCACTGTTGATGGATGTAGGTCCCCGGCGCGTCGCAGATCGGCTCGTAGCCCTTGTCGGGAGCGCCCATCGCCGGTGCTGCTTCGGCGCCAGTGGAGTGCCGTTCGAGCCATTTTTGCCAAGCTGGCCACCAGGACCCCTGGTACACCGGCGTCGTCTGCTTCCAGGTCTCGGCGTCAAGAAAACGTTCGCCTTCGCGGCAGACGCTGAGCTGGTACGACCGGCGCGGGTGGCCCGGTTCATTGACGATGCCGACGTTGTGCCCACCGCTGGTGAGGACGAAAGTCAGTTCGGTCGCGTCGCTTTGCAGATGCAGCTTGTATACCGAGTGCCACGGTGCCACGTGGTCGGCGCCGGCCGCCACCGCAAACATCGGCGCATGGATGTTGCTGATTGAAATCGCGCGCCCGTCAACCATGTACTTGCCCTGGAACAGTTGGTTGTCGACGTACAGGCGACGCAGTACCTCGGAGTGCTGACGATAAGGCATGCGCGTTCCGTCGGCATTCCAGGCCATCAGGTCGAACATCGGCTCGCGATGGCCAAGGTAGTACTCGCGGACCATTTTCGACCAGATCAGATCGGCTGACTTGAGGAGCTGGAAGCCACCCGATACCTGCTTGTGCCCCAGGTAACCCTTCTCCCACATCATGTCCTCGAGCAGGGTAACCTCGCTGGCGTCCATGAAAACGTTGATCTCCCCGACATCGGTGAAGTCGGTCATGGTGGTGAACAAGGTGATGCTGGCCAGACGGTCGTCGCCGTCGCGAGCCATCGCCGCGGCGGCGATGGTCAGCAGAATTCCGCCCAGGCAGTAGCCGACGGTGTGAATCCTGCGTCCCGGCAGGATGTCGGAAATGGCGTCGATTGCCGCCATGGTTCCCAGCTTGCGGTAGTCCTCCATGCCCAGGTTGCGGTGCTCCGCGCGCGGGTTCATCCAGGAGATCATGAACACGGTGTGGCCCCGATCGACCAGGTACTTGACCAGCGAGTTGTGCGGCGACAGGTCCAGGATGTAATACTTCATCATCCACGCGGACTGCATCAGCACCGGTTCGCGCTGGACGGTATCGGTGGTCGGCGAATACTGGATCAGCTCCATCAGCAGATTGCGATAAACGACCTTGCCCGGGGTAACGGCGAGGTTCTCCCCTACCCGGAAGGCCTCAATGCCGGCTGGCTTCTCGTCGCGCAGCGAACGACGGACATCCTCGCCATAGAACTCGGCCCCGCGCGCCAGATTGGCGCCGCGCTCCTTGGTCGTCGCCTCGACGATCTCGGGGTTCAGGAAGGGAACATTGCACGGCGCCGACATGTCGAGAATCTGCTTGGCGGTAAACCAGACGGCGGCTTCGCCGTGCTTGGAAACGCCGCGGACGCCGGTGGTCGCGTTGTGCCACCACTGCTGGTTGAGCAGGAAACCCTGGTAAACCACGTTGTAGGGAAAACGCTCCCAGCCCGGATGGTCGAAGCGATGGTCACCAGGCAGTGGCTTGATGCACGGTTCGGCCGTGCCGGTGACCGCCGACGAAAGGGCATACGCTCCGAGGCGCATCGCCTTGCGCGCCGCTTTCGCCGCCAGTTGAAACTGCTTGCCGGGCGAGGCCGCGAGGTGAACTGTCCAGTCCAGATAGGCCATCGCCAGCGAGGCCGGCGACACGCCGCCACTGAACTGACCGAGCGCGATGTTGGTCATGCGATCGATGTCTTCCAGAGCGCCCGAGTCGAGCAGGTGCCGGTCGCCGAGGCGGCGAGAGAAGTCGCCGTGGGAGTGGGACGCCGGCGTTGTCTCAGGGAACGGCGGGGCCGCAGCTGCAGCCGGAGTTGCGGGGCGCAGCTTGGCCGCGCGTTGCTCCGTGGCTGGCGCTGCCGGCGTGACGGCTGCTGCTGCAGGGGCTGCAGCGGCGACGGGCTTCTTGCGGCGGGCTGTACTCGGCCTGCTGCGCCGCTTCGCTGTGTCAGCAGCTCCCTCGGGGAGGGCTGCATCGGCCGTGGGGGGTTCCGGGAGTTCTTTGAGCGTTTCGACCATGGGGATTCTCCTTTTTTGCGCTGACTCAGTTCAGCCGTGGGCGCATGTTCGCCCGCATCATTGGCCATCCTAAGCCATCGGCCAGGCCAATTCCTGATCCATGTCAACAGCTTGTGCGAGATCATCGATCGTCCCGTGGTAGGGATCTGGCGGCGGCGTCTCCACCTCGCCTGCGGTCATCCCGGGATCGGTCGAGGCGACCGGCTTTCGAGTGCCATGCTGCAGTGCGTCTGGTGCTTGACTCGGCAGTGCTCCGCATTCGACAATGCCGGCACTGCTCGCAGCCGTCCGCGGCTTGCCTGGAACTCGTCTCTGTGACGATGCGTGCCGGGTCAGGGCAGCCAATCGATACTGTTGCGGGGCAGCACACCCGGGGCCGTCGCCTGTTCCAGAGGAGCCTCCTCGAATCAGCACGGCGCGAGCGATTTTCTGTGACGATGTGAGTTCTAATCAATCGCCGTCGGCACAGGCCAGGAGCGCGGCATCGCGTGATGTCGCGATATTTTTTTGGGGGTAATCATGCAAATCAATGGCAGTGTGTTTGTGGTAACGGGAGCAGGATCCGGACTCGGAGCGGAAACGGCAAGCGGTCTGGTCAATGCTGGTGGGAAAGTGGTCATTGTCGACGTCGACGCCGCTGCCGGCGAGGCGCAGGCAGCGCAGTTGGGGGCCAACGCGCGCTTTGCCAAAACCGACGTGACCGATGAAGCGAGCGCACGTGCTGCCATCGAAATGGCTGTCAGTGAATTTGGCGCGCTGCACGGACTGGTCAACTGCGCCGGCGTGGCGCCACCCAAGAAGGTGCTTGGCCGGGATGGTCCGCATGACCTGGCGACCTTCTCGCGCGTCGTCAGCATCAATCTGATCGGTACCTTCAACATGATTCGTCTGGCCGCCGAGGCGATGAGCAAGAACGAGCCGAACGAAGGCGGTGAGCGTGGCGTGATCGTCAATACGGCGTCGATCGCCGCTTTTGACGGTCAGATTGGCCAGGCCGCTTATGCCTCTTCGAAGGCGGCGGTGGTTGGACTGACCCTGCCGGTGGCGCGCGAGCTGGCCGCGCACGGCATCCGCGTCGTGACGATCGCGCCGGGCATATTTGGGACACCGATGATGAAGGGATTGCCACAGCCCGTTCAGGATACCCTGAGCAAGATGGTGCCCTTCCCGTCACGCCTCGGCTATCCTGCCGAGTACGCGGCGCTGGTGCGGCATATCTGCGAGAACACCTATCTCAACGGTGAAGTCATCCGCCTCGACGGTGCCATCCGCATGCCTGGGAAGTAGTTGCCCGCAAGCAGGACACATCCAATCCGGCAGTATCCGTTGTCTTCAAGGAGTGCTTAATTATGAGTGAATCAGTTGTTATCGTCGGCGCCAAACGCACGCCAGTGGGCGCCTTCCAGGGGCAGTTTGCGGGGATGACCGCGCCGCAGCTGGCCAGCGTTGCGATCAAGGCGGCGGTCGAACAGGCGGGCGTCAAGGGCGAAGATATCGACGAAGCGTTGATGGGTTGCTGCCTGATGGCAGGTTTGCGTCAGGCGCCGGCGCGCCAGGCGGTGCTAGGCGCCGGCCTGCCGAAGTCGGTGCCGTGCGTCACCTTGACCAAGATGTGCAGTTCGGCCCAGAAGACGGTCATGATTGCCCATGACGAACTGCTGGCCGGTTCGATCAACATCGCCGTCGCCGGTGGCATGGAGTCGATGACCAATGCGCCGCACGTGCTGACCACCGCCCGCTCCGGTTATCGGTTGGGCAACGGGGTTCTGCACGATCACATGTTCCTCGATGGCCTCGAGGATGCCTATGAGCAGGGCAAGCTGATGGGCGCTTTCGCCGAGCTGTGTGTGGACAAGTACAGCTTTTCGCGCGAAGAGATGGACGCCTTCGCCATCGAATCGGTGACGCGGGCACAGAAAGCCGTCACCTCGGGAGTCTTCAGTGCCGAGATCGCGCCAGTCACCGTCACCTCGCGCAAGGGCGAAGAGGTCATTGCCCTCGACGAGACGCCGATGAAATGCGACGTGTCGAAGATCACCAAGCTGAAGCCGGCATTCAAGAAGGATGGCGCGGTGACACCCGCCAACTCGTCGTCGATTTCCGACGGTGCAGCGGCCTTTGTCCTGATGCGCGAATCCGACGCCAAGAGCGGCGGCATCACGCCGTTGGCCCGGATTGTCGGCCATGCGACCTTTGCCCATGACCCGGCCTGGTTTACCACCGCCCCGGTCTTTGCCTTCCAGAAGCTGCTGAAGAAGGTCGGCTGGCAGGCCGAGGACGTCGACCTCTGGGAGATCAACGAGGCTTTCGCAGCGGTCACGATGGCGTCCATGCGGGATCTCAAGCTGCCTGCCGACAAGGTCAACGTCAATGGTGGCGCCTGTGCTCTGGGGCATCCGATTGGTGCCACGGGTTCGCGAATCCTGGTGACGCTGCTCTACGCGCTCAAAGCGCGCGGCCTCAAGCGGGGCATCGCCGGCCTCTGCGCTGGCGGCGGTGAAGCCACTGCGATTGCCATCGAAGTTCTCTGATCAAGTCGCCAACCAGCGTTTCCACCCCGGCGTCCGGGGTGGACGAGGAGTGAATCGGATGTTGATTGACAAGAAACACATAGGCATGAAGGTGCCGCCACACTCGGTAACCCCGACGGCGTGGCAACTCAAGTGGTTCGCCAAGGCGACGGGCCAGACGGACCCGATCTACTTTGACGAGGAAGCGGCGCACCGGGCTGGTCTGCCGGGCGTGCTGGTGCCACCGACCTTCTTTTTCTGCATGGACATGGACAAGGACCATCCGTTCGATTACCTCGAGACGATGGGCTGCGACCTGATGAAGATGTTGCATGGCGAACAGTCGTTCACCTACCACAAGCCGGTCTATTCGGGCGATAAGCTCGACTTCGACGGAGAGATCACCGATATCTACGACAAGAGGAACGGCGCGCTGCAGTTCGTCGTCAAGGATGTGAAGGTGCGCCGGCAGGGCGAACTGGTGTGCGATGTGCGCTCCGTCATGGTTATTCGGGCTTAGGGGAAAGTCGATGACAAAACCGAATTTTGATGCGCTGAATGTTGGCGACTGTCTTCCCTCCTTCACCACCGAGCCGGTGTCGCGACTGACGCTGGCCCTGTATGCGACGGGGTCGGGAGATCACCATCCCTTGCACCTCGACCAGGACTTTGTCCGGGCGAACGGGATTCCTGATGTTTTCGCCCATGGCATGTTGGGCATGGCGTATCTTGGCCGTCTGCTGACGCAGTGGGTGCCGCAGGACGCCATCCGCAGTTTTGGCGTGCGTTTCACCGCGATCACGCAAATTGGTGAGCGCATGGTGTGCACCGGTAAGGTCGTCGAAAAGCTGGAGCAGGGTGGGGAGAAGTGTGTCCGTCTCGAGCTGACCTGTGCCAACGAGCAGGGTGAGGCGAAGCACAAGGGAGATGCGGTTGTGGCACTGGTCTGACCAATGACAAACCCGTAACGCTGCATCCTCGCGGCCGTCGACAGACGGCCGCAGTTTTATTGTAGAGTGCACGCCGTCTACCGCTGGGCATCCGCCTACCGTGGCGGTAGGCGTGTCCGACACACTGAAAGGAGATCACCGGAGTGGAAAACAAGAATCCGAATGAGCAATTGGGCGGCGTCGTCAACGCTTGGGCTGATATGCAGAAGCGCATGTGGGGCGACTGGTCCTCGCTGTTGCAGAATCTTCCAGGCAGCGCTGAAGCCCCTGTCGAGGCGGTGAAAAAAGGTGTTGAAGCCGCCACCAAAGGTACGAACGAAGCCGCACGCATGCTGATGGATCGCATGACCGGCAGCCAGGGCGCGATGAATCGCGTCATGGATTTCTTTTTCAAGTCGATGAAGGTCGTGGCGCCAAATCTCGAGGCCAACAAGGACTGGCGCCCCGACCTCAAGGGTTTTGCCGAGCAGTGGGCCAAGGAATCGACGGCGATGCTCGAACGCAGTTTTGGCATGGGCTCGCACCTGGGTAATCTGAATACAACGCTGACCAAGGACTTGCCCGATGCCATGGGTCCCTGGCTGTCGTTCCTGATGCAGGCAGCTTCGTCGGGGCACGTCGGCGAGGCGATGCTCGGCGGCACCTCCGGAATCAATCGCCTGCTGTCGATGGAAGGCGATGCCGCCTTGGCAAGCGTCGGGGAAATTCCTCTGTTTGGTGCGTCGCGCGAGAAAAACACCAAGGTATTGCGGCTGGTCGACGCGGTCGTCGATCTGCGCAGGAACAGTTTGGCGTTCCACACGGCGTTCGCCGAAGCACTGGCCAAGGCCGTCGAAGCGACCATCGAAGAGCTCGCCAAGGTGGCTGCCAAAGGAGAGAAGATCACCGCTGTGCGTCAACTGATGGGCCTTTGGTACCGCACGGCCGACAAGTCGTTGCTGGTCACGTTCAATACGCAGGAGTTCCTCGACAAGCAGAACGCGTTTACCAAGGCACAGCAGCAATTCAAGCTCACGCAGCGCGCGGTCGTCGAGGATATCTTCCGCGGTCTGGATATGCCCACTCGCAGCGAACTGGACGAAGCCTATCAGGTCATCCACGAACTGAAGATGGAGGTGCGAGCGCTCAAGAAGGCACTGCTTCCGCCGCCCCAGGCTGCAGCTCCCAAGGCCAGCGCTCCTCGCAAGCCGGCGGCAGCGCGCGCCAAGAGCGAATGAGCCGAGAAAGTCTGCACCTTGTAATTCGGCTGATAAGCTAATAGACCTATAGGAGGCTACCGATGTTTTCTTTCCCCATCCAGATTCTTCCCGCTGACGTCGCGGCTGAAACCGCAGCCCTGAACGAGAAACTCGCCAAGGGCATCAGCAATCTCACCAACCTGACCGACGACGATATCGATATTGGCAGCACGCCGAAGGACGTGGTTCTTGCGCAGGACGGAATCAAGGTCTATCACTACCACGCGCTGGTCGACCAGGCGAAGATCATGAAAACGCCGCTGCTGATCGTGCCGCCGCTGATCAACGGCTACGAGGTGGCCGATCTGCAGCCCGATCGTTCACTGGTCCGTAATCTCTTGAACGAGGGTATTGATGTCTACCTTAACGACTGGGGGTATCCGCGTCAGGTCGACAAGTACCGTACGGTTGACGATTACATCAACGGTTACCTCGACGACACGGTCGATTTCATTCGCAAGCGCCATGGGGTAGACAAGATCGCCCTGTTCGGTATCTGTCAGGGTGGCACCATGTCGACCACCTACTCGACGCTCAATCCGGACAAGATCAGCCATCTCACGCTGACTGTGTCGCCGATCGATTTCGATGCCTACAAGGCGAATCACAAGCCACACGAGGGCTTGATGTTCACCATGGGGGCTGACGCCGACGTCGAGAAGATGGTCGCCGTGCATGGCAACGTGCCGGCGAGTGTGCTCAACGAGTCGTTCATGATGGCTTCACCGTTCATCCTGAATTACGGAAAGTACGCCGACGTGATCGATATTCTCGACGACCGCCTGGCGCTGCAGAACTTCCTGCGCATGGAGAAGTGGCTGTTTGGTGGTCCCGATGCCGTTGGCCAGACGTTCAAGGAGTTCATCCGCGACTTCCTGAAGGGCAACAAGCTCGTCAAGGGTACCCTGGAGGTAGGCGGTCGCAAGGTCGACCTCAAGGAACTCACGATGCCGATCCTCAACATCTTTGCCGAGAAGGACCACATCGTGCCACCGCCGTGCACCGTCGCCCTCGGCAAGCATGTCGGCAGCAAGGATTACACCGAGTTTGCCATCGCGACCGGACACATCGGCATCTACACCGGTGGTCTGGCGCAAAAGGTCCTGGCACCGAAGGTTGCGAGCTGGATGCGCGAGCGAGGCGCCTGAGGTTTCTGGCCGATCGCGTCCGTTCGGACGCGAGTTGATTGTGGGGAGCGCCCTTGGACGCGACGTATCCTGCCTGCTTCGGCGGTACGGGTGTCGCGGAGGGCGTTACCCCGGTGCTTGCTCGGTTCGGCCTTCGATATTGCCTGGCCTTCGATGACTCTGAGAATCGACCTGAAAAGCGCCATTCTGGCGTTGTCCGACGCACTGGACCTGGTCGGGGTCAACGACTTTCAGCACGGCAAGCGCGTCGCCATGATCGCGCGCGAAACCGGGCTGATGCTGGGTTTGCCGGAAAAGCGGCTGGACCGCCTGGTCTGCGCCAGCCTGCTGCATGACCTGGGCGTGTCTTCTACCGCAGTACACCGTCGGCTGCAACGCGAAGCCGACTGGGACGACCGGCACGCACACTGCGAAAGGGGGTATCGCCTGCTGCGGCCCTTCGCCTATCTGTCGCTGGTCGCCAACGCCATCCGTTATCACCACACGCCATGGCGGGAACTGCCTACCGGGCTGAGCGAGGCCGACGCGCTCGACAGCAACCTCATCTTGCTGGCTGACCGCGTCGATGCCATGCTGCTGCAAAAGGGCCTGGAGAATCCGCTTTTCAACCGTGACGGCGTTGTCGAAGCGATTGCTACGCTTGCTGGCTCGCTATTGTCTCCGGACGCGGTAAAGGCTTTCGTCGCGGCTGCCGCTCGTGAAGCTTTCTGGATTGCCCTGGTGCCGCGTCATGTGCATAGCTATCTCAATGATCTGGCGCTGAGTGACTGGCGGATAACGATTGACTTTCCTCAGTTTGGCCACGTTGCGCGGCTGATTTCAAGCATTGTCGACGCAAAGAGCCCGTTCACAGCGGCGCATTCTCTGGGTGTCGCGCAACTGGCTCGTCATCTGGGGGAGGGAGTCGGTTTGAGCGGCGACGCATTGGCCGAGCTCCAGGTTGCCGGCCTGATGCACGATGTGGGGAAGCTGTGCGTGCCCGACGAGATCGTCGACAAGCCGGCAGGATTGACGCCTCTGGAGTTCTCGGTGATGGAGCGGCACAGCTTCGAAACCTACCAGATCTTGCGCCACATTCCTGGCCTGGGGCAGGTTGCAGAGTGGGCAGCCTTCCATCATGAGGCCCTAAACGGCCACGGCTACCCGTTCCGTTGCGGGCCCGACCGCCTCGCCCGCGAGGCGCGCATTGTCGCTGTGGCGGATGTTTTTCAGGCCCTGGCACAGGAGCGTCCCTACCGCGGCGCGCAGCGCGCAGAACAGATTCCACGTTTTCTCAATGACTTCGTCAGACGTGGGGTACTGGATCGCGATATCGTCGCGCTGGCCTGCGAGGATCTGGACGGCAGTTGGCGAGCTGCAACGCAGGTCCTGCCGGAGAGTGCTGGCGAATGATGGCCAGCCATTTCGCTGACTTTTGCAGCAACCGTGCATCATCATCGCTCACTCGGCCGGGATCCAGTGACGACAGCGTTCGACAGCACGACGCCAGCCGCCGAGCAGGGTAGCGCGTTGCTCGGCGGGCATGCCAGGTTCAAAGCAGCGTTCGGCGTGCCACAGGGAAGTAAGCTCCGCCTCGTCCCGCCAGAATCCGACCGCCAGTCCCGCAAGGTAGGCCGCGCCGAGGGCAGTGGTCTCGGTGATGCGCGGACGCACCACCGGCACGCCGAGCAGATCGGCCTGGAACTGCAGCAGGAGGTCGTTCGCTGCCGCCCCCCCGTCGACACGCAGTTCGCGCAAGTGCTCGCCGCAATCCAGCTCCATGGCGTTCAGGACTTCTGCGCTCTGATAGGCGATCGCTTCCAGTGCGGCGCGCGCGACATGCGCCCGGTTGGTGCCGCGCGTCATGCCGAGCAGGGCGCCGCGAGCATAGGGATCCCAGTATGGCGCACCGAGGCCGGTATGCGCGGGTACCAGGTAGACGCCACCACTGTCGGGTACGGAAGCGGCCAGCGCTTCGATTTCGCTGGAACGGGAAATCATCCCGAGACCGTCTCGTAACCATTGGACGATGGCGCCGCCCATGAAGACGCTGCCTTCGAGGAGGTAGGTCGTCTGCCCATGCAGCCGCCAGCCGATGGTGGTCAGCATGCGGTGGTGCGAGTTCATCGCTCGCTGGCCGGTATTCATCATCAGGAAACAGCCTGTACCGTAGGTGTTCTTGGCCATTCCCTGTTCGAGGCAGGCCTGGCCATAGGTGGCCGCCTGCTGGTCGCCGGCGATGCCGGCCAGCGGGATCGGCGCACCGAGCAGATCACTGGCAAGCTGCGTAACCAGACCACTGCTGTCGACGACCCGCGGCAGTACGGCGGGCGGAATGTCGAGCAGGGCCAGCAACTCATCATCCCAGCAGAGGCGTCTGATGTCGAAGAGCAGGGTGCGCGAGGCGTTCGACGGATCGGTGACATGCACCCGGTCAGCCGACAGCTTCCACGCCAGCCAACTGTCGATCGTTCCGAACGCCAGTTCGCCTCGTTCGGCGCGCGCGCGCGCGCCCGGGATGTGGTCGAGCAGCCATTTCAATTTGGTGCCCGAGAAATAGGCGTCAAGGACCAGACCGGTCCGCTCGCGGAACAGTTCGGCGTGACCGGCTGCGGCGAGTTCGTCGCACAGACCGGCCGTGCGGCGATCCTGCCAAACGATCGCGCGGTGCACTGGCTCGCCGCTGGCGCGATCCCAGAGGACGCTGGTTTCGCGCTGGTTGGTCAGGCCGACAGCGGCAATCTGACTGGCCGGAATACCGTGGTCGCGGAGCACGGCACGCGCAACGGCAAGTTGCGTCTGCCAGATTTCGTCCGCGTCGTGTTCGACCCATCCAGGCTGCGGGTAATACTGCGCATATTCCTGTTGGGCAACGCCGTGGATACGGCCATCGCGTCCGAAGAGCATGGCGCGTGAGCTGGTCGTGCCCTGGTCGAGAGCAAGAATGAACTGCTGACTGGTGGGAGTTCCTGGCATGCGGCAATCTCCAGCGAAAGAGAGGGTCCTTCGGTCAATCTCAGGTGTCGCTGCTTGGGGCGCCATGCGGCTGCTTGACGATCAGTTCAGCGATCCAGCGCTTGAACTCGTTCACCCGTGGATCGTAGCTTTCGCAGGCCATCAGGCTTTGCCCGAAAACGTAAGCGTAGAGCAGCAGACTGCGGCTTTTCGCTTCTTCCTCGGAAACGCCGAGGGCGACAAACAGCTTCCGCGTGCATTCGAGACGCCAGGTATCGACCTCCGCGACAACGGCCGCAGCCTGAGCGTCTCGCCTGGCCCATTCGCGTACCGCCAGTTCGATCGAAATTCCCTTGCGGTTCCGGGTGGCACCATAGACGTCGATCAGGTGCAGGAGTTGCGCCTGCTCGCTGTCCGGTATGGCCACGCTCTGTTTCTCGATATCACGGATGCGACCATCCCGCCAGGTCTGGAGAACAGCGTCGAAGAGATCCTGGCGATCCTTGAAGTGCCAGTAGAAACTACCCTTGGTTACACCGAAGTTCTTCGCCAGAACCTCGATTCGCATCCCCTGGACACCCTGTTCTGCGAGCACCTCGATCGCTGCCAGGATCCATTCGTTGCGGTCCAGCGCGGCACGTGGCCGTGTGCTTAGGCGCTTCATCGTTATCTGGTCCTTTCCTGAATGACGCGGCTGAGGCAATATTACAAGCTCATGCGCTGTTGCCGCGGTCGACAGCGTTGACAGCCATGGCTCCATACGGTACCGTACGCTATCCATACGAGAGAGTATGGCCTATTGTCCGGTCAGAGTTGGGCAATGTCAAACGCGGCCTGCCTGAATCGCGATTGATATCGATTACTGTACTGAAAGGGAGAGAAAATTGAAGATCCTCGTTGCAGTGAAACGAGTGGTGGATTACAACGTCAAGGTTCGCGTCAAGCCTGACGCGAGCGACGTTGATCTGGCGAACGTGAAGATGTCGATGAACCCCTTTGACGAGATCGCGATTGAAGAGGCGGTGCGTCTGAAAGAAGCCGGTATTGCCACGGAAGTGATCGCCGTTTCGGCGGGCATCGCCAACTGCCAGGAGACCCTGCGCACGGCGATGGCGATTGGCGCCGACCGCGGCATCCTGATCCAGACCGATGTCGAACTGCAACCACTGGCGGTCGCCAAACTGCTCAAGGCGGTGTGTGAGAAGGAGCAGCCCCAGATCGTCCTGTGCGGCAAGCAGGCGATCGACGACGACGCCAACCAGACCGGGCAGATGCTGGCCGGGCTGATGAACTGGCCGCAGGCAACCTTCGCCTCGAAGATCGTCGTCGCCGGGCAGCTGGCGACCGTCACGCGCGAGATCGACGGTGGTCTGGAAACCGTCGAGGTACCCTTGCCAGCCGTGCTGACAGCCGACCTGCGCCTCAACGAACCGCGCTACGCGACGCTGCCGAACATCATGAAAGCCAAGAGGAAGCCGCTCGAGACGACCCACCCGGCGACGCTGGGGGTCGATGTCGCGCCGCGCCTGAAGACACTCAAGGTCGCCGAACCGCCGAAGCGAACGGCAGGCATCAAGGTGGCCGATGCGGCCGATCTGGTGATGAAACTCAAGACTGAAGCAAAGGTAATCTGACCATGGCCATTCTCGTCATTGCTGAACACGACCATACCTCGATCAAGGCGGCGACACGCAACGCCGTCACCGCGGCGACGAAAATCGGGGGGGAGATTCACCTGCTGGTTGCCGGCAGCGCCTGTGCCGCGGCCGCCGATGCCGCGGCAGGGCTGGCCGGCGTGAGCAAGGTGCTGCTCGCTGACGCGCCGCACTACGCCGATCAGTCACCGGAGAACCTGGCGGCGCTGGTGGTAGCCACCGCGGCAAGCCATACTCACCTGCTTGCGGCGGCAACGACCTGCGGCAAGAACTTCATGCCGCGCGTGGCCGCGCTGCTTGACGTGGCGCAGATCTCCGAGATCATCGGCGTCGAATCCGCCGACACCTTCGTCCGCCCGATCTACGCCGGCAACGTCGTCGCCACCGTGCAGTCGGCCGACCCGGTCAAGGTCATCACGGTGCGGGCGACGGCCTTCGAAGCCGCCGGTGACGGGGGTAACGCGCACATCGAGAAGCTGAGCGCCGGCCCCGATCTCGCCCAGAACAAGCTCGTTGGTCGCGAGCTGAGCAAGTCGGAACGACCGGAGCTGACCGCTGCCAAGGTGATCGTGTCGGGCGGCCGCGGCATGGGCAACGGCGAGAACTTCCACCGCTTGCTCGAACCGCTGGCCGACAGACTCGGCGCCGCCCTGGGCGCCTCGCGTGCGGCGGTGGATGCCGGTTACGTATCGAATGACTACCAGGTCGGCCAGACGGGCAAGATCGTCGCGCCGCAGCTCTACATCGCGGTCGGCATTTCGGGTGCCATACAGCACCTGGCCGGGATGAAGGACAGCAAGGTGATCGTCGCGATCAACAAGGACGCCGAAGCACCGATCTTCCAAGTCGCCGATTATGGCCTGGTCGGCGACCTCTTCGAAGTCCTGCCGGCGCTGCAGGCGGAACTCGGCTAAGCCGCGCCAGGGAGACCAGGCCGCATGAACCTGCCCGACGGCCTGATCGCTGGCTACTGGACCGTGCTGGCCTGGTGCTTGTTCGCCATCTCGGCGTCCCTGGCGGCGAGGCGTGCCCCGTGGCACGTGCTGACTGACAGTCGGCGTCTGAATGCCTTCCTGGCAATGATTGTCGGACTGATCCTGCTCTGGCACCTGAAGGCCGGGATCAAGCCCGGCCTTGCGCTGCACCTGCTTGGTGCGACGGTCTTTACCTTGTGCTTTGGCTGGGCCCTGGCGTTTATTGGCCTCTGCGCGGTCCTCGCCGGAGTGACACTGAACGGAGCGGCAGGCTTCGAGGCCTTTGCTGTGAACGCTCTGCTGATGGCCGGAGTCGGCGTATTGACGAGTCATTGGCTTCATCGACTGGTCGATCGGGTGCTGCCAAGACACCTGTTCGTCTATATTTTTTGCAAGGGTTTCTTTGCCTCGGCGCTGGCAGTGATGGCTGTCGGGGTGGTCTCCTGCATGCTACTGGTACTGGCGGGAGCATACGACAGTGACTACCTGACCAGCGAGTACCTGCCGTACTTTCTTCTGCTGGGCTTCTCCGAGGCCTGGCTGTCGGGTATGTGGAGCACGCTGTTTGCCGTCTATCGGCCGGAGTTGCTGGCGGATTTTGAAGATGCGCAGTTTTTCGGAAGAAGATGACCGTCCCGCTGAAGTGTTTTCAACGACAAGGTGGCCTTTTCTGATGGCATCGAGAGTCCCCGGTTGGCTACTGCTTATTGCGGCCTTGTTGTTGCCTCTTGCTGCACCTGAGGCGAGTGCGGTCATCCTTGGCGAGATTCGCAGCAGTTCACCGTTGGGCCAGATCCTGCATGCTGAAATCGACGTGGATGAGCACCCGGCAGAGCGCTTCAACCCCGCCTGCCTCAAGCTCTACCAACCAGAATCGGTCAGCGATGACTTTCCCTGGATCACGGCGGCGCGCCTGGACTACCAGCGGGAACGCGGCAAGGGCAGGCTGAACATCGTCTCAGCAGCGCCCGTGCATAATCCGGTGATGCAGCTCGGGGTCCGGTCGACCTGTGCTGACGGTGCCTCACGTCGATACACGCTGTTGCTCTCGCCGCCGTCCGGTGAAGCATCCGCTCAAGCGCCGCGCACAACTGCTACGGCCGGGTCAGTGCAGCGGCCAGCGGACGCGCCGCCTGCCGCAGAGCGCGGCCGAACGACAGCGCCAGCGGCGGCGCGCAGCCAGCCGCCGGCAGCCAAGCGCCCGGAGCGGGAGACATCGGTGAGGGTTGGTTCTGAAAAGGCAGCATCGTTACGCCTGAGCGAGCAGCTGGCTGCCTTGGGGCAGAGCAGCGTTCTCGGTCGTGAATTGTTGCGTCTGGAACATCGCACGCTGGAGATGCTCAATGAAGCCAATGACGATCCGCAAGCCCTGAGCGAGAAGCTTGCCTGGCTGGAGGCAAATGTGGCCGAACTCAAAAGGGCAGAGGAACGGCTGGAAGGCGTGGCAACGGCACTTCCTTCGACTCCGCCCGCACCGGGCGGCGATTCCGCTCTCGCCACGGCCAAGGCGCCGACGATTCCGCTCCCGCCAGCGTCGTCACATCGGGCAGCGGATGTGCCAACCACTTCCCCGGCCGCGGCGGCACAAACTGGCGGGTTGGCGGCGCCGCCAGACCTGCGCCAGCAGCTGGCCGCAGCCGCGGCAGATTCTGACCCGTGGCTGCTGTTTGCCGGGCTTGCCCCGGTGGCGGTACTGGTCTTGCTCCTGGTGCTCCGCCGTCAAGGTCTCGCGGTAGAAGCTCGTGCTCGCGGACCCGCCGCTTTCCCGGTGTCGGGCCCGGGTAGCCCCGAGTTCTTGCGAACGGAGCCAACGACGACCGGCGCGATCAAGCCGCGTGGGCAGGCCACGGAGCCCACGCTCAGCGCGGCTCCGGCTCCGGCTCCGGTTCCGCAGCCGACTGCACTGCCGGCTCCGGCTCCGTTGCCCGCGCACACCGGGCCGGAAATTGCCGGCGCCGCTCCCGCGCTCGAACTGGCTGAGATCATGCTCTCCTTCGGTCGCGTGACCGGAGCGGCGAGAACCCTGGAGGAATACCTCGCAGCTCTGCCGCAGGAGTCATTGCGACCCTGGATCCGGTTGCTGCAGATTTACGAGCGCAACGGCATGCGGAAGGAGTTCGAAGCATTGACCTTGAAGCTGAACCGGAACTTCAACGTCGAAGTCATTGGTTGGAGTGGTGGAGAACCAAGCGCGGAACTCGAGCTCCTGCCGGTCGAGGGCGTACCGGGAAAGGCAGTTACGCTGGAAGAGATCCCGCGCATTCGCGACCAGATCATATCCCTCTGGGGAAGACCGGAGTGTTCCGACTATCTCGAGAAGCTGTTGCGCGACAATCGTGACGGACTGCGCAGCGGCTTCACCTTGCCTATCGTCGAGGAAGTGTTGTTCTTGATTGACCTTTCGGGAGCTCGTGAAGCAACCCGGGAGTTTCCACAGTAGCCATAGAAGCCATAGAAGGAGAAGCACATGAGTGAATACATTGCCCCGATCCGTGACATGCGGTTTGTGCTCAAGGAACTCGCTGGGGTGGAACAGGTGGCCCAGTTGCCGGGTTGCGAAGAGGCGACGCTCGACCTGGTTGATGCCGTGCTCGAGGAAGCCGCGAGGTTTGCCGAGGAGGTCTTGTCACCGCTCAACTGGCCTGGCGACCAGGAAGGGGCCAGATGGCACGACAAGGCCGTGACGATGCCGGCTGGTTTCAAGGAGGCCTACAAGCTGTTCGCCGACAGTGGATGGACAGCGCTGGCCAGCGAACCCGAGTGGGGTGGCCAGGGGCTGCCCAAAGTGGTGGCGGCGGCCGTCGGGGAAATGTGGAAGTCGGCCAACCACTCCTTTTCACTGTGTCCGCTGCTGACGACTGGTGCCATCGAGGCACTGGTGCTGTCGGGCACCGACGAATTGAAGAAGACTTACCTCGAAAAGATGGTCAGCGGCGTGTGGACGGGGACGATGAACCTGACCGAGCCGACCGCCGGCTCCGATCTTGCCGCCGTGCGTACGCGTGCCGAGCCGCAGGCCGATGGCAGCTACCGAATCTTCGGCCAGAAGATCTTCATCACCTACGGCGAGCACGACATGGCGGAGAACATCATCCACCTCGTCCTGGCCCGTACGCCAACGGCACCCGAGGGGGTCAAGGGCATCTCGCTGTTCGTGGTGCCGAAGTTCATGGTCAATGGCGACGGCAGCCTGGGTGACCGCAACGACGCCTATTGTGTGTCGATCGAGCACAAGCTCGGCATTCACGCCAGCCCGACCGCGATCATGGCCTTCGGCGACCACAGCGGTGCGGTAGGCTACCTCGTCGGCGAGGAGAATCGGGGTCTCGAGTACATGTTCATCATGATGAACGCGGCGCGTTTCGGGGTCGGACTGGAAGGGGTTGCGGCTTGCGAGCGGGCCTATCAACGGGCAAGGGACTACGCACGCGACCGCGTCCAGTGTACCGATATCGGCGTGCGCGGCGGCCCCAAAGTGCCGATCATCCATCACCCCGACGTGCGCCGCATGCTGATGACCATGAAATCGCGCGCCGAAGCCACGCGGGCGCTGGCTTACGTGGTGGCAGCAGCCCACGACGCCGCCACCCGTCATCCGGACAGCGAGGTGCGCAAGCGCAATCAGGCCTTCGTCGACCTGATGATCCCGGTGGTGAAGGGCTGGAGTACCGAATCCGGGGTGACCATCGCCTCGATCGGGGTGCAGGTGCATGGTGGCATGGGTTATGTCGAAGAAACCGGCGCTGCACAGCACCTGCGTGACGCACAGATCTCGACGATCTACGAGGGAACCACCGGCATCCAGGCTAACGACCTGATCGGCCGCAAGATGGCGCGCGAGGGTGGTGCTACCCTCAAGTCTGTGATTGCCGCGATGCGTGCCCTCGACGCCGACCTGGCCAAGCAGAACGGGGCGAACTTTGCTGCCATTCGCAGCCGTTTCTCGTCTGGCGTCGATGCGCTGGCTGAGGCTGGTGAGTGGCTGGTCGCCACTTACGGCGCTGACGTTCGAGCCGCATCGGCTGGTGCCGTTCCCTTCCTGACGCTGCTCGGGATCGTGGCCGGCGGTTGGCAGATGGCACGCGCTGCGCTGATCGCACAAGCGAAGATCGACGGTGGCGACAATGATCCGTTCTACAAGGCAAAAGTCGTGACCACGCGCTTCTATGCCGACCACGTGCTGTCGCAGGCCGGTGGCCTGGCGAGTAGCGTGACCGAGGGGGCTGAGGGCGTGCTGGCGCTACCGGAAGACATGTTCTGATCGCGGGCAGGAAAACCCGGCGGCGCGCGTGCAGTGCCGTCGCCGGAACCCTGGACACGGGCCGCTGGCGGTCAGCAACGCGGCCGAGCATACAAGATCGAGAACCGGAGCGCCAATGCCAAGCCAACGCAAACTCGTCCAGAGCAGCCTGATTCCTATTCGATGGGGAGACATGGACGCTTATGGACACGTCAACAACACCGTCTACTTCCGGTACATGGAGCAGTCCCGCGTCGAGTATCTGGAGAAGCTCGGCTTCAAGGTGATGCCACGTGGCTCGGCGCCCGTGATCATCAACGCCAGTTGCACCTTTCTGGTGCCGCTAAACTACCCTGGCGTCGTCGAAGTGAGGATGTTTTGCGGACCTCCTGGCCGGAGCAGTGTGCCGACCCACTACGAAATCCGCCTGCAGGGAGACGATACCGTCTACGCGACAGGCGATTCAAAGATCGTCTGGATGGATGTGGCAACAGGGAAGTCGGTGCCCATTCCGGACGACCTGCGCGCGGATTTGACCGCCTGACGACAGCGAGGAGGAGGGGAGATGAACCGCGACGCACTCTGGCGCCCTAGCGCCGAACGTATCGCTGCTGCCAGGCTCGGCAGCTTCATGGCGGCGGTGAACAGGCGCTGGCGTGTGGGCTGTTCGGACTACGCCAGTCTCTGGCGCTGGTCGGTGGCTCAGCCCGAAGCTTTCTGGACCTCGCTATGGGACGAATGCCAGGTGATCGGCGAGCGCGGCACGACGGTGCTCGAAAACGGCGACCGGATGCCCGGAGCACGCTGGTTTCCGCAGGCCCGCGTCAACTACGCCGAGAACCTGCTGCGCCGTCGTGATGACTCTGACGCGCTGGTTTTCTGGGGTGAAGACAAGCTCAGGCGCCGCCTCTCGCATGGCGAGCTCTACGCGCAGGTCTCGCGCTGTGCGGAGGCCCTCAAGGCCGCCGGGGTCGGGCAGGGGGATCGCGTCGCCGCCTATCTGCCAAACATGCCAGAGGCGTTGATCGCCATGCTCGCCGCCGCCTCGCTCGGGGCGGTCTGGTCATCCGCCTCGCCCGATTTTGGGGTCCAGGGCGTGCTGGATCGGTTCGGGCAGATCGAACCCAGGGTCCTGTTGTGCGTTGATGCCTACTGGTACAACGGCAAGCCGGTTGATTGTATGGCCAGGAACGCCGAAATCGCCGCCCAGATGCCAAGTGTGACCCACACCGTGGTGGTTTCATACCTCACCGAGTCCCCCAACGTGAGGGGGGTCAGAAACGGCTTGCGCTATGCGGACTTCGTCGCCCCCTTTTCTGCCACCCAAATCCATTTTGCGCCGCTGCCCTTCGATCACCCGCTGTTCATCATGTTCTCGTCTGGCACCACCGGTGTTCCGAAGTGCATCGTGCACTGCCATGGCGGTGCCCTGCTGCAACATCTGAAGGAGCACCAGCTGCATTGCGACGTCAGGGCCGACGACCGGATTTTCTACTTCACCACCTGCGGCTGGATGATGTGGAACTGGCTGGTTTCCGGCCTGGCCTCGGGGGCAACGCTGCTGCTCTACGATGGCTCGCCGTTGGTGGCGGGAGCCACCGGCCGACCCGGAACGATCCTCTTCGACTACGCCGACGTCGAGGGCATGACCCACTTCGGCACCTCGGCCAAGTTCATCGATGCGATTGCCAAGGCGGGTCTGAAGCCGCGTGAGACCCACCGCCTGGAGGCCCTGCGGGCGATGTTCTCGACCGGCAGCCCACTGGCACCGGAAAGCTTCGACTACGTCTATCGCGACATCAAGCCCGACCTTCTGCTGGCCTCGATATCCGGCGGCACCGATATCCTTTCGTGTTTCGCGCTCGGGTGTCCGATCCTGCCCGTTTACCGCGGTGAACTGCAATGTCGCGGCCTGGGTATGGCCGTCAACGTCTTCGACGACGACGGCCAGCCGATTCCGGCTGGCCAGGGTGGGCGCGGCGAACTGGTATGCACCGCAGCTTTCCCGGCGATGCCGGTGGGCTTCTGGAATGATCCCGGCGGTGCAAAGTACCACGCGGCGTATTTCGACCGCTTCGCCAATGTCTGGTGCCATGGCGATTTTGTCGAGCTGACGGCCAATGAAGGCATGATCATCTACGGTCGCTCGGACGCCGTTCTCAACCCTGGGGGCGTGCGAATCGGCACTGCCGAGATCTACCGCCAGGTCGAGCAACTGCCCGAGGTGCTGGAGTCGCTGGTGATTGGCCAGGAATGGGAGCACGACGTGCGCGTCGTGCTCTTCGTCAAGCTGCGTGAAGGAATGTCCCTAGACGAGCCGCTGACCGGCCGAATCAGGCAGCAGATTCGTGAGAACACCACCCCCCGGCACGTACCAGCCAAGGTGCTGCAGGTGGTCGATATCCCGCGCACCAAGAGCGGCAAGATCGTCGAACTCGCGGTGCGCAACGTCGTGCACGGCCGACCGGTGAAGAACCTCGAAGCGCTGGCCAACCCCGAGACGCTGGAGTTTTTCCGTGCGCGGGTCGAACTTCAGGACTGAAGTGGAGTGGTCCGCGGATCAAAGCTCAGGGCGAGGCAAGGCCCCGCATGTTGCCACTAGTTTACATAATACGAATTATCGGTAATTCAGGATACCAAGCAGACGTCCAGGCAGCGAACTGATGAGCACACGCCATGACCGATGAAGCCGACTGTCGCTCCGCCGTCACTCGCCTGAACGACGATCTTGACCAGCGGGTTGTCAGCAATGTTGCACAAGCGATTTGGCTGCCATCGCCGGCGCCGGGCGTAGACCGTCGCATGCTCGACCGCAACGGTGGCGAAATCGGCCGCTCGACCAGTATCGTGCGTTTTGCCGCAGGCGCGAAGTTCGGCCAGCACGCTCACGGGGGTGGCGAAGAGATTCTGGTACTTGAAGGCGTTCTTTCCGACGAATACGGCAGCTACCCAGCCGGCAGCTACGTGCGCAACCCTCCAGGCTCGGCGCACACACCGTTCTCGCGGGATGGCTGCGTGCTGTTCGTCAAGTTATGGCAGTTCGCATACGGGGATCACGCCACGGTTTGCATCGATAGACGCACGGCTCAGTGGCTTCCCGGGCTGGTGCCCGGACTTTCGGTGATGCCCTTGCACGAGCATGCGGGAATCAGCACAGCCCTTGTTCGTTGGGCACCGCAGACACGGTTCAGCCAGCACGTCCACCCCGGCGGCGAAGAGATCCTGGTCCTCGACGGCCTGTTCGTTGACGAGGACGGCGAATACTGCCCCGGCACGTGGCTACGCAATCCGCGCTGGAGTCGCCACACACCGTTCGCCGGACCCGAAGGCGCACTGATTTACGTCAAGGTGGGTCATCTGGGGGCCGATCTGCTGCAGCCGCCAGCAGCGTGATCCCGGCTGCAGACAAAGCCAAGCAGTTGTAATGAAATCAGTGCATTGCATTGCTAACCTAATCCCGTTTATTGCCTTTCACAATCGCCGGATCTTCGTCCGCAAGGTCTCCATTTCGCCAATTCTCAGGCCCGTTCAATCGATTCGGTGGTAGATTGCCAGAACGATGGCTCGCGTCGTCTTAATCACTTTTTGAGCTTTTCCCAATGCCACAAATCACTGCCAACAATCTTCAGATCGAATATGAAGCCTTTGGTGCCGAGTCGGCGCCTGCCATCCTGCTGATCATGGGCCTTGGTGCGCAACTCGCTCGCTGGAACATCGAACTCTGCGAAGCGCTCGTCGACCGCGGTTATCGCGTGATCCGTTTTGACAACCGCGACTGTGGTCTGTCGAGCAAACTCGACCAGGCCGGCGTTCCGGATGTGGGTCGCGCGCTACGCACGGGGACGCCGCTGGTAGCGCCCTATACGCTCGAAGACATGGCAGCCGATTGCATCGGTCTGCTCGATGCGCTGGGTATCGCGCAGGCCCATGTCGTTGGCGCCTCGATGGGCGGCGCGATTGCGCAGATCGTCGCCGCGCTCTATCCGCAGCGCACACTGTCGCTGACCAGCATCATGTCTACCAGCAGCCATCCTGACCTGCCACCGCCAACACCCGCGGCGGCGCAGGCGCTGATGGCGCCGTTGCCGCCGACGCGAGACAAGGAAGCGTTGATCGAAGACGCCATCAGGCGCCAACTGGCCGTCGCCAGCCCGGAATTTCCAAGCTGCCCGCAGCGCTTGCGAAACCTGTTCACCGAGGAACATGAGCGTAGTTTTTACCCGCGCGGGGTGACGCGTCAACTGGCCGCCTTTCTCGCCAGCGGTGATCGGCGTGCTCTGCTGGCGACGATCACGGCGCCGACGCTTGTGCTGCACGGTGCCGACGACCCGTTGATCCCGATCGCCTGCGGTTACGATGTGGCGGCGCACATCCCGGGTGCCCAGATGCGGGTGATCGAAGGGATGGCACACGACTTTCCCGTGGCGCTCACCGACGTGTTTGCCGACGCGATTGCGTCAGTGGCGCAGGCAGCGGCAGCCTGATGCCCGGTCTGTTGACCCGCGAGAATGAGTTTGCAGTGGCCCGTTGCCAGTCTGTTGTCCAGCGGCACCGGTTCGTGGCGGCGTTGACCCTCCAGAGATGACAGCCCTCCTCGCGCCCGAACCCCTTGTCTTTGTCGACCTTGAAACCAGTGGGGCCAACTTTGCCAACGACCGCATCATCGAAATCGGGCTGATCGAAGTCGACGAGAACGGTGCCCGTGAATGGAGCACGCTGGTCAATCCAGAAACGCCGCTTTCGTCCTTCATCACCGGGCTCACTGGCATCGATGACGCAATGGTCTGTTCCGCCGCCACTTTTCGCGAGCTGGCACCCACTCTGCTCGACCGCTTGCGGGGGCGCTTGCTCATCGCCCACAACGCCCGCTTCGATTACGGCTTCCTGAAAGGCGAGTTCAGCCGGATCGGGGTGGATTTCCGTGCGCCGAAACTGTGTACCGTCAAGCTCTCGCGCAAGCTGTTTCCGCAGCATCACCGGCATAACCTGGACACCCTGATGGCGCGTCATGGGCTGAGCGTCGCCGGTACGCGTCACCGAGCGCTGGCCGACGCGCGACTGCTGTGGGACCTGTGGCAATGCTGGCACCAGGAACTGCCGGCGGCAACGATCCGGAGCGCCGTAGCGGTGATCGTCGGGCGCCCCGAATTGCCGCCCCAGATCGATCCCACGCTGCTCGACGATCTACCCGAAGCGGCCGGTGCCTATGCGTTCTACGGTGAGGATGGTCGCCTGCTCCTGAGCCGGCACAGCAGCAACCTGCGCCAGCAGGTACTGGCACACTTCAGCGTGGACAAGCGCGAGAGCACTCTGATCCGCGACACCTGGAGAATCGACTGGCGTGAAGCGGCGGGCGAGTTGGGTGCACGCCTGCACGCGATCGACCTGGCTCGTTCGGGATCCCCTGCCGCACCTGAACGGGCTGCCGGTAGGGCATCTTCCAGGCTGCCCGTTGCGGCCAGCCAGCTCTGTTCGTGGCAACTGGAAAAAGGCACTGAGGGCGACTTCCGGCCGCTACTCGTTCTCGCTGATGACATCGATTTTGCGCTGACCGATGATCTCTTCGGCTTGTACCCCAGTCGTCGCGAGGCCTTGCGAAGCCTGCGCACACTGGCTGACGCTCACCGTCTGTGCCACAAGCAGCTGGGTCTCGAGGAAGGGTCCAGAGGCGCGGCGTGTACCGCTTACCGGCAGAAGAATTGCCGGGGCGTCTGCATTGGCAAGGAAGCGCCGGCTCTGCACAGCGCCCGCCTGATGACCGCGCTGGCCAGGTTGAAAGTCAGGGTCTGGCCCTTCAGGGGGCCGGTGGTGCTGATCGAGCGAGACGAGTTCGGTATGCGCGAGGATCTCCATTTGATCGACCGCTGGCGCCTGGTCGGCACGGAGCACTGCGAAGAAGCGCTGCAGGCGCGCCTTGCCGACGGACCGAGCGGGCACAGCTTCGATCCCGACATCTACCGGATCATCAACCGCTTCCTCCAGGCAGGCAGGGTGCAGGTGCGTCCCCTGCCCCCATTTTTCTCACCTTGAACGCGTGCCAGCCGCCGACTCACCGGCGCGCCCGCCGGCTTTGCGCAAGAGGTCTGCGATATCGGTGTTCTCGGTCTTCAGCGCCCAGTCGATGGCGGTCGCGCCGCGCTCGTTGGCAATGTTCGGATCGGCATTGTTCTGGAGCAGCAGCTCGACCACCTCGAGGTGTCCGAAGCGCGCGGCAAACAGCAGCGCCGTTGAGCCATTCGCGGTTGTCGCATTGATCTCGGCGCCCTTCTTCAGCAGGTAGTCGACCACCGCGGCATGACCGTTAAAGGCTGCGTAGATCAGCGGCGGCCAGCCGTACAGGTTAACATCTGCGCCTGCTTCGACCAGGCGTGTCACAAACGGTAGTTTGCCTTGGTACGCGGCCAGGCTCAGCGCGGTCTCGCCGTTGCGGTTACGGGTGTTCAGCCGCGCGCGTCGCTTGAGAAGAAAGTCGAAGAAATCCATGTTGTCGCGCTGGACGCTCTGCATCAACAGCGTATTACCCGTCGCGTCAACCGAATTGACGTCCATGCCACGGTTGATCAACTGGATGGCCCAGGAAGTGTTGGCGGAGATCAGCGCCTCCTCCATGTCTTCGTACGCTCCGGCTGAGGCCAGGGCGGGCAGGAGCAAGGCAAACAATAGAACGAGGATCTTCATTGAGTAACTTTCGAACGGGCGGAAGGGAACAGACGGAAGAAATTGGCTGTTGTGGCGTCTACGAGGGCCTCATAGCTCAGACCACGCAGGCGTGCCACTTCTTCCGCGACGTGCTTGACATAGCCCGGCTGGTTGGTTTTTCCACGATAGGGCACCGGGGCGAGATAGGGTGAATCGGTTTCCACCAACAGGCGGTCGAGCGGCACGCGCTGTGCCACCTCCCTCACCGTGAGCGCTTTCTTGAACGTGACGATACCGGACAGCGAAATGTAGAAGCCCCGATCGAGCGCGGCTTCGGCAACCGCCCATGTCTCGGTGAAACAGTGCATGACGCCGCCAGCCTCGCCGGCACCCTCCTCCTCCATCAGGCGCAGCGTGTCTGCCGCCGCCTCACGGGTATGAACGACCAGAGGTTTCTGCGCCTGGCGGGCGGCGCGAAGGTGGGTCCGGAACCGCTCCCGCTGCCACTCGGGCGCATCCTTGTGCCAGTAGTAGTCCAGCCCGGTCTCCCCGATGGCAATCACCCGCGGGTGGCGTGCCAGCTCGACGAGTTCGGCAACCGTCGGTTCGCGCACCCCGGTCGCCTCCGGATGAACGCCAACCGAGGCCAGAAGCAGTGGCCATGCCTCGGCCAAAGCCAGCACGCGCGGCAGATCTTCCAGGGTGACGCCGATGCACAGCGCGCAGCCAACCCCATTGGCCTGCATCAAGTCAACGACCTGCTCGATGCTGTCCGACAACTGGGGAAAATCGAGGTGACAGTGGGAATCGACCAGCATCACACCACCATCAGATGGTATGCGTCGGCCGACCGGACTGCATCACCCCGCCGAGTAGCCCTTCGATACGCCGGCGCGCCTCGCTGCCGCTTTCGTCGCTCTTGAAGTGAACGCCGATTCCCTGGGCCTTGTTGTTCTGGGCGCCAACCGGGGTAATCCAGACGACCGTCCCGGCGATCGGGAGTTTCGCCGGGTCATCCATCAGCGACAGCAGCATGAACACCTCATCGCCGATCGAATAGTTGCGTGTCGTCGGAATGAAGATACCGGCGTTCCGCAACAGCGGCATGTATGCCGCGTACAGTGCCGATTTTGAGTTGATGTTCAGCGACAATACGCTCGGGCGCGGGGGGGCGGGAGCCACTGACCTGGTGGTGTCTGCTTCTGCCATATCCTTCTCAGGAGGTTCGGAACAGTCTTGCGTAGCTCAGGAAAAAGTCTTCAAGAAACAGGCGGCTATTCAAGGGTTGCTCACACTGGGCCTTGTATTGTATCGCTTTTCGACTGAATGCCAAGAGCTTGCGGCTGTCAGTGCCTTGCGCCAGGCGTTGCAGCAGCGCTGCCTGCGCCAGGAAGTAGCGTGGGGCCAGACCTTCGCTCGCCAGTGTCAGGTCGAACAACCACTTCTGCGCCCAATCGAACGCGCGCTTCAAAGGTGCCGGACGCTTATCAGCCTTGACCACCTTGTCCATCTCCGCAGCGGCAGCCAGGGGATCGAGCCCCTGAGCCCGTGACACCTGCGCGAGTAACGAGTCGAACAGGACGCGCTCGCCGCTGCCGTTCAGTTCAAGCGCCAGCAGCGGCGAACCACCGGCCAGTGCCAGCCAGTTCTCGGCATCGCGAACCCCGGCATCGTGCAGCCACTTGATCGCGACCGCTTGCGGCGGCCGACCGACGGGCAACACCTGGCAGCGGCTGCGGATAGTTGGCAGCAGACGGTGCGGCTCGCTGGATACCAATATAAACAATGTGGATGCGATTGGTTCCTCTAGTGATTTAAGAAGAGCGTTGGCGGTTGCACGATTCATTGCTTCGGCCGGATTGAGCAAGACCAGGCGCGCGCCGTGGCGATGCGTACCCACATGCAGGAAGTCATCCAGCGCGCGTACCTGATCGATCGTGATCTGCTGGCTTGGCTTTTTCTTGCCCACTTCTTCACCCTCACCCCCCTCGCTGCTCTCGCCGCTGGCGAGCGCCTGCGGCTGCAGCAGGCGGAGGTCCGGGTGGTTTCCCTGCGCCAGCCAGCCACAGGCCACGCACTTGCCGCAGGCCGTGCCGAACTCGGCCGCATCTTCACAGAGCAGCGACTCAGCGAAGGAACGCGCCAGATCAAACTTGCCAATCCCGCGCTGACCCGAAATCAACAGCGCATGCGGCAATTGTGCCCGCCTCGCCTGCAGTTGATCCCAGACCCGAGAGTGCAATTCAATTATATTCATAAACAATTAGTTAAAATCGTATGTTCAACCCATTTCTGGACTAGTTCAGCTGCCTGATCGGCGTCGACGACCGCAAAGCGATGGGGCGCAGCGGCTGCGCGCTCCAGATAGGCCAGTCGCACACGCTCGTGAAAATCGACCCGCTCCTGCTCGAACCGGTCCCGGTCACGCGCCTGCGCAGTGATCCGGAGGCCAGCGACCGCCGAAGGCAGATCGAAGAGCAGCGTCAGGTCAGGCTGCAGATGACCATGCACCCACTGTTCAAGTTGCGCGAACTTCTCTCGATCAAGGCCCCGTCCGCCGCTCTGGTAAGCGTAGGTAGCATCGCTGAAGCGGTCACAGATGACCCAGTCACCGCGTTCGAGTGCCGGTTCGATCACCTGTGCGAGGTGCTCTCGGCGCGCAGCGAACATCAGCAAGGCTTCTGTTTCGAGATGCATGGCCTCGTGCAGCAGCAGTTCGCGGAGCTTCTCGCCAAGCGGTGTGCCACCTGGTTCGCGGGTGGCCACCACCGTCCGCCCCTGGTCGCGGACAAAAGCCGCGGCGGCAGCAATATGACTACTCTTGCCAGCGCCGTCGATGCCCTCGAAGGTGATGAATTTTCCTCGGAGCTTGTTCTCGGGCTGACTCAAGGTTTCCCACCTTTCTGATAGCGCATCACGGCCTGGTTGTGCTCAGCCAGGGTACGCGAGAAATGACTGCTGCCATCGCCACGTGCAACGAAATACAGCGCATCGCTGGGCGCCGGATGCAGTGCAGCCCGAAGGGAAGCCAGACCAGCCATCGCGATCGGCGTCGGCGGCAGACCCCGGCGCGTGTAGGTATTGTAGGGCGTATCGGCAAGGAGGTCGCGCTTGCGCAGGTTGCCGTCGAAGCCCTCACCAAGGCCGTAGATGACCGTCGGATCGGTCTGCAACGGCATTCCCTGGCGCAGGCGATTCACGAACACCGCTGCCACCAGCGAACGATCCTCGTCACGACCGGTTTCCTTTTCGACGATCGACGCCATGATCAAGGCTTCGTAAGGCTCACGATACGGAAGTCCAGCCGCCCTCGCCTGCCATTCGCTTGCCAGATGCCGCTCCAGCGCGCGGCGAGCCCGCGCCAGCAACTCGATATCGCTGCTGCGCTTGGCAAAAAGATAGGTATCCGGAGACAACGAACCCTCGGCGGCCACGCCTGGTGCACCAAGCAGGCGCATGATCTCTGCCTCCGGCAGGCCGGTCGTGTCATGGCGCAGATCCGGGTGAGCATCAAGGCGTTGCCTGATTTGCCGGAACGTCGATCCTTCGATGAACGTCACTTCAGCCTGCGTGAAGTCGCCACGGGTAAGCTTCTTCAGCAATTCCAGCGGCGTGATGCCGCGGCTGATTTCGTAGCTGCCGGCCTTGATCGAAGCTTCAACGCCCGTCAGCCTGGCGAGGATGAGCAGAACCCAGGGATCGATTCCAGCCCCCGCGGCAGCGATCTCGCGGCCTGCGGCTCGTAGGCTGCTGCCGGGCGGTATCGTGAACTCGACCGTGTCGCGCGCCAGACTGATCGGCGCCAGGAACCTGGCGGCGAGCAGAGCCGTCGATAGCACCAGCACAACCAGGGCGAGAATGAACAGCTTGCGGAGGAATTTGCGCATCAGTCCGGCGCAGCCGCGAGGCTGCTGGGCGGGAACGAGGGAATGGGCTTCGAGTGGCCCTATAATAGCCGAAACCTATGGTTCTGAAGCGAACATGAGCGCTCTGCCGAGCGATCGTCCACTACCGGTCACCGCCCAGAGCGGGCGAGCACGCCCCGCTGGCGGCCGGCGCCTTTCAGATCACTATCCGATGGAATAGACGAAACGATGAACTTGAACTGGCAGGAATTTCTTGGTGGCGCCGGCGCACGCATTGACAGGGGACTGGTCACGGATTTCGGCGACCCCGCGGCGGAACTGACGAACGCCAGCGAAGCGACATTCGTCTCACCCCTGACACACCTCGGCCTGATCGAGGTGGCGGGGCCTGACGCGGCGGCTTTTCTGCACCATCAGTTGACCAGCGACGTGAAGCACCTGGCCAGCGAGATGGCTCAGCATTCGGCCTGGTGCTCGGCGAAGGGCAGGATGCTCGCCAGCTTTCTGCTTTTTCACCACGGGCCGGACTACCGCCTGCAACTCTCGGCCGACCTGCTGCCGGCGATTCACAAGCGCCTGCAGATGTTCGTCCTGCGTAGCAGGGTGAAGATCACCGACCTGTCGGGCACTCACCCACTTATCGGTCTGGCCGGCCCGCAAGCCGAAATGGCATTGCAGTCCACCCGCCTGCCGGTTCCACCGACGCCGTTGAGCGCTGCTGCATTCGCCGAGGGCGTCGTCATCCGGCTCGATGGCGGACGCTTTGAAATCGTCGTCAGCCTGGGGGCGGCTCCCGGTCTATGGCAGGAATTGCAGTCGCACGCTCGTCCAGTCGGGACCCCTGTCTGGCAATGGCTGGATATCCAGGCCGGCCTGCCGCTGATCACCGAGGACACCAAAGAGCAGTTTGTGCCGCAAATGGCGAATTTTGAGCAAATGGGCGCGGTCAGTTTCCACAAGGGCTGTTACCCCGGTCAGGAAATTGTCGCCCGCACGCAGTATCTCGGCAAGGTCAAGCGCCACCTCTATCGCGCGCACTCGGCCAGCCCGATGGCCGCGGGGCAAGCGATCTATTCGCCGCTCAATGCCGAGCAGCCTTGCGGCATGGTCGTCAATGCCGCGCCGGCGCCGGCTGGCGGTCACGATGCCCTGGCGGTTGTCCAGGAGAGCTTCGTCGGTGCCGGAGCTCTTCAACTCGCTGCTGCTGGTGGTTCGCAGATCGACATCGAACCCGTGGGGCCCGCCTTCCCGACGCCCTGAGGGCAGCCGACGATGTGCCTGATCCTGCTCGCCTGGCAGGCGCACCCTGACTATCCCCTGGTGGTCGCCGCCAACCGCGATGAGTTCTTCGCCCGCCCCTCGGCGCCTGCCGCTTTCTGGCCCGAAGCCCCGCAGATCCTCGCCGGGCGCGACCTCGAAGCCGGCGGCACCTGGCTCGGCGTCAGCCGCGGGCAGCGCTTCGCCGCCCTGACCAACTATCGTGAAGGCGGCAAACCACTCCCCCATGCCCGCTCACGCGGTGCCCTGGTAGCCGATTTCGTCGCCGGCCACGACGGCCCGGCAGCGTATCTGGCACAGCTCGCGACCGATGCTGGCGATTACAACGGCTTCAACCTCTTCATCGCCGACGGCGAGCGTCTCGGCTACTGTACGAACCGTGGCGACCGCCGGACACGCTGGCTGGGCCCCGGCATCTACGGACTCTCGAACCATCTGCTCGACACCCCCTGGCCCAAGCTGGCGAGCGCCAAGGCGGCTTTTGCCGCGGCCCTGGCAACGCTACCGGCACAGGCAGCGTTCCTTGAACTGCTCGCCGACCAGGAAATCGTGCCCGATTCCCACCTGCCGGAAACCGGTGTGCCGATCGAATGGGAACGTATCCTCTCGGCCGTCTTCGTCCGTTCGGAAAACTACGGAACGCGGGCGTCGACCTTGCTCACCAGGCATCGGGACGGGCGGACCACCTTGCTCGAACGCAGTTTCGATGCCGACGCACGCGCGCTTGGCGACGTCAGCGAGAGCTTTCAGTCTTCGCTGATATCGACCACCGTGTAAGGCGGCACCTGGTCGAACAGGTCGATGATATCGGCGTTGTGCATGCGGATGCAGCCAATCGACCCCGGGCGGCCCATCGGCGCCGTATCCGGGCTGCCGTGGATGTAAACGTAACGGCGCATGGTGTCGACCGGGCCGAGGCGGTTACGGCCGGGCTCACAGCCGGACAGCCAGAGAATTCGCGTCAGAATCCAGTCTCGCCCGGGAAAGCGCTCGGCCAGTTCTCGCGAGTAGACCTCGCCGCTCGGCCGACGACCGATGAACACCGTATTCTCCGGTTGTCCGGCACCTATCCTTGCGCGCACCACGTGCCGCCCGCGCGGCGTGCAGAAGCTGCCCCTGAGTTCGCCTGCCCCCTTGGTCGCCGTAGATACGGCATAGGTACGCAGCAGCCGCCCCGAGTTATCGGACAGAGTCAGCGTCTGCTTGCCGATCGAGATCTGGATGCGCACAGTCATTGCCCGCTGCGGCTGCGGCGAGCCGCAAAGAAATCCGACAGCAACTGACCGCACTCCCGTGCCAGAACGCCACCCAGGACCTCGGTGTGATGGTTGAGCCGCTCAACGGCAAAGATGTCGACCACGCTCCCGTGGACGCCCGTCTTGGGGTCACGGGCGCCATAGATCAGGCGAGCAATGCGCGCCTGCATCAGTGCGCCGGCACACATCACGCAAGGCTCAAGGGTTACGAACAGCTCGCAGCCGGGTAGGCGATAGTTACACAGATTGCGCGCTGCATCGCGCAATGCGGCAATTTCGGCATGGGCCGTCGGATCATGGTCGCCGATCGGCGAATTGAAGCCACGACCAACGATGACGCCATCGCGAACCACCAGCGCGCCCACCGGAACCTCCCCAAGGCATTCGGCAGCAAGCGCCAGAGAAATCGCCTGGCGCATGAAGAATTCGTCGTTCATTGACCACATTTTACTCCAGCACGACGTATCACCGTGGAGCAGCCATTGCCTGATCCTGGCATGCTGCCCAGAAGATCGTATCCGGCGATTGCAACGGATCGAGAACTGGCCGTCAGCAGCAGGATTCAAGCGGCCAGTTCGGTCGGCTGAAGGAAAGCAGATCCCAGCCATGATGGCTGGTGGCTCATGGTCATGGTACTGGCCAACTTCCGCCGTGCCGACCGTCGCCTACCCGCCGGGTTTCTTCTGTTTTTCTTCCGGGTGGTGCAAAATCACGTCAAGGCGATGCCCGGGATGGGCCATTGATTTTGCCGCAGGAGTGTTCCGTGAAGACAGCGCGCTTCCTTCAGGATCAACCACTGTTCGGTGGGGTTGACGATCAGGCGATGACGGCGATCATGCCGTTGATGCGCGAGCTGGATTTTGCTGCCGGCGAGGTCATCGTGGAGGAAGGCGAGGACGGTGACTCACTGTTCGTGATCTGCAGCGGGTCCGTGGAGGTCCTGAAGGCCAGCCCCGAGTCGGCAGGCCTGTTCGGCAAGCGGATCGCGGTTCTGAAAACGGGCGATGTTTTCGGCGAAATGGAGTTGATCGATACGCAGCGCCGGTCGGCCACGGTGCGCGCGCTCGAGCCGGTCTCGACGCTGGCGTTGAGCAACGGCGATCTATTTTGTATTCACGAGTTTGACCCGCCAACCTTCACGCTGATCGTCATGAACCTGGCGAGGGAACTCAGCCGCCGCCTGCGCAGCATTGACGATCTGGCAGTCCGCTGCATGGCCTCAAACAGTGGCGACGATTCGTCGTGACCTCGGGTCACTCAAGGCCCTTCAGCAGGCGCTGCTGCCACGCCCGCATGGCAAGAGCCAGCCGGCCGGACATCGTGACGTACTCGTCGTAGAGCAGAGCGTAAGCCTCGACTATCCTGCCAGCCGCTGCCCTTTCGACCACCCGCGCTGCCAGATCGTGGAATTCGGCGTGCAGGCGGCGGACCTCCAGGTAACTCTCGGTCATTCTGTCCGCCGCCGACAGGCGAGATCCGTACAACCACTGGCCGAAAGCACATTGGTCATCTGCCCGAATGCCGCCCACCTCAATGCCCGGACGAGCGTCGAGAATGGCCTGCCGAAGCTCCGACATCCATAGGGCATGGGCGCCAATGGCCTCTTCAATGTCCTTCACTTTGTCCACTCCTTCGCTCCCGTTGATTGTCTGCGAAGCTGACAGCGCATTTTACATCCTTAACAACGCTGCAGGATCTGGACCGAGCAGCACGGACGACGGGCCATGAGGCGATTTCACGTCACGACAGCCGACCATACTCACCGCCGGGCGCAGAGTGGCCTGCCTATGGCTTCCGTACCAGGGGGCCCTTTCCTCCTCGCAGCGGTTTCGCCCGACCGCGGTCTCACCAACCAGACAGTTCGCGCTGGTGTACCTGTACAGCGGGATCAACGCCCCTTCTGATAGCTGCCGACCAACTGCGCTTCCGCAACGATATGTCCTTGCATGGCTTGTTCCAGCGACTTCTTGTTCGGCATCTTCAAGTCAGGCAACACGACGTCAAGCGCGTAGAGCTTGTGGAAATAGCGGTGCCGACCGATGGGAGGACAGGGGCCACCGTAGCCAGTGCGCTGCCAATCATTGAGTCCATCCAGCGTGCCGGCAGGAAACGACTGTGCGGCCTCGGGCAGCCCGGTGGTGTCCGCAGGCAGGTTGTAGAGCAGCCAATGAACCCAGGTCATGCGGGGTGCTGCCGGATCGGGTGCATCGGGATCGTCCACGATCAGGACCAGGCTCCTTGCTGTCGCAGGCACGCCACTCCAGGTCAGTGGTGGGGAAACATTCCTGCCTTCGCATGTATGGAGGCTCGGGATCGACCCGTTAGGCGCAAACGCAATTGAAGTGATGCTCATCTCCATGATCTTGTCTCCAGCGTGAGTGGTTGCCGACAGGGCGCCAAAAAGGATCAGGCACGACATACGGGGCAGCCGCCACCGACTTCTCGCCGTCCTGTGGGACATCGCAACGGATCGTCGAGCCGATGGTCGCTTCATCCTTGATCATCCTGGCCAGTTTCGAGGATCTCCGTATCCGCGTCGGCGTAGGCTGGCGAACAACAGCAGAGCAGTGCCAGCGCGCCCTTGTTCGATGCTTCAATGCAGTGTGCCGTTCCCGGCGGGATGCCGATGGTGTCGCCGACTCCGACCATGAACCTGGCCGCCCCCAGAGTCATCAGTCCCTCGCCTGCCGTGATGTGGTAAATCTCTTCCGTCACCAGATGCCTGTGCAACAGCGTTCTTGTTCCAGGAGGAATCGTGGCTTCGGCCAAGCTCTGCTTCTGGTTACCCTGAACGGCGGGATGCATCAGCTCGCGGATTTCGGACCGATCCTTGGTGATATACGGTGGGACAGCCGCATAGGGCTGGTAGAGTGGCTTGACGGGGACCCGCATTTCAATTTCCTTGATGCTCTTGCAGCCGAAGTTTTGCCTCCTGAGAAGCGCCTTGCTCCTGTACCCTTCACCCACCTCATCTTACCAATCGCAGAGTCCGCCGCAAATCAGAATGTGCCGCAGGGTACTCGCACAAACCCGCAAAGGACGGCCATCAGCTGACTTCAGGCAACTCATCCGACCGTGGCGCCCAATTCTTGGGCAGCGCAAAGTCTCCCTTGTCTGAGGCCGGTCCAAGGCAGCTTTCCACAGTTTGTCCACCGCTTGCCCACAGTGTTGCCAGCAAATTCTGTGGACAGCGGCCGACTCTCCCGGACTTGTCCACAACACCATGGCCCGCTGCCCACATCAGCCCGCTACTGAACAGCGGTGCTCGGCCGGATACCAGGCAGTTGTTCAAGCTGTGCTGTACCATCGGGAACAGGCCGCTGATCGACGGTCGTCGTGCCCGGACTGCGTGGCTACGGCTTCCTGGCCGGCGCCTTGGCCTTGCACATTTTTCCAGGCATCACCAGACTCGCCTGATAAGCCGAAATCGCGATCAGTTGATCGTCGTTGTACTTGCTGATGATCCTGACCATCTCTGGGTTGGCGTTGCGGCGCTTGCCGTCACGGATGTCGGTCATCTGCTGCAGCAGGTACTTATAGTGCTGTCCAGCGATCACCGGATACAGCCTGTACCTGGAACCTTCGCCGTTGGCTCCGTGGCACACCCGGCACTCGTTTTCGTAGAGGGCTCTGCCTTTCGCCACTTGCTGAACTGCGTCCTGCGCATCGTAGCGACCGTGGTCGACGGGAATGCACAGCCCTTCGAGATAGGCTGCGAGATCAGCCAGGTCCTGCGGATCGGACAGTACTGCGGCAAACGGATACATCGTCGGGCTGTCGCGCAAACCGGCGCGGATATCGGCCATCTGCTTGATCAGCACGCTGCTGTGCTGGCCCGCGAGTTGAGGGACGCTGCCGTCGGAGTGTCCACCCGCCGACGGCTGGTGGCAACTGCGGCACAGGGCGTAAAGTACCTCACCGCGCTTCCGGTTACCCTTGCGCTCCAGCGCTTCGCTTTTCTCGCCCGCTACCGCCTGCCATGGGTAATTCTTGATCCCGATGCCGGTAGAGCCAGGCGCCGACGGCTCGGCATTGGCAAGCGCCGCGGCCCCTGTCGCCAGGAAAAGCGCCAGAACCAGTTTATTCATCGCCAACTCCTTGCTGTTCGAGATTTGCCGGTTGCCAGTCCGGCAGGCAGCCCGCCTGTTGATCGCTGTCAGACCCCCCCGCAGCTGTTCGCCTGTTTCCGGTTGACCGGCAGCACCATCGCTCATGTTGCCATATCGGAAGGGTCCCTGCACTTCTCGGGTCTCAGTCCCGCCTTCTCGATCCACGCCGCGACAGCGGTCCTCGTGGGCTCCGTGAGCTCAAACTGGACTGGCCGCTGGGTCTTTCGTTGCACGATCATCGCCCGCGCCAAGACCTTGTCACCGTGCATGATGTCGCGAATCCGCAGATTCACGAGATCGCAGCCACGCAGTTTGCTGTCGATGGCAAGATTGAACATGGCCAGATCGCGGGCCAGATGTTCATTTTGAAGGTGGATTCGGAGAGCCCAAATGTCCTTTGGCTTGAGCCGTGGCTTTTTGCCGACCAGCTTTCCTTTGTTCCAGGGTTCCCGAGTTTCAGTGGATTCCATGCCAGACTCCTTGGTGATGGATAAGAGTCCGATTGTGGTGCCGTGTCGTCTGCAGCTGCCTTCAGCGAGACGCTCGGGATGAGTTCAATTGGCTGGAACCTGGGCTCAAGCGGCCAACTCGAATTGGAGGCCCTCAAGGCTTGATTTGCCACGGCCAGAAGTTCAGACCACGGCCAGTCGCTCAACAGTATCCGGGAACTTCTCGACCAGGCGAAGCAGTAGCGCAGCTTGGGCATTCGGTTTGGCCCGGCCCTGCTCCCAGTTTTCCAGTGTCCGGGGATTGGTGCTCAGGTAGCTGGCAAATACCGGGCGCGACAGGTGAAGGCGCTCGCGCAACGCCACCAGCTCCGCCGCCGTGACCTCCGACAATGGCTGAACCTCGACCTTGTGGGTGCGCAGCGTCTGTTTGCCGGCGCGCTCGTTCGCCAGGGTAGCAAAGCCCTCGGCAATCTCCGCAAACAAATTTCGTTTCTTCATCGTCGGGCCTCCAGTTCAGCTTTCAACATCCCCTTGAACGCCCTTTTCTCATCGGCGTTCAAGTTGTCCATTTGATCCTTGTCGTACAGGGTGAAGAGCCAGTTTTCGGGAGTGGCGAGAAGGCGGCCGGTGAGGCAGACGGTACGCTGCCGGCAGCCGCAACCGAGTCAATCGCCTCAGCCGCCGAACGGCCGTACGCCGATCAGCCAGACGTGCAGCCAGAAGGCGAACGCGGCCCACGCCGCGAGACCGACGACCACCGCCGTGAGGTCGCGCGTGATCGGCCCGGTCACGTACTCGGTACCCGCAGCGCGGTCCCGACGACGGGCCGAAACGTAATCCAGGATCGCCCAGGCAAGGAAGCTGCCGAACAGCAACACGGCCGCCAGCGTGCCATTGGCGATCAAGTGCGCAAACGCCCAGACCTTCACGCCCGCGACCATCGGATGGCCGACCGCCCGCTTGATTCGCGTACCCGGCACGTACGCCGCTGCCAGCAGGATGGACGCCGGAACGGTCAGCAGTGCGGCGAGATGCCTGGTCCACAGCGGAGGGCTCCAGATCGCCACCGGCGTCAGGCGCGCCTCGCCGTAGCCATAGACGATCAGCACGAAACCGGCGATCGACACGATCGAGTACACCGCCTTCCACCCGTTGAGCCCAAGCCTCACCACCTGGGCGTTGCGGAAGCCCTCGGCGAAGATCCGTATGGAGTGTATCCCCAGAAAAGTCGCGAGGCCGAGAATCAGCAGGGTCATGGTTGCTCCGAGGAATCGTTGAGTGAGGTGTATAGACAAGACGGCGCCCGGATGTTTCCCGGCACACTACCACCGCCCCGGTTTGGCCCAGTTGACCGCCGATATCCACATCAGCAGTGAGAAGCCGTCGACGAAGTAGCCGCAGGTATTGCAGACGCCGCCGCCGGTTTCGCTGACATCGGGAAAAACCCGCGGTCTGGAGGTGCCCCTGCCGGGATACGCTCCCCGGCGGGGTGGATGCTGCTGCTTGTTTTGTCGTGGCCAGCTACCACACCTCGATCCTGCCCTTAGGTTGCGGGAACGAAATTCGATCGGCTTTGCGCAGGGGGCTCGGTGACCCCCCTCCGAAAAGCCCCGGCGCGGTGGCCGGGGAAGACTTGCGAGGGATAGAGCAGCGACGATGGTACGTAGTCACGGTGAATCCTGATCGCCGAAACGTGACCGGAAAGGATCGACTTCGGTAGCCAGGCTCGGGGCTTCCGGAGGAACAAGGAACGGTGATTTCGACCCTACGTTCCCCGCCTGGACAAGCGGCCGCGCCTATCGCAGGGCTACGCCGGCGGCGTCATCGGGATGATGCGGTACGCAAATCAGGACCTCAGCCCGACGCACCAGAGGCTGTCTTGTAGAGCGGCGATTGACCGGCTTACGAGACTGGGAGCGTGTCAGAAGCGCGGCCGGAGACTGCCGATTGACCGCGACTCCCCTAGCCAGCGATACTTCTGGACGCGGAGAGGAATTCCCTTTGCCTTTACCCTTTGCAGGCGCATTGCTTTGCTCCAATTCTGGTCGGCGCGAAAGAGCCCCCATCGGATTCATCTTGCGTCTTCCGACCGCCCAAAGCTCGGTCAGTCTCGCGTGATCACCAGCCGCCCATGAGTAGTCGTCGCAAGAAACTGGTTCTGGTCATCGGTACGGGATGGACCACCCCGGCCAAGCGCAGAGTCGCGCGAATGATCGGCACGACGCTGGTGGATGCGGGGTTCGGACTCGTGACCGGCAATTCGAGGGGCGTCGACTATTGGGTTGCCGATGCCTTCTGCGCCGCGCTCAAGGAGCGCGGCGAGTCGCCGCAGGGCGCATTCTGGCAAGTCTCGCTAGGGAGCATGCGTTTCTTCCGGCGTGGCGGCTTGCCGCTACCGGGTTATCCGGCCCCGGCCGAATGCTGCATCCCGGTGGATGACGTCGAGGCGTGGAAACGCGAAGCGATCGTTCGCTGCGATGCGGCGGTGATGGTTGGCGGCGGACGGAGCTCCCTGGACATCGCGCGTCGTATCATCGAGCGCGGCAAGCCGGTGTTTCCGCTCCCCTTCATGGGTGGTCTCACCGGCTATTCGGACGACGTTTTTCAGGAGATCCTCAAGACTTGGGAAGGGCACCCGGTCCCCGGGGTGAGCCGGTCGCAATTCCTGCAACTGGCCGAGCCTTGGGTAAGTGGAACCGGCCAACTGAGGAACCTCCTTCGCGGAACGCTCGCCGATGCCCCGGACGTCTTCATCTCCTACCGCCGCAGCGATGCGCCGGCGGCGGCCGGCCGAGTCGCCAACGACCTGGCGGAGCATTTCGGCTTGCGACGCGTGTTCCTCGACATCAGCGGCATCGCCCCCAGTCGTGCCTGGGACGAATCCATCGGAGGCGCGCTGGCGGCGTGCAAGGCGGGCGTGATCGTCATCGGCCGGTCCTGGCTCGCACCGGGACCGCAAGGCCAATCCCCTCGGCTGCACCAGCAGGACGATGTCGTTCGCAGCGAGATTGAAGCATTGCTCCAGCGTCGAAGCGCGATCTTCCCCTTGCTCGTCGAGGGCGCGCGACTTCCGGACGCCTCGGAACTTCCGGACACGCTGACCCCGCTGCTGCGCTTTCAGGCAACCGCAATCGACAATGGCGGTTGGGGAACAACCATGAGCCTGATGATTCGTGAGATCGAATCGGTCATTCGCGATCACGAACCTGCGGGGGGCAGCGAGGCCGGTGGTTCGACGAACACGCTCTCCACGCGGATCGAACGAACCGGTCGTCTGGACATCTGATTCTCGATATCCCCTCCACGATCATCTTACGGGACTGTTCATGGACAGGATCAAGGGGCTTGTCTTCGATGTCTTCGGTACCTTGGTCGATTGGCGGACATCGAGCGCCCGCGAGACAGAAGAGGAAGTCTGGGTGGGGCGTCCTCCGTTCTCGAAGAATCAAAAGTGCCAGGCTCGATGAAAGGGCTGACTTTTGGTCAACGCGGACTGGCCTGCTGTGGAATCGGTGTCCAGTTTCCCGTGGAATACGCATGCTGCCAGTCTGATCCGGCCGGTGATGCTTGGCCTCGGCGGTTTCCCATCGAGTTGGCCGCTCCAGGATTCCAAGCAGCCACTGAGTTTTCGCGGTTTGCTGTCGGCAACCGACCGGTGGCAGACGGTGGAGGCTCTTGAAAGCAGTCCTTCACCGCACCACCGGACAACGCGAAAGCGGCCGTTCGGCTTTCGGCGGTGCTATTCTCGCCTGACCGGCAGCTTTTAACCAAGACGGGAAATCCCCCGGCTCTGCCGGGGTGGCCGTAGAAGTTTGACATTTTAGGGGGTCCATCAGGGAAACTTCAGGTCGTGAGCCGCCAAGCACATGACTGTGTGGAGAATCCTGATGGACGAGTTTGATGTCCTAAGCCACTCGAAGTGGGAGTGCAAATATCACGTGGTGTTTATCCCAAAGTGCCGACGCAAGACGCTCTATGAGCAGTTGCGACGATACCTCGGGGAGTTGTTCCGCAAGCTGGCCGAGCAAAAGGAGAGCAGGATCGAAGAACGGCATCTGATGCCCGATCACGTCCACATGCTAATCTCGATCCCTCCGAAGCACGCGGTGTCGCAGGTGGTTGGGTACATCAAGGGCAAGAGCGCGATTCACTTGGCGCGGGTGTATGGTGAGCACAAGAGGAACTTTGTCGGCCAAAGCTTCTGGGCGCGCGGGTACTTCGTCTCGACCATAGGGCGAGACGAAGAGGTGATCCGGCGGTACATACGGGACCAGGAGCAAGAGGACAAACGACTCGATCAACTGAGCCTGTGGCGCTCATTTGCCACCTTTAGGTGGCGCAAGAAAGTCAGGGTCGCGTTAGCGTCCCTGTTTAGCCGCTTTGAGCGGCTCACACATTGAAAGCCCCCGGCTCTGCCGGGGGATGGTTACTCTGGAATTGTAAGAATCCACCATGCCGAAAAAATTGACCTGGTTGCACATCTCCGACATCCATTTCTGTCCGCATATGGAATGGCGCGACAGCACGGCTAGAAGTGCGCTGCTGAACTATCTAACAGCCCATTTCGCAACGAGCGGCGCCCGGCGTCCAGACTTGATTTTCTGTACCGGAGACATTGCATTCGGCCATAGTTTATCGAAGCCAATCAGAGATCAGTATTCGATAGCAGAGCAATTTTTCTATGACCTGCTCCATGTATGCGGGAGAGAAGGGGCTCCACTAGCACGTGAACGATTGTTCATCGTGCCTGGCAATCACGACGTCAATCGCGATGCAATCAACGCAGATGCCCAGTCTACGTTAACAACTTGGGCAGGGAATTCAGCCACATATGTCGAGAAGATCAACCAGCGTTTCTACGAAAAACCAATTGAGTTCCTTGAGACAATGCGGCGGCTGGATGAATATGGCGATTTTATAAGAACCCACCTCCCTCACCAAGACGACCCGGAACAGAGGCATGTCTATGCTAAGAATCTGGAGATAAACGGCATATCTGTCGGGGTATCCGGATTCAACTCTGCCTGGACGTGTTCGGGACTTGAAGACGACCGCAACTTATGGTTTGCCGCCGAGTGGCAGTTCAACGCGGCAAGGGAAAAGTTGAAAGATTCACAAGTTCGTATTGGCTTAATACATCACCCTATTGATTGGTTCAACCAAACAGAAAGGGAGCAAGCGACCCGGCGCATCGCGAGCGATTTTGACTTTTGGTTACATGGGCATAGTCATAGTGCATGGGTCACGCCGGTGCAGAGTCACATTGTTCTGGCGGCAGGGGCCGTTGGTGCGGCTAGTAGCGACGAATTCGGAGTTAATCTATGCACAATAAGTCTCACAGATAGCACTGGTAAGGCGATGTTACATGCCAAGAAGGCTGGTGCGTCCGGTTGGACAATTATGCCTATTGATACATTTGCTCCAACCGGTCTGTGGGCATTTGACCTTCCTGTTCGCTTAAGAACATCTCTGGACCAGTCGAACCAACGTCAATCAGAAATTCCACCGACTGCACCAAAGGGTCCAGCACCATTCGACTATGTTGATAGCCATCTGTCTAGCGAATTAGAACAAGCCCTCCAATCGTTCTCAAGCCAACCCAGAGTATGGGTCGAACCAATCCTAAGTAGAAAGGCGGAAGTTGAAAAGGGGGCGAGATCAGAACCGCGCGTCTCGATTTCTGAACTATTAGGTTTAACTACATCTTATGTCATTAAAGCACCGCCCCAGTATGGACTATCTTGTTTGGCCAAATATCTAGTCAGACAGGCATGGCGTAAGCCAAATCGTGAATTCTGGTTATTTCTCGATGCCAACCTGCTAAAACCGAATTTGGCCTCGATTAATGAAGAAATCGACCGCGTTCTTATCCCATTGAACCTCACCACGAAAGATATTGGCCGAGTAGTCTTGGACTCTTGGTCACCTACCGAAAAGGATGGGTCAAAACTGCTTCGAAAAATCATTGAAAAATTCGCAGAGACTCCACTGACTTGCATGCATCGCGCGGACACCTCGATGGTTGGACTTACGTCTGTTCTCGAACAGGGGCGTACTTTTGAGACTTACTTCCTTTGGACATTGCCAAGAGAAGACATCAGAAAAATTGTTTGCAGCTATAACGAAACACGACAAATTGGCGAAGATGACGCAGTAACCAAGCGCCTGGTTTCCGATCTTGATGTCCTTAATCTGCACAGGACACCACTCAACTGCATTACGCTTCTAAAGGTATCGGAATTGGACTTCGAGGAAAGCCCAGTTAACCGATCAGAGATGCTCAAACGAGTGTTGTTTTTGCTGTTTAATACTGATGGGATCCCGACATATAAGTCAAAACCAGATCTAAAGGACAGTGAGCATGTTCTTGGCTATTTCTGCGAACTTCTGGTGCGTGAAGGGAATTATTTCTTTACTAGAAATCGGTTCTTGCTCGAAGTGCAAAAATTCTGCAAGGATAGCCTCATCGAACTGGATACGCACGTTGTCTTTGACGTCCTCTATCAAAACCATATTTTGATTAGGAAGGGACACGAATTCTATTTCCGATTCTCATACTGGATTTTTTACTTCGTTGCACAACGCATGCACCACCACGCGGATTTTGCTGAATATATTCTCTCAGAAATGCGTTACGCGCAATATCCCGAGATTATCGAGTTCTATACCGGCACAGATAGGAAGCGGGACGATGCCCTGAGGGTTATAATAAGCGACTTAGGTAAATGCTATCTTACAGTAAAAAAATATTGCGGCTTTCCAGAGAATCTAGATCCATACGAGCATGCCAAGTGGGAAGCGTCGCCGGAAGCTCAGGCAAGAATGCAGGAAGTCATAACAAATGGAGTGATTGACTCAAATCTACCTGCAGTCATAAAAGACCGATATGCAGATAGCACCTATGACCCTGCTCGCCCTTACAACCAAACAATCGCTAGCATCCTGACTGAGCATTCTGTCCTATGCTTGATGAAGCTAACTAGCGCTGCAGCGCGAGCACTTCGAAATAGTGACTACGCTCGTCCCGAAGCCAAGCGTCAGTTGCTTGGCGAAATAATGCGGTCTTGGGACCAGTTGTCAAAAGTCGTACTAATAACGGCTCCGATGCTGGCTGAGCACGGCTATGCGTCGTACGATAAAGCAAACTTCTTCCTTGTTGGAGATTTTGGAAAGGACAAAAACGAGCGATTGTCGAGGATATGTGTTTCCATCCCATACAATATCGTCGCGTGGCACCAAGACGATTTGTACTCGCAAAAAATGGGCCCGCTTCTATTCGATCAACTCGAAAACCCCGAGCTCAGCAACATTGCACGGCATGAGCTTATGCTTTTCCTTATTAGCCAACGCCCAAGATATTGGTCGAAATATGTGCAGGAATATATCGTTCGCATAGCTAGAAATTCATTCTATCTCTTTGATGTTTGCGACTCACTAAAACAGCAATACAGATACGGATTTGCGTCGTCTCATACGCTCAACGAAATTGAACGCCTAATCAAAATGTCCACGGCGAAACATTTAACGGGTAAGAAGGCTCCGGGCGAAAAATCGATAGCGAAGATCAAGAGAATTTCGAGCCCCGACCGTTCCAAATAGCGATTTTTGCTCGATGCTTCGTAGACCTTCGACGGGCATGCGGGTAGTCACGTCAATGACGAGGGAATGATCGCTTGGTGTTGTGTGAACCGTCGGGGACAACCCAGCGTTTCATTTTTTTGTATCAGCTTTCCATAGGCCCAAGTGACCGCAACGGGTCGGTTGCCGACAGCAAGCCACGAAAACCCAGTGGCCGCTTGTGGTCTTGGAGCGGCCAGCTGGATGGGAAAACGCCGAGGCCGAGGATCAACGGCCGGATCAGACTGGAAGCAGTCGTTCACATTTTTTGGCCCACCGGCTGCCACCGACCCTTTGCGGACGCTCAGTCTCTTGAAAAGCAGCCGTTCATCCGAACGGGCCTCAGGTACAAGGCTCGTCCAACAAACGGATAGATCGTGGCTTCGCACGATCTATCCTTATTCGTTGGGCGTCACTGTTTCGCCCGTCCCGTTCAGTGCATTTATCGTTTGTTTCGCGCATTTCGACGACGTTGAACCTCTATTGCCCGCCGCCCGGCCTCCTGGAGCGCTACATGGTATGGGGTGACCGCTTCGTCGTCCTCGTACGGTATCCATGCTGGTACCCCATATGAATGTGCGACCGGATAGAACATTCGAAGAGCCTGAACGAGAACTCGGGCCTCATTGCTTTCAATTTCCGGATGGCGAGAAACTTCAATGTAGTTCTCAGGTCCAGTGAGCCGCGGCCATGCAGTCATCGAATCCAAGCACATCGGCAAACCGTGTTCCTCGAATTTGGCTAGGACATCAGGGACATCGATGTATGGAATTGTGCGCCAACAATTCAGAAGCTTAACCTTCAAATAATAGCTCTCAGTCCAGTCGGCGAGCTTGCATAGGCGCTCCTGAATCTCTGCGACGCCTACAAGAATGTTGAAGACATAGTTCAGATCGACTATGCGCAGCGAATTGGTGGAATATTTGCCAAGAAGAGCGATGAACCGTTGCATGTGCTCATATCCGGATAAGTCCAGTGCCAGCAGGTCGCGATGATCTGGTTGAAAGAGTGGCAAGGGAATGAATACGTCGCTCACTAGGTTTCTGCCCAGTCGCCATGTGAGTGACAAGTTCTGGGGGTCGTTGCCACTAAGTTGGCGCCCAGTGTAGCCAGTGCCTGATGTGTGGACGGTGTCAAAGGGAATTGAGCTGACACCGCCCGTTTCTCCGAGCGCTGCGCGTATCTTGTCATCGTCATCTCCAATCCAAATGTCACGCTCTTCCCAGCAGTCGGAGATGAGCATTAGCCGTACATATGGAAGAGATTTTTCATGCGTAGACAACTCTGGATCTCGGTCGTACCAGTCCTTGTGTGATCGCTTAACGTCATCCGCCCGCCGCCACAATTGGTCCAAAATGAATCTGTCATTCTCTGCCTTAGGCTCGGAAGCATCGGCCACTCTGCGGTAGATTTGTCCAGACTTGTGAACATGCGGTGCAGCGCAGCTTCGTGCAGTCCAAATGCAGATCACCGCTCGATTCTCTGGGAGTTCAATTTCAGAATCTGGTCCCCAGAGAACCTTCGTCTCAAAGTGGGGGGTAGGGTTCAAGTGGTCGGTGGAGGACTTCCTCAGACGCTGTAGGATTGAATCAACGTCGTCGCGTGGCACTCCGGGAAAGGCCCCTGCAACAGGATTCACTTTCGACTCCTCCTGAATACCCAAGAAGAGCCAACCTCCGTAGGTATTGGCAAATGCTGACACGGACTTTGCAAGGGCGGCTGCGTTTGGCGCTTCTTGCTTGTACTCGATGTACCAGCCCTCAGATGCAAGCTTTAGTACCTTCAAATCTGCCGTCTGAAGATCGCGAATTTGTTTGTCGAACGGGGAATACGGTTGCATGCAGTCTGCGCCATGTTGACGACGTCTGTCGTATTGTTGACTTCGATGGTTCGAGGTGCCAGTTGTGAGGCCTAACGAATAGCGTTTATCAGCCGCCCCGAAAGCGTCCGGCCTAGCCGCTGGCGTATCCGCGGCAGATAAACCTCGTCGACCGAATTTCTAAACTAGATTCTATCGTGCAAGCCATCGTGGCAGAACGAAGCATTAGCCCGCAAGCGCAATCCTACCAGCCAGACGAAGCTAGCGCGTTATGTCTCGCCTCCTTGACGGGAAACCTAGCCGGAAACATCCTGCCGCACGAAGCACTCCTTGAACTCAAAGCAAGGAATGACGCATTGATGTCCAATAGGCAGCATTTACGACGTTTTGAAATGGTTCCGGATTGGGTAGAGTGTTAACGGGATTTCCCGGGCGACCAAGCTCTAGGTAGTAGAGAGCCCCCATTCGCTGTGAATACAGTTATACCCGTAGCAAGGAGCGCCCCAATTCTTGGGTAAGCGCCAATCGCTATAGGGAACATTTCTCACAGGGTCAAAATAGCTGAGATTCTCAGCCCACGTCATAGCACTTTCCCAACTCATTCGGTCAGCAAAATTAGCATCTTGTAACCAAGTTATATTTTGGGCATGATCATAAATCAGACCACCGCCACGATTGTATAGGGTAGCGTCTGAAGAACCACACACAGCAAGAAGGATGCCGCCCACCGATGCAAGGAAGAAACCACGAACAGAACGCGCTGCCATCCCTTTTAGACTCCATGAATTGTTATGAGACGCCACTGCCAAGCGATGAACAGAGCGCTTTGGTTTGAATTTGTTAATAACCCGGCCAAGTGAGCGCAATTAGCTATGCGGCCTTTCTAACTCTCAGTGCGTATGTTGCAGGGTCCAATTCTTCGAAACGCCCGTCAATTCCCAAAGCCCCCGCACTAACCTTGAGCACTAGCGCCTTTCCATCACGAAAGACGACGAGCGTAGTAGTTGGCTCTGATAATGACGCGATCGCATCTGACATGTCCATGTTGCTAGCTATTGCTTTTCTGTTGTAGGCCACAAGAAAATCCCCAAGTTGGACGCCAGCCAAATCAGCATTAGAATTTTTTACAAAATACTCCACTTTGTATGCCGTCCTTAATCTTTCGAGTTCAGCTTGCTTTTCCTTATTGTCACAAAATTCTAGCGCTTGTTCAAGGGTTTCAAAAAGGTTATCTTCGACAACATATTTTTCAAGTGTGGCGTTTTTCTCGATTGCATATTTCTTCGTCAAAAAGAGTTGATACTTGCCGGACGCAATATTTCGCTCGCCGTTATAACGACTATTCTTATAATCCTCGTTATCGGACACGGGGGCCGGTGAAGCTACTGAAGTGGCGCTCTTGGTCCTTCCGGTGCTACCGAACGCAAATAAAACCACTCCAACGATAACAAGGAGCGACGCGATCATTAGATGGTTTCGGCGTTCGTCCATCTTGCCAATGTTGTGGACAGATTTGCCAGGATAATAGCTACCCCCGACAAACTGGCCGTCTGTGGTTACTGTGGTATCTATATTAAAGGCGATTGCAACCCATATAAGCCCAATAGCCAACAACAACAAACCTGACGTTTTCATTTCTCCCCCAAAAATAGACCGGTGAGTCAATCATCAATCTTTCGCAGCCTGCACGCCCCCCCTTTGCACACAACTTGAGTAATCCTACCCCCGGTGCCTCGTGCCTCGTAGAAGGTGAGACTGTCTTTTTGCTTGAATCGAACGGGTTCGCCAACAAGAGGGAAGCCGGTATCCGATAGGAATTGAACCACCTTTGCAGTTTCGGCATTCGTGGTAACAACAGCGTCAGTGGTCCTGGCGGCAACAGGCGCAATTGGCTGGACACGTTGGACGACGGCAACCGGTGTCGGTTTCTGCGGGGAACTGTTGACGTATCTAAAGGCGACCATGGTGACTTGCCCCTGCATGCCAATGTCACCATCCATACGAGATTGTACGTAAGCGTTGCTCGCACCACAGGCACACGCCTTGTCCTTGTGCTTGGCGATTGCTTCAGACGAGTGATGTGAAAAGCGTAGTGACGTGTCCCCGGTGATGATGCACAGTTCCTCTATCGACCCCTGTTTCAAAGCTTGGGCCTGTGTCTGATACACCCGCACGTCGCAAGCTTTGTCCGAAATCGGGCCGTCTGATCCGTCCATCATGGTCACTGACGAGCAACCCGAGACAACGAGGACTATAGCGAGTTGCAGTTTCATGGCGTGGTCCGCTTACTGTTGCGGCAATCATAGACCCTACTACCGGCAAGCTCAAGACACCAAAAAACCAAAAGTTGCCAAAGTAGTGGCATATTTTTTGGGCAGTTGGGGGACCCTCGCTGAAACACGGCCCAAAAAATAGCTACCGCGTCACCCGGTAGCCGAGTCAAGGGCCTGTCGGGGTCAAGGTCAAGGGGCTGGACAATCGCACCGCACAATGTCAAACATAGGTTCAAGCGAGAATCGAACCAAGCTATGCCCTGCTTGACGTTCAATGGTGTAGTGAATGATCTGGCGGAGAACTTGCGGGGGGTCGTTGCACCATGCTGGCGGCAAGGAATCGCCTAGCCCAAGTTTAACGACTCCCAAAAAACATCTCGCTGAATCAATTGCTTGCGTGCCAAAGAAATATCGAGTGGCACTACAAGCCTGTAATTGCTGATTCAGCTGATCAGTTTTCTGGTTCCTCCGGGTGCGGCGCTGATGCCCAGCGCGCGATAGATCGCCAGCAGATCGGGTTCGGCGACGGTGGCTTTGCGCACATGCAGGGATCGCCCGTCGCGCTGGCTGAAGGTCGCAGTGACCCGGCGCTGCACCGAGAGGATGTCGCGCAGGGTCGCCCAACTGTCGGTCATTCCTGCGGCCTTGAGTTTCACGCGCAGGAACTGAACGCACTGGTAGGCGAGCACGGTGATGAACAGATGACCGTCCGAGCGCTCTTCCTTGTGGTGGTAGATGGGGCGCAAGCCGAGCTCGCTTTTCAGACTGCGAAACACACTCTCCAGATCGGTCAGCATCGTGTAGGTACGCCAGAGTTTCTCTTCATCCCAGGCGAGTTCGTTGGTCCGCAGGCAATAGACGCCGGGATGCGTCGCCATCGTGCCGGGAACCGGCACCTTCTGCCAGGTGATCGCCGTCACCGTCTTGCCGGAATGATCGGTGACCAGATTGACCTGGTAGTGCTGGCTGGCGCCACGGCTCTTCTGCTTGAGTCGGCCGAGACGTTCCAGCAGCTTGTCGTGATTCTTTTCGCTGCGGGGCTTTTGCAGGCCATCGCGCATTTGCTGCAAGCCAGCCTCGAAACGCCCACCGGATAGCGCGAGCATCGCTTCTTCCTTGAATTGCCGGGTCGGTGAGTGGCAATACAGGCAAAGCTCCTGGCCATCCGGGCTCAGCTCCTTCTGAAGATCCAGCCACTCCTCGCCGGCGGTCTCGATGCTCACCGAGCGTGTGGCATCGAACTGCCGCATCCCGCCGCGACGCACCACCAGATAGCGATAGCCGTGCTCGACCAGCCAGGCGACGTTGGCGTCGGTGGCAATGCCGGCATCCATCACCACCAGCGCTCCCGCCGGCGTCCC